>JAUZSC010000012.1 GCA_030949825.1 Sulfurimonas sp.
AAAAAGAAACTATCAGAGCTTAAGCGAAACTCCTTAGGTTTAGTTTTTCAGTCACATTACCTTTTTAAAGGTTTTTCTGCTTATGAAAATCTTGAAGTCGCTGCAATGTTAAGCCAAAAAGACATAGACGATACGCTCCTAACTCGATTAGATATTAAAGAATGCATACAACAAAAAGTTACAGAACTCTCAGGTGGACAACAGCAACGCGTTTCCATAGCTAGAGTTTTGACAAAAAAACCAAAGATAATTTTTGCAGATGAACCAACGGGAAACCTCGATAAAGAAACAGCAAATAAAGTAATGAAATTATTTTTTGAGTACTGTAAAAATGAAAATGCTGGAATGATTTTAGTAACACACGATAATGAACTCGCACATATGTGCGATAAAATATATAAACTCGAAAACAAAGTACTCTACGAGATAAAATAAATGGAATGGACTGAGGTATTTAAAGAAGCAAATATTGTTGGTTTTTTACTTCTTTTTTTTCGTTTTACATCTCTTTTTTTAGCTGTTCCTATATTTTCGCATAAAAACATTCCAATGAATATAAAAGCAAGTATGGCTTTTTTCTTCGCCATAGTATTTTATTCTTCTATGCCTGAAATTACTTTTGAAGTTAATGCCCCAAATTTAATACTGGCAATTTTAAGTGAATTTATGTTTGGTTTGGCCATAGGAGTTATTTTATTACTATCATACAATGTCATAACCTTTGCGGGTGGTCAAATTTCTTTTATGATGGGTTTTTCAATGGCAAGTGCGATTGACCCTCAAACGGGTGTGTCCATGCCTATTATTTCACAGTTTTTATCCCTTATGGGTTTGATGGTTTTACTCGCACTTGATTTGCATCATTGGATGATTTTATACATTGAAAATTCGCTCCACACTATACCTCTAGGTGGATTTATAATGCAAGAAAATTTATTTGACTATATCATCTATGCAACTTCGCGAATGTTTTTAGTTGGTTTTATGATAGCGTTCCCTATTATTGCTTTATCGTGGTTGGCGGATGTTATTTTTGGAATGTTAATGAAAACGATGCCCCAGTTTAATCTTTTAGTAATTGGTTTTCCGATTAAAATTATGGTTTCATTTGGTGTTTTAATTGCTACCTTTACAGCGAGTATGCTGATACTTAAAGGTGAAATGTTGAGTGCATTTAATGCATTAGAGATGTTTTTTTAATTTATTTTGATACAATAGTAAAATAAATAATTATATCTCAGCCTCACAAGGAATCAACTTGAAAATATTACTCCTCAATGACAATCCAGTAGTTAATAAACTCGTAACACTCAGTGCACAAAAAACTTCAGATGAATTAGAAGTAGTAGAGAATGTAGATAGTATTAACGAAGGTTCATATGATTTACTTGTTGTAGATGATACGCTTTATGAAAGTGAACTTTTTACTACATTAAAAGAGAAAATAACTTTTAATAAATCTTTATATATATGTGCGCGTGATGCTGCAGAGTGCCGATGAGTTTACTCGAACAATTAAAAAACCATTTTTACCTACGGACTTAGTAGAACTTTTTTCAACGATAGGAAAAGAGCTGAGTGAAGTTCCAGAAGTTGATGAAATCGAAGAACTTAATTTGGATATGGATGAAGTAAATGAACTCGAAGAGTTAAATCTCGAAGACTTCAGCTTAGAAGAACTTGATTTAGATTTAGAAGTAAATGCAGAGATATCTAACGAAGATGAAGAAAGTCCAGAAGTAGAAGTAAATGCAGAGATATCTAACGAAGATGAAGAAAGTCCAGAAGTAGAAGTAAATGCAGAGATATCTAACGAAGATGAAGAAAGTCCAGAAGTAGATAAACTCGAAGAGTTAAGTCTTGAAGAGTTAAGTCTCGAAGACTTAAACCTATCGGACTTAGAAGACCTTGGAGACTTAGAAGAACTCGATTCCTTAACTTCAGATGAATCTACAGAAGAAGTTCTTGAGGGAGTTTTGGATAAAGACGACTTACAAGAAGTACAAGATTTATTAGATTCAACCGAAGTGAATGAAGAGGCTTCAATCGAAGCTGAAACAAGTGAAGAAGTTGATAAACTCGAAGAGCTAGAAGAAAACTTAGAACTGGATGATTTAGATTTAAGTGATGATGACTTAGAAGAAGTGAATGCAGAGACTTTGAGCGAAGTTGAGGAAGATCCAAAAGAAAATGAACTCGAAGAGTTAAGCCTAGAAGAAGAGTTGATCCTAGAAGAAGATTTAGACCTTGAGGACTTAGATTTAGAAGTGAATGCAGAGACTTTGAGCGAAGTTGAGGAAGATCCAGAAGTCGAGAAACTCGAAGAGTTAAGCCAAGAGAATGATGACTTAGAAGAAGACCTAAACCTAGAGTCTGAAATAGAAAAAGCAGTAGGTGAATTAAGCCAAGAAGAGTTAGATAGTGAGATAGATGAAGATACGCTACTTGATATTGCTAGTAATGCGATGGATGATATGGACTCACTAAGTTCAAGAGACATAAAACTTGCAATCGGTGAAGAAGTAAGTGAAGAACTAGAAGTAAATGCAGAGATGTCTAACGAAGATGAGGAAAGTCCAGAAGTAGAAGTAAATGCAGAGATGTCTAACGAAGATGAAGAAAGTCCAGAAGTAGAAGTAAATGCAGAGATGTCTAACGAAGATGAGGAAAGTCCAGAAGTAGATAAACTCGAAGAGTTAAGTCTTGAAGAGTTAAGTCTCGAAGAGTTAAGTCTCGAAGAGTTAAACCCAGAAGCAGGCTTAGAAATCCAAGCAGATAACGAAGGTGTAAAAGCACTTAGAAAATTACTTGAAGCATTGTCCAACGAAGATGTGGCAGCATCTATGAAGGGGATGAAAATCAGTATAAATATAGAACTAGGTGATAACTAGTGAATCATAATACAGGTGCTATCTTAGTTCTCTCTGGTCCTAGTGGAGCTGGTAAAAGCACGCTTTTGAAAGAAATTATGCCTGATATTGGTGCATGCTATTTTTCTATATCAACAACGACTCGTAAAATTCGTAAAGGTGAAACGGATGGCGTTGATTATCATTTTGTTACAGTAGAAGAATTTAAAGCCGACATAGAAGAAGATTATTTCTTAGAATACGCAAATGTGCATGGAAATTATTATGGTACATCTATCAAGCCTGTTAAAAAAGCACTTAAAGAGGGAAAACTCGTTATTTTTGACATTGATGTTCAAGGAAATGATGAAATTAGAAATAGACTTCATGATATCACTACCTCAGTATTTATTACGCCACCAACACTTAGAGAGTTGAAATATCGCCTAGAAGCAAGAAAAACGGATACACAAGATGTCATCGATGGACGAATTGAGATGGCTAAGAAAGAGATACAGCGTATATGTGAGTACGATTATTTGATTGTAAATGATGACTTAAGCCAAGCAGCCACTTTACTTAGAGCTATTGCACAAGCGGCACGATTGAAAATTCCAAGTCATGATATTAATGAATTTACGATAAAGTGGGAAGATATAGACTAGATTAATTTTAATTAGTTATAATTTTGGATTAATTTTTTACAAGGAAAAACAATGGGAATGCCTAGCGGAACAGAACTACTTATAATATTTGGAATCATCGTGCTTATGTTTGGTGCAAAGAAAATACCTGATTTAGCAAAAGGAATTGGTAAAGGTATCAAAAACTTTAAAGCTGAGATGAAAGAGACTGATGAAGTAACAGAAGTTGCAAGTGAAGCACCAAAAAAAGTTGAGTCTACAGAAGAAGTAGCAGCAAGGCAAGCTCCAAAAACTACAACAACACAAGCGTAAATCTTGAAACAAAGAGTATCTGCGCTTTTGCGTGAAAAATTCTCAAGAGATGTCGTTTTAGAAAAGCCAAAAGATCGTTCTTTTGGTCATTTCGCTACTCCAATCGCGTTTTCTTTAGCCAAAGAATTACGCAAATCACCTATGATAATTGCAGAGGAACTCGCTTCTTCGTTTGATGATGACACAACAGTTTTTTCTAGTGTAGAATCTGTAAAAGGTTATTTAAACTTTCGTTTAAGTGAGAACTTTTTAGCCGAGTACGCTGAGTGGGCTTTAAGTAATCCAGATGACTTTGGCAAACAAGAAAATAAGCAAAAAGTACTTTTAGAATTTGTATCTGCAAACCCAACAGGACCTCTTCATATAGGTCATGCTCGTGGTGCTGTATATGGTGATACATTGTATAGACTTGCAAAGCATTTAGGCTACGACATCACTGCTGAGTATTATGTAAATGATGCTGGAAATCAGATAGACTTACTCGGTCTTTCTATTGCTCTATATGCACGTGAAAACATTCTTAAAGAAACTGTAGAATATCCTGAATCATATTACCGTGGTGAGTATTTAGAAGGTCTTGCAAAGGAGGCTATTGAGAAGTTTGGTAAAGAGATTTTTTCTGATGCATCTCGCTACAAAGAACTTGCACTTTGGGCAAAAGATGGGGTGATGGATATTGTCGTTACATCTCTCGCTGATTTAAATATTCATTTTGACACCTTTGTAAATGAATCATCACTTTATCAGGATTGGGATAGAGTTATGGAAAAAATGGGTGATGGCATCTACACTAAAGAAGACAAAGTATGGATAGCATCTGAGGCTAAAGGCGACGATAACGATAGAGTTGTTGTCCGTGAAGATGGCCGTCCTACTTACTTAGCAGGCGATATAGTCTACCACAACCAAAAGTTTGAGCGCGGCTATGATCATTACATCAACATTTGGGGAGCTGATCATCATGGTTACATTCCTCGTGTAAATGCAGCGGTCGAATATCTTGGCTATGATTCTAAAAAACTCGAAACACTTTTAGCTCAAATGGTTTCACTTCTTAAAAATGGTGAACCTTACAAAATGAGTAAACGAGCGGGAAATGTGATTTTAATGAGTGATATCATTGATGAAATAGGAGGAGATGCTCTTCGTTTTATCTTTGCATCTAAGAAATCTGACACTGCTTTAGAATTTGATTTAGCTGAGTTTAAAAAACAAGATAGCTCAAACCCTATCTTTTACATACAGTATGCACACGCAAGAATAAATACTATATTTTCTAAGTCGTGTATTGCTAAAGAAGAGATTTTAGCATCTAGCTTAAAAGGTCTTGATGAAAATGCTAACAACTTACTTTTTGATGCATTGCTTCTTCCTGAAATTATAGAAGACGCATTTAATTCGCGTCAAGTTCAAAAGCTAACGGATTATTTAAAATCTTTAGCAGCTGCACTTCATAAATTTTATTACGATTGTAGAATCATAGGGAATGATGATGAAGCAAAACTTTTAAAACTCATTACAATGGTTGCTCTTTCACTTAAAACGGGTCTTAGCATCTTGGGTATTGAGGCGATTGAAAAAATGACACGAGAAGATGAGGAGATGCAAGAAGATGGCTAAAACAATCACAATCAAAGATGATCGAACAGGTTTTGAGATGAAAGTTGAGAGTGAGCGTTTAACGCGTCCTGACTTACATCTCATAGCAGCCGATTTAGGAATCGCTACGAAAGATGTGCTGTATACGAATGGTGTACTTACTGTTTACAATACATCAAAAGAGTGTCAAGCTATTGTAGATGACAATGCACTTGCAACATTTGTAGCAATGGCTATTGATATATCCCCAGAGAATATAACTGAAATTACCCCAGTCAAGGCCAAACCTAAGACTATTGAAATGGATGATATGTTTGATGAAGAAGACGAGGACTAGAAAACACAAAGTAATATTGAAGTAACGCTTATAGAGTAATATTCTCCTATACAAAAAGAGGAAAATATTATGACAAGAAGAAATTTTATAATTTTAAGCAGTGTTACACCAAGTCTTGTTTTGATCGGGTTGCACGCCATGCTTTTAGCTGGCGGCATGGGTGGAAATGGGAATGGGTATGGATTTAACATCGGCTACAAAAACTCCAAATCCACTATCTTCAAGTGCAGAAACGATAACACACTTAATAAAAGCCTCTAGCAATTCCCCACCTCTTGAGGTGAGAAATCGTAAATGGAACGTACCATTACGACTTAAAAATCCAAAAAGCACAACACAGCACTCTTTGACAATACACTTACAGATACTTATGCTGTAAATGGCACTTACCTGGCACCTACATTAAAACTTATCAATGGACAAGATGTATCTCTTAAACTATACTAACAAACTTGATGAAAGCACCAACCATGCACGGGCACGGAATGCATCTTACTCGGCCAATATGGATGGAACTGCTCATCAAAGTATAGCCCCAGATGCAAGGTGGTCAGCCAAATACAGAGTAAAGCAAAAAGCATGTACGAACCGGCACCATCCTCATGCCCATGAAAAAACGGCAGAGCATGTGTATAAAGGTTTAGCTGGACTCATCATTATCGAAGATGAAGCAGAGTCAAAGTTTGGACTTGCTCAAAAGACTATGGAGTTGATGATATACCTGTAGTACTCCAAGACAGATTCTTTGATGCCAAGAGGACAACCATGCTACGCACCAAGTATGCGCCAAACGATGATGGGCTACAAGGGTGATGCATTTTGTAACGAACGGTGTGATAATCCTTATGTAGAGGTGAGTGCTAAAGAGATTCGATTACGCTTGCTAAATGGCTCAAACTCTACGGTTTATAATTTAAGCTTCTTCTTGATAACAGAAGTTTTAAGCAAATTGCAA
>JAUZSC010000013.1 GCA_030949825.1 Sulfurimonas sp.
TACCACTCCCATAAACTTCAACAAAAATGGACTAATATTTGCTTTTAAGAGATAATGACACTATTTTAATAATTGAGTAGTGTTAAAATCATTATTAGAATAGATAAATATGAGACAAGTAAAATATAAAATCAATCTGCAACCAGAGCAAAAAGAGACACTAGAAAAACTTCTTAAAAAACAATCTACTCCCCAAAATATAGCAAGAAGAGCAAAAATAATACTTCTTACTAATAATGCTAAAGAGAGCTATACATCTATAGCTAGCACTTTAGGGATAGGTAGTTGTGATATTACCAAATGGACAAAGAGATGGATAGAGAGAAGTGACATTAAAGACAATCTGGAACGATTACAAGACAACCCTCGTTCAGGCAGACCAAGTGGAATTACGCCAGAACAATGGTGCCAGATTATGGCATTAGCATGTGAAAAACCTGAGAACCATGGTGTTCCTCTCACAAACTGGAGTCATTCTACATTAACAAGAGAGATTATTAAACAAGGAATTGTTGAAACTATATCCCAAAGTCATGTTGGCGACTTTTTAAAAAAGCAAAATTACAACCACACCGAAGTATCTATTGGCTAAATGAAAAACCTGATGAGAAGAAAGATGAACGAATTAATGATGTATGTGATGTTTATCACAATATCAGCCAAAAAGAAGATGAACTTACGATAAGTACTGATGAGATGACAGGTGTACAAGCATTAGAGAGAATTGCAGAAGACAAACCTATGTCAGCAGGTAAACCATGTGCTAGAGAGTTTGAATATAAGAGACATGGTACACAAACACTAATAGCAGGATTCAATGTCACAACAGGTGAAGCCTATGGTATCTGTGGTGATACTAGAACAGAAGAAGATTTCTCAAACTTTATTGAACATACTATAGAAAAGTATCCAAATTACAAAAAATATCACTTTGTGTTAGATCAACTCAATACTCATAAATCAGAAAGTTTAGTACGCTTGATTGCTAAATATTCTGGTGATAAGCAAGACTTAGGAGAAAAAGGTAAATCAGGTATTTTAAAGTCTATGCAAACACGAGAAGATTATCTTTGGAATAATGAACACAAGGTTGTTTTCCATTACACTCCAAAACATTGCTCTTGGCTAAATCAGATTGAGATTTGGTTTGGTATTTTAATGAAAAAAGTAGTTACAAGAGGAACCTTTACATCTAAAGAAAATCTAAAAGAGAAGATATTAGCTTTTATAGATTATTTTAATGAAACAATGGCAAAGCCCTTTAAATGGACTTATAGAGGGAAGCCTTTGAGTGAGTAGTTTTTTGGGTTAGTTTGTGGGAGTGGTACTAGTTGTCAGCAGAAAACGCAATAAACAGTTTGATGAAGAGAAATCAACTCCTGTAAAATTAGATAAAAATGACAACGCTATAGTAAGAGCTATGAAGGTTGTCAATGAAGAAACTAAAGAGACTGAGTTATTTATACACTCTACTGCTAGAGAGGCTAAAGAGGAAGCTATGCAAAAAAGAGTACAAACTCTTTTTATAGAGAAGCTACAATATTTAAAAGATGGACTCTCTCTCAAAAGAAGAACTAAGGCTTATGATAAGGTGATAGAGACCATAGGAAGGCTCAAAGAGAAATATCCATCTATATCTCAATACTATTCAACTACTGTCACTAAAGACCCAGATAGCTATAATGCAATAGATATAACTTGGAGTGAGAAGAAGACACTTGATAATAAAAGTGCTATTAATGGTATCTATTGTCTTAGAACCAATAACCAAACAATGGATGAGAAGACTCTATGGAAAACATATACAACACTTACTGATTTAGAATCAGTATTTAAGAGTTTAAAGTCTGAATTAGGATTAAGACCTATATTTCATCAAACACAGACTAGAGTAGATGGGCATCTCTTTATTACTCTTTTAGCTTATAGTATTATCCATACAATAAGGTACAAACTTAAACAAAAAGGTATTCACTATAGTTGGGATACGATAAGGCATATTCTGAGAAATCAAAAAAGGATTACTACCAGTATGAAGTGTAAAGATGGCTCAACACTCTATATACGACAAAGTTCAGAATTAAATGAGAAGCAAAAAGAGATTTATGATGCACTTGAGATTAAATACGGAGCAGGAGATGTTACTAAAACTTTTATAGAATAATATAGATGTGGTACAGGTAAAATATTTTAAAAGGCTTTAAAGCCCTGAATATAGGTCTTTTTTAATTTTGGATGATGAAGTTGGGTTAGACTTGATCTACTATAGCTGACGAGCACTTCTTACAAACTGAGTATTATATATAAACTTCACTAAGACTATTTATATCATCTGTGTATCAATCATTAGCTATATTTGCATGATTTCCCTAATGTAGGCTTCACATGGTGGTTTAATATGCCAAAAGTCAATTGTCAAATTTGAGTGATTTAATAGATTTCTTGTTGGAAAATATGAAGTTGTTAATGTAGAATGACTCCAGTTCTAGTGAGAGGAACACCATGAGTTCATCAAGTTTTTCACATGCTAAATGCCAGTAATCTGTGCACCATTGTATCTGCGTAATTCCATCTTTGTAAGCTCTGCTCTTTGACACGAGGGTTGTCTTGTAATCGTTCCAGATTGTCTTTAATGTCACTTCTCTCATCCATCTCTTTGTCCATTTGGTATTATCACAACTACCTATCCCTAAAGTGCTAGCTATAGATAAGCAGTAGCTCGTCTATCTATGTCATTATCTCTAAAGTACCAAGTATACCACTATATTTTTGCTCTTCTTTGCTCATATCTTGCGGGAGTAGATTGTTTTCAACAATTAATATATAATAGACTTCTCCTAAAACCCCAAATAAAATTGGAGTAAAATTTGCTTATAAGTTAGTATGGCAAAAACAAGAAAATATTATAAAGTAAATAAGTTAGAAAACAAAGATTTTAAACGCATTGTTGGTGTCAATAAAGATACTTTTAAAGATATGGTAAAAGTAATTAGAAAACATTATCGTGATAGAAAATCAAAAGGTGGAACAAACAAATCACTTTCAGCAAATGATGAAGTATTACTGATGCTTGAATACTACCGAGAGTACAGAACATTTGCACATTTAGGAATTGATTATGGAGTGAGTGAATCAACAGCTCATTATACAGTTACCAAAATTGAAAAGATACTGATAAAAGAGCCACAATTCCATCTTGAGACTCTAAAACATATAGTACCAACAGAAGATTTAAATAATATCAAAATAACTGTTGTAGATGTGACTGAGAGCGAATGTGAAAGACCAAAAAAAAGCAAAAAAAGTACTATTCAGGTAAAAAGAAAAAGCATACTCAAAAAGCACAAATAATTACAAATATCAAAGGTAAAATACTTGCAGTAACTATTGCTAAAGGAAAGATGCACGACTTCCGTCTTTTTAAAAATAGTAATCCAACTAAAAAGATATTGATGAGTAGAGTTCTTGCTGATTTAGGCTATTTAGGTATAGATAAAATATGTCCAAATGCTACAATTCCAAATAAAAAAACAAAAAAGAAACCTCTTACAAAAGAAGAGAAAAAAGAGAATCATAAATTATCATCTAATCGTATCATAATTGAAAATATAAATGCAAAAATCAAGGTATTTAAAATTACAAAATATCCGTATAGAAATAGACGAAAAAGGTTCGGATTAAGGATGAACCTTATTTGTGCCATTATTAACCTTGATTTAATACCCTTAAATACAGACTCTGGAAAGGATTAGTGATTGATTGTTTTAGGAGAAGTCTAGTGTCTCTTTTTGCTCTGGTTGCAGATTGATTTTATATTTTACTTGTCTCATATTTATCTATTCTAATAATGATTTTAACACTACTCAATTATTAAAATAGTGTCATTATCTCTTAAAAGCAAATATTAGTCCATTTTTGTTGAAGTTTATGGGAGTGGTACTAGCTGTTTGAGACAAACCTAGAAGACTATTGTTTGCTACTATCCCAGAATCTTCTCCAACACCGTTGTTACTTTCAGCACCATCTTCACCTGCTGCAGTTTCAAGGTATTCTTCATTTACATTTTCTAGGTCTAGTTCATTATCTTCTACAAGAACATTAAAGACACCTGCATAAGTAGTTGCATTATCAAGATGGCTATATTGAATCTTGATTGATGCTTGTGGGTCTGTATTTAGAAGTGTATCGTCTGCTAGTATCTCATCACCTGCTGCTAATACTACTTCTAAACCATCTCTAAGAACTTCACCCCTAACGCTAATTACTTTTCCTACTACTTGTGCCATCTTGATTTCCTTTTAAATTAATGGAGAAATCATAGCATCCTAAAGTCGTCGTAAAATCGTCAAAGGGGAATTTTTACAATAAAACGGGCTCCATTTTCAATATTTTCTAAAGAAAAATGAGCAGAAAATTCTTTTTCAAAGATATCTCTACATATAGCTAAACCAACGCCCATACCCGTAGGCTTTTTTGAGCTATGTGAGTTATCAATACCACCTGCGTTATCTGATATGCTTAGTGTAAGCTTCGTGTCTTTTTCTATAACTACTTTTATAAGGCCATTTTGAATTTTCTTTTCATAGATTTCATCTATAGAATTTTGTATGATGTTAAAAAGTGCATGTTTAAAAAGATTTTCATTAGCATTAAGTTTGAGATTAGGGTCGGTGGGGTGTTGTACTCAAATCTTATGTTTGTATACTCACAAAAGCTTTCTATAAGAGAGAGCATCGTCGCATCTAAATTAAACTTAGAACTACTTTTTTGCTCGCTATTAAAAAGAGTTTTAATGCTTATGAGTGTTGTATTTATCTCTTTAAGACTTTTTCCCATTATATTTATATCATTTTGTATGCTACTTAGAAGCTCTTTGGGTTTGTTGTCAACTCGAGCTTGTACTTTTGTAATCTGCGTCGCTAACTTACTAATAGGCTCTCGCCATTGATGTGTTACATACGCCAATGTTGTCCCTATAGTTACATAGCGTTGGTTCTTTTTAAGTTCACGCTGCAAAGTTTGCGTTTGTTCTTTAATTGTTTTAAGCTTAGAGTTAATAGACAAAGACATAAAAAGCACAGTTAGAGACATAGCAAAAGAAAGACGATTTATAGTAAGAAGTATATCCAGTTCCATTCCATAAAGATTCATGGAAAACATAAGTGCAAAAACTATATATAATAGGTGCCCTAAAAAAAAAATAAAAGACTCCCTTTTTTTCGTTTATAAAGCATATAAACAGCAATAAACAAGAGTAAAAATGACTCCATAAAGCCTAGTAATACAAGAATAGGAATCAAACTTAGGATACTCCTGTCAATATAGGAGTATAAATAGATAAAAAATGACAGCCCGTTATATACAATGACACCTAGGAAAAAATAATATAAAAAAGTTTTCTTAGGAATTTCAAAAAAAATTAAATGTAAAGAGCCATAAAGAGAAGAGAATAATAGGTATAAATAAAAATCCGAGCAAGGTAATCGTGTAATAATCGATATACTCAGCAAGATGATAATGTAAAATACCTACAACAGAAAGATTTGAGACTATAATAGAAAAAACGAATATACCGTATATAAGGTATACTTTATCTCTTATATAGTTATATGAAATCATTTTGTAAAAAAACACTGCCAACAAAAAACCAAGGTAGAGATACATAAAGCTAAGACTATTTGTTTGGTAGGAAAGAAAGCTATTGAGGTCTTTTATTTCCCAGTTAATTTCAAGCGCTCCAATAGATTCATATCTACTTATGAGAACAACTCTCTCCCCAGATTCTAAAGATAGAAAAATATTTGAAAATATACTGTTTAAGTCTCTGTTTTTTAGCGCTTGCATATCACCCATGCGTAGCGTTCGTGTTTTATTTTTTTCATAGATGTTTACATCCACAAAATCCATTCCTGGACGAGGGTTATAAAATACAAACTCTTTTTCATTAGGGGATGTATTGATAAGTTCTAACCTACACCAATAGACACTCGTACTATAGCCAAGGTTAGACTCTTGTATCGGTTTTAGTTGCGTGTTGTTTAGAAGCAAATCAAATGATAAACTCTTGTTTGCATCTGCCGTACAATATAAATTTTTTAATGCACTCTCTGCACTTTTTACATTTTTTAAATCCAAAGCATCGTAAGCAAATAAATGTACACTCAGAACAAGAAGATAAAGAAAAACTCTCATACTCAAAGCTTTTCCAAGGTATAGCCAAGGTCTTTTATATTTTTTATATAGTTAAAGCCGTATTTCTTTTTCAAGCGATAGATTAAGTCCCTAACTTTGAGGAGGTTAAGTTCATACTCACTTAACTCTGTGATAATTTTGTCATAGCTTATTGCCTCTTCAGCATTTGACGCTAGTAGGTTCAAAAAATCTGACTCTAGTTTAGTCAGTGTATATACATTTTCATTCATATATAAGGTGTTTTTTAAGAAGTCTATTTTATATTTTTTGGTGACTGTTTGAAGAAGTTTATTAGCCTTATGAATTTTCTTCGCAAAATTCGTGAGATAATCTTTTATATCATCATAATAAAAGGGTTTAAATATATAACCCTCCAAACCTAAAGACATAAACTTTTGAAGTGTGTTACGGTCATCATAATTACTGAGTATTGTTATAGGTATATTTAAGTCAAATTTTCGAACTTCTGTTGTGAGTTCAAAGCCATTCATAATAGGCATAGAATAGTCGCTAAAGATTGCAAAAATATCTTGCTTGTCCAAAATTTCTAAGGCTTCTTTACCATTACTTGCAGTGTAAACATTTAAAAAAAAGTATTCAAAAACTTCTTTTAAATCAGCTTGCATACCTAAGTCGTCTTCTGCAAGTATGATGTTAAGGTTTTTTAATTCTTTAAGCATGGTGTTTAAAAACTTGCACTAGTTTTAATACCAAACATAGCAGGGTTTCCAAAATGGTAATAGTTATTGCTTGGTGTATATATCATAAAATCAACATAGCGTTTATCAAATATATTGTTAGCAAAAAGTTCAAACTCCCAGTTGTTTTTTGTATAGGCTACTGAAGCATTAACAAGGGTATACGAGCCTTCTTTGGCTGTATTGTCTATATTGTAATAGCGTTCACCCATATATCTTAAGTCAGATTTTACATAAATATTTTTATGTATATTGTATTTCACACCAACTGAAGCTGTCATGTCAGGAACTTCAATAAGATTTTTACCAGAACCCTTTACTTTAGCTTGCGTATACCCATATGTTGCAAATACAAACAAATCATCTTTTTTATAGCTAACATCGAGTTCAAAACCATATGTATATGCTTTAGAAATATTGAGAGTAGTTGTTGATAAAGTGTCACTAAATGTATTTACTCTATGGTCTGTTATGATGTTATAAAACAAGGCAGAACTGAACTGTAGTGCCTTTGAATAAATCTTTTTGTAACCGAGTTCAAAACTATCTGTTTTTTCAGGTTCAAAAGGGAGGAGAGTGTCAGGGCTTCTATAATTATAACCACCAGGACGATAACCTTTGGCATAAGTAAAATACGTATTTGAGTTATCATCTCCCAAGTAGGAAAATGAAATAGTTGGAAGAACATGCGTCCAAGTCGTCTCAGAATTTGCATCTGTTGTAGGACTAGCAAACTGATTGAACTCCCTTGTAAAGCTTCTCTTCGTCCTTTGGTACCTAAGACCACCCATAAGAGAGTAATTATCATTAAAGAAGTACTTATACTGCGTAAATAAGGCTATGTTTTCATCTGGGTTATTGAGAGAGTTTTTACTTTCTAATGCAGGAGTATATAATGTCTGCTCCTCAAGGTAGTCAAACTGTAGCTTATCTGAGTAAAACCCACCAATAAGAAGTTCACTATTGTCAAAGTCTTTTTTTAATCTTAGTTCTTGTGTAAGTTCTTGCATCTCTATGTTAAGACCTAAGCCTAAACCTCCAAGTATAGGAACATAGTCATACTTCTGTACTTTTTCTTTTGCATATGTAGTGGCCGATGTAAAACTGTAATCACTTTGTTTATATTTTATAATGAGAGACAAGATATCTGTATCCATTTTCACATATTCATTTTTTGGTTCATTATCTATACTAAAAGGATTTTCTTTTGTATTGATTGTAAATGGTGAACCACCATCATCACTTTTACTTTTTGTGTAGTTGAGAGAAATATCAAATTGCTTATTTGGCTTGTAACGAAGCTTTGCACTTGTAGAGAAATAATCCTTATAATCAAGATTACTAGTAGTTAGTTCATTTGTGACAAATCCATCTGAACTGTCCTTTGTAAGTGAAAATGAATATGTTAAATCTTTATTAGCAGTCGGACCTGATACCATTGCATACAACTCTTTCGTATTGTAAGAGCTATAAGCAACTGAAGCTTTACTTTTAAATGTTTTACTAGGACCTTTTGTGTATACATTAATCACACCTGCCTGTGCTCCTTTACCAAAGAGTGTTCCCTGTGAACCTTTAAGCACTTCAATACTTTTAATATTTTTCATATCGAGCATTCCAAAACCATAACTAAAAGGAACAGGTACATCATCAATATACATAGCAACACTTGACTCTAAGGCGACATAATTACTTATACCTCTTATGGTAATCGTTGTGTTCGTTCTGTTGCCAATACCGGATATATTAGTATTTGATACTATAGATGAGAGGTCTTTAATATCTTTAATATTTGAAGTCTCTATTTTTTCTTCGTTGATTACATTAATGGTTTGAGAGTTTTCTATGGGGGAATCTTCGATTTTAGATGACTCTAGTTGTATTGTAGGCAGTTCAAACCCATTTAAAAAGTAAGTAAACACACTTAAAGACAATACAAGAAACACTTTCATACATAGCTCTTTTTTATAATTTTTGATAGTTTACTAAATATTATATTAATACTAGGCAAGAATCCAACATAATACACTATACTTAATCTACTTTTTCACAAGTTTTCGTTAAAATAATATAAAATTAATTCACATTTAAAGAGCCTTATGTTTAAAGCCATTTTCACTAACAGTTTTGGAATTCTAGTCTCTCGAATCTTAGGGTTTGTAAGAGATTTATTTACAGCATCTGCACTTGGTGCAAATATTTATAGCGATATTTTCTTCATAGCCTTTAAACTTCCTAACCTCTTTCGTAGAATCTTTGCTGAGGGTGCATTTACGCAAGTCTTTATTCCTGCCTTTGCAAAAACTAAACATAAGGGTGTCTTTTCTGCAAATATTTTTATAGTTTTTTTATCTATCATCTTTTTTATTACACTTATCGTAAATCTTTTACCCTCTCTCGCTACAAGGGCGATAGCAGTAGGATTTGATGAAAAAACTATAGAGATTGCATCTCCTTTTGTAGCTATTAACTTTTGGTATTTACCCCTTATATTTGCTGTGACATTTTTAAGCACTATGCTTCAGTATAAACATCACTTTGCAACGAGTGCTTTTTCTACTGCTCTTTTAAACCTCTCTTTGATTTTTGCTCTGTACTTTTCGCAGGACAAAGAACAAGTCGAAATTGTTTATTACCTTTCATGGGGTGTTGTCATTGGTGGGCTTCTTCAACTCTTCGTCCATCTTATCGCCATATACAACTATGGGCTCTCTAAGATTCTTTGGGGTGGTTTTAAACACTTAAGAGTAAAATCAAAAATCATAAAAAAAGATACAAAAGAGTTCCGTAAGCAGTTCTTTCCTGCAATGTGGGGAAACTCAACTGCTCAGGTTTCTGCCTTTTTAGACACCCTACTCGCCTCATTTCTTGTAACAGGTTCTATCTCTTACCTTTACTATGCAAACCGCATCTTTCAACTCCCTCTTGCCCTTTTTGCCATAGCAACCGCAGTAGCACTTTTTCCAAGAGTTGCACGCTACATTAAGAACAAAGATGAAGACAAGGCAAAAGCATTTATGTCCCGTGCTTTTTGGTTTTTAGCTTTTTTGCTTACTCTAAGTACACTAGGGGGAATCATCCTCTCCCGAGAAATCACATGGCTTCTTTTTGAAAGAGGCGCATTTAGCGCAGAAGATACCGCCAATACAACCATGGTTTTACAAATGTACATGATAGGACTTCTCCCCTTCGGTCTACAAAAACTCTTCGTACTCTGGCTCTACGCAAAGCAGATGCAGATGCAAGCCGCAAAAATAGCGACCTACTCCTTAGCTACATATATAGTAATCGCACTCTCTCTAATATCTCCAATGGGAGTAAGTGGTTTAGGACTTGCGAGTACTGTTGGTGGTTTTGTCAGTTTTACGCTTACAATCAGGGCTTTTGGCTTAGAAAATTTTCTAAGTATTGTTCGTAGTAAAAATGCTATTTATCTTGTAGTTTCTGCTGTTTTATTTACTTTTTTGTTGTTGGTATTTAAAGGTTTTGTGAGTTTTTATATTTAATTACACACTTGTTTCTTAAGGGACACTATATCCTTTTAATGGATTATTTGACAAAAGGACACTTTTTTTGTTCCGTTAATTTGAGTATAGAGATGTATTGTGCTATTATATTCCTTGAATAAATAGTTGTGTATACAAATGAACATTAAACATAGTTTTGGATAAAATAATAAGATAAACAATCAGAGGTTATAAAATGTTTCAAAAATCATTACTTAAAAATTTTATAAAATCTTTCAATACTCAAAATTCTAGTGATATTATCAATCTAATTACAAAAGATAAATTTATAGCAGAAGATGCAAATGGTGCTGAGTTTATCACATTATTATCAAAGATGTTAAATTGGACTAATTGTATCAGAGAAGTAAAAAACGATACAGATATGAAAAAAGCTGATGGTGTTGTTTATGATAAAAATAATGACCCAATAGTAATAATAGAACTTAAATCAAGTGATAAAAAAATATCAAACAGAGATATAATAGCTCAAGCTTTTAGATATAAAAATGAAAAGCCAACTTGTAGGTATGTGATTATTTCAAATTTCAAACAGTTAGATATTTATAGCGATAGCAGTGATATTTGCTTCTCTTTAGATATGACAAAAGGCGAAAGTTATACAACACTTTATGCACTACTTAGTCAATCATCATTAGAAACCAACGAAATAGCAAGGCTTAAAAAACTTTCAAAATCACAAGATGAGATAACAAAAGAAGTTTATAAAGAATATAGTAGTTTTAGACTAAAACTTTTAAACAATCTTATTGAAAACAATAAAGAGTTGTCAAGAGAAAATGTATTTGAGTGTGCCAATAAACTTTTAGATAGATTTATGTTTATACTATTTGCAGAAGATAGAGGGCTAATCCCTGCAAATAGTATAGATACAGTTATAAAACAGTATGAAAGTTCACAAGAGTGGGGAGATGATACTCCTCTTTACAACTACTATAAAAAAATACTTTCATTTTATAGATGTTGGAAATAGCAAGGTTAATATTCCCAAATACAATGGTAATTTATTTAAGCCTGATGAATCTTTAGAAAATTTAATCATAGATGACCATATTATTAAAAGTGATTTATCGCATCTAAGTGCTTATGATTTTAGCGATGATGTAGATGTAGAAGTTTTAGGGCATATATTTGAACAATCATTAAATGATTTAGAAAAAATCAAAGAATCACTTTTTGAAGAACATAAAATTGTAAATACTAGAAAAAAAGATGGTGTTTTTTATACTCCTAAGTTTATAACCCAATATATTATAAACAATACTGTCGCTAAATTGTGTGATGATAAAAAAGAAGATTTAAAACTTTTTGATGATGCAAAAGATACAAAAAAATCCAAAGAAAAAAGAAGAGATACTTTACATAAATATAGAGAATATCTTGAGAGTTTAAAGATAGTTGATCCTGCTTGTGGTAGTGGTGCATTTTTAACAGCTTGTTTTAGGTTTTTATTAGATGAGCATAAATGGATACAAAGTGAACTTTTCAAATATGAAGCAGGACTTTTTGACTATCACGATATAGACAAACAGATAATAGAAAAAAAATCTTTTTGGTGTGGATATAAATGGTGCAAGTGTGGGTATAGCAAAACTATCTTTATGGCTACAAACTGCTAAAAGAGATAGACCACTAAGTAATCTGATGGGTAATATAAAAAGTGCAAATAGTTTAACGAGTGATTGGAATGAATTGTTTCCTGAGATTATGGCAAATGGTGGGTTTGATTGTGTTATTGGGAATCCTCCGTATTTCAACATCCAAACATTGGGAGCAAAATCAGAGATAGCAAAAGAGATACAGGATAATTATCCTCATATTTGGCAAGATAAAAGTGATATACTTTTTTATTTTATAGCTAAAGCTATTGAGATAACAAAAAGTAAAGTTGGATTTATAACCTCAAATGCTTTTTTACACTCTGCAAAAGCAGTAAAATTAAGAAACTATATTTTAGATAATGCACCTATTTCAAAAATTGTAAATTTTGAAAAATATATGGTTTTTAAAGATGCCTCAATAACTTCTGCAATTATAGAATTTGATAAAAATAAAATAGATAGTGAATGTTTAGCTTATAATTTTAAAGATAAAAATTATGATGTAAATGACATAAACAATACAATTTCTAATGAAGAAAACTATTTTGAAGTAACTCTAAAAAAAGATACAGTTTTTGCATTGGTGGATAAAAAAATAAGTGCTGTAAATGATAAGATAGATTGTAATTACCCAAATTTGAATACTATTCTTAAAATTGGTAAAGGCATGGAGACTGCGGCGAATAAGCAGTTTTTATTCAAGGAGTATCCAAACCAATTTCCAAAAGAATTTGTTAAAAAAAGAATGAGTGGAGATATAATTAAAAGGTATGAAATTGAAGGACTCAAAGAGTATATTTTATATTTTGAAGATGTTGATAATTTTGAAGATTTACCAAGTTCAATACAAAAGCATTTACTTGAAAATAGAGAATTTTTAGAAAATCGGGCAACTGTAAAAAATGAAGGAAGAGTTTGGTGGAGGTATAGCCGTCCAATGCACAAGAGTTTTTATAACTTAAATAAAATATGGTGTTCTTACCGAGCTAAAGAAAATATATTTTGTTTTGATGACACAAAAGAGTATATAGGTCTTACAAATACTACTGTTATATTTGATACAAACGATGATTTAGATTTAAAATATCTATTGGCACTTTTAAATTCAAAAACTTTAAATTTTAGATATAAAAGTATTGGAAAACAAACAGGTAGTGGTGTTTATGAGTATTTTGAAAATGGAGTTGGAAAACTACCAATCCCAAACATACCAAAAGAAGAACAAGAACCATTTATAAATTTAGTAAATATCATTATAGAATCAAAAGAGAAAATAGCAAAATATAATAAACACTTTGATAGCTTAAGTGCAGTTGATAAGATTGAGATAAAAGAAGAAATAGAAAAATTAGAAACTTTAGTTTTAAATAGCGTAAATGAAATTGATAGCTTGGTTTATAGGCTTTATGGCTTGAGTAATGATGAAATAAAAATTGTAGAAAGTTCAAATGACACCTAATCTAAAACTAAACATAATAACAACTATAAAAAAAAGAGCAACTTAAAATCATAGATATATTAGAGAATAGATACGCTTCTAAAAGTAATTTTATAGACTATGAAGATGAGCTAAATCAAGCCGATAGTGATGTAAAAGAATTGCTCGAACAAATAGAAGAAAAGTCACACTATTTTACTAAAGTAGTTAATAGTGAAGATGAGATGTTAAATTTATTTAAAGATTTTTTTTGAAAAGATAAACCCATATATAAATAAAATAACAATTAAATATAAAAATTATAAAAAAGATGAAGTTGCAGAGAGTAAAATATTTCAACACCATATAACTGTTTTAATTATTCAAGATATTTTAAATCATTATATAAATTTTCTCGTTAAATTAGAAAGTGCTATCTTAGGACTATATGATAAGCAAGTAGTCTTAAATATTAATGTAAATGAGCAAATAGAAATTATTGAGTTTGTACAAAACAATACTAATCAATCTATATTTATGCCTTTGCTTCTCTCTTTTGGTGCTGGTTATTTAGTTGGAGATTTATAATGAATAAAAACTTAACAATAAGAAACTCAACAACAGAATTTTTAATATTTACAACGGCTAACGGAGAAGATACAATAGAAGTAAAAGTTGAAGATGAAACAGTCTGGCTTACTCAAAAACTTATAGCTAAACTTTTTGATATAAATGTAGCAACTATAAATGAACACCTAAAAAAAATATTTAGAACCAATGAATTAGAAGAAAAATCAACTATTAGGAAATTCCTAATAGTTCAAAAAGAAGGCAAAAGAGAGGTTAGTAGAAATATTGACCATTATAATCTTGAAGTAATTATTTCATTAGGATATAGAATAAACTCAAAAAAAGCCACAGAATTTAGAAGATGGGCAACACAAGTTTTGAAAACTTTTACTACTCGTGGATATGTACTAGATAATGAAAGATTAAAAAATGCTAGGAGTCTGTCGGACTCCACTCATCAAATAAAAAGCAATAAAATGCTAAAATAAGAACTAATAAATACAACAAAAAAAGATTTATACATGGCAAGAGATTACCTTAGTTCAAACAGACAACAAGCATATTTATTACCACCAAGTATAGATGAGTGGTTACCTAAAGAGCATTTAGCTCGTTTTATTGTAGAGATAGTCAAAGAGTTAGATTTATCAAATATTCATAAAGGGTATGGTGGACAAGGTGGCTCTAAAGCTTATAATCCTGAAGTATTATTATCACTACTATTTTATGGCTACGCAACAGGAACATTCTCAAGTAGAAAGATAGAGAGAGCCACCTATGATTCTATTGCTTTTCGCTATATTGCTGCTAATACCCATCCAGACCATGATACAGTTGCTAACTTTCGTAAACGATTCCTTGTTGAACTAGAATCTCTCTTTGTTCAAATCTTGATGATTGCTAAAGAATCAGGAGTTCTCAAAGTAGGTAAAGTAAGTCTTGATGGGACAAAGATTAAAGCGAATGCTTCTAAACATAAGGCTCTCAGTTATGCATATATAGAAAAACTGCAAAAACAACTTGAAGCAGAAGTAGCAACCCTCATGAAAAAAGCACAAGAAGCAGATAATGAGAAACCTGATGATGGTATGAATATTCCTGATGAGTTACTACGAAGGGAAGATCGCCTTAAAGTAATTAAAGAAGCTAAGTTACAAATAGAGCTAAGAGCCAAAGAGCGTTATGAAAAAGAGAATGCCGAGTATCAAGAAAAGATGGATAAGAGGAAAGCCAAAGAGAGTACAACGGGTAAGAAACCAAAAGGAAGAACTCCAAAGCCTCCCACAGCTACTCCATTACCTAAGGATCAAATAAATCTCACTGATAGTGAATCTCGTATTATGAAAACATCTGGTGGTGGGTTTGAACAGTGCTACAATGCGCAAGCATCAGTAGAACACGATTCAAGATTGATTGTACACAAGCATGTCACTCAAAACGCAAACGATAAACAAGAAGTCACCCCAACGCTTAAATGGTTTAAAGAAAACCCTGAGCTTAAACCATCTTCATTCTTAGCTGATGCTGGTTACTTTAGTGAGCATAACATTCTTCAATGTGAAAATACTAAGATCACACCCTATATTTCTTTCGGTAAAGATTCACATAATCAACCACTTGAAGAAAGGTTCAAAGCAGAAGAACCACTGCCGGACAATCCTACTTCAGTGGAAAGGATGAAGCATCGACTTCAAACCAAAGAAGGTAAACAAATTTATGCAGAGCGTAAAAGTACTGTTGAACCTGTATTTGGTATTATGAAACATGTAATGGGGTTTAGACAGTTCATGCTTAGAGGCTTTGAAAAAGCAAAAGGTGAATGGAGTTTACTCTGTATAGCATATAACTTGAAGAGGTTACATACTATTAGAGGATAAAAGGAGTTAAGAATAGCGTTGCAATGATGATTAAAGTGTAAACTATACTGAAATTTAGACTTATTAGGTATTTTTTTCAGTTTGGAAGTACATTTAGTTGAATTTAGATTTTAGGAGACCGACAGACTCCTAGTTATTTAAATCCTCAATACTATAAAGACTTAATATTAGAAATAAGAGATATAAGAGAAAGTGAAAGAAACTTTTATCAACAAATAACAGATATTTATGTAACTGCTTTAGATTATGACTTAAAAGCTCCAACAACAAAAGATTTTTTTGCTACAGTACAAAATAAACTGCATTGGGCTATTCATGGACATACTGCTTCTGAACTTTTAGTTGAAAGATATACTGCCCCAAGAAAAACAAACAACATTTTCTAAATCGTTATTCCTAAAAAGCTAAAATAACACAATAAAATGAGAGGGTAATATCATGAGCAGAAAGAGAACAGTTTATACAGCGGAGTACAAAACAAGGTTAGTATTAGAAATTTTAAAGAAGAAAAAACACTAGCAGAAATAGCAAGTGTAAATAAAATAACACCACTGAACCTACAGAATTGGAAGAAGATATTTCTTGCAAATGCAGAACTAGCGATGGAACCAAGTAAAGCTATAAAAGAATATAAAGAAGCGAATACAAAGCTACAAATTGAAGTAGGTGAATATGCTAAGAAAGTTGGACAGTTAACGATAGAAAAGGACTGGCTTGTGGAAAAGCTAAAAGACTTGGACTTATCTAAAAACTAGAAATGGTTGATGAATCCAAGTCTAAAGTAATGTCAGTAGTAAAACAATGCGAACTACTACATCTTAGCAGAAGTAATATTTATTACGCACCAGTGGTGAACGAGACATAAACTAGCCATCAAAGAAGAGATAAAAGCTATCTTTGAAGAGATACCAATATATGGAGCTAAAAGGTATATCACCAACTCAAAGAGAACGGCTTTAATGTGAGTCTTAACACAGTCACATCTTATCGTAAAGAGTTAGGCTTAAGAGCTATTCTAGCTGTTAGAGAGCCTATCTCACTTACTCAAGCAAACATTGCACATCCTAAATATTCTTATAAACTAAGAGGCTTAGATATAGTGAGAGCTAATCAAGTGTGGAGTACAGATATTACCTATATTAAGATAGCTGGTGGTATGGTTTATCTAGCTGCTGTGATAGATTGGTATTCCAAGGCAGTACTTAGTTGGCGAATATCCAACACTATGGATACAGCTCTTGTGATGGATGTCCTTGATGAAGCACTTCTAAAGTATGGGAAACCAGAGATATTTAACACTGATCAAGGGAGTCAATATACTAGCTATATTCACACTCAAAAACTCAAAGACAATGGCATCATAATCTCAATGGATGGAGTTGGTAGAGCAAACAGATAATATAGTAATTGAGAGGTTCTGGCGAAGTGCTAAAGTAGAAAGAATTTACTTAAACCAATACAACACAATTAAAGAGCTAAAAGAAGATGTAACTGACTACATGCAGTTTTACAATTACAGGAGATTTCATGAAACACTTGATTACAAAAAACCGATGAATGTTTACTATGAGAGTTTGAAGATTAACAAGGATATTTTTAATATTGAAGAGGAAAGTGTAGCCTAAGGTTACATACTAAGAATGAATAAGGATTTTGGAAAAGTTGTC
>JAUZSC010000014.1 GCA_030949825.1 Sulfurimonas sp.
CTTTTTGTTTTAAAATAGCTAAGGTCCTCTTTTAAGTTCTTCTAAGTTTTGAATATTTGCAAACTCTTCCACATCTTCTATATGTTGTTTTATATCTGCTGATTTTTTATCATCACTTTTCCCTTCAATAGCATTATCCCCGAATTTCATTTCTATTAATAATAACTTAGGTTTATATTTACCTTGTAAAGAAGCTTGACTTCTATCCCATTCTATCCCAATTAAGTCCAAACCTACTGTTATTTTTTGCATACTCAATATCAACTATAAAGAATTTCACTTCCATTTGAAATAGATTTATTTAATTCATTACACTCTTTAACAACTAGCTGTTGATATTCTCAGTTCTAAATTAGATTTTTTGTAGTTTCTATAAATATCTATATTTTGTTTTAAATATGGCAATATATCAAGCTCATTGCCTCAAAATATCATTGTCAATAATTGAACTAGGTAGTTCTTTTGTTTTATATACTAAGTAATGTGTATCAAAAGTGAATTTATATGTATCATTTGATGGCTCAATTTTCAATAAATTACCACCTCTATAATAAATATTTAACATAATTGTCTCTAATCATAAATTCTAAGCTATCATCATTTAAGATAAACTGCATTAAAGGTTTTAAAATACCCGTATGACTTTTGAAATCGTCAATAAATTTTTCACTTAATTGTCTCATTTAGATTCTCCTGCCTTTTTAATAATCTCACCACTGTTAGTAATAACCTGACTACATCTATCATCATAAAGCATTATCATACCAAAATCCTTTTCATTGGTAACTTCAAACTCTGGTAAATCATTCTCTTTTAACCATTTATGAATGTAAGGTATTGTATCTCTATTTTTAGCTCTTGCCGTAAATATTTTTATCTTTTTACCTTGTGGAACTAAATCTTTTATAAACTCTAATCATTGGCTTTATTGGTTCTCCGATATGCTCTATACCTTCCAAATACCATCATAATATGCCAATGTACCATATCTAAATCAATCCCTATCCATTCTTCAATTACTTCTCTCTCTTCATCTGTATAAAAATCATCTTTAAACAGTTGATTAAATTCATTAACTTGATGAACTGATAATGTGTCATTTATATCAAAACTCTCTCCATCTTCTAATATCATTACATTCTCAAAATGCTCTGCAAATTTATCTTTAAATTCTGTATGAATAGGAATAAGTTTTTTAGGTTTCAAAGATGAAGCAAATTTTTGTAAAGCAGGTAAATCAGCATGACCACTTGTGTGAGCATATATCCAGTTATTGTTCTCCTGCAAGTTTTTAAATAACTCTACTGTATCAATATTGCTAAACTCTTCTTTTAAATATCCTAACCATTGAGATAATTATATTAGAAGTATCAACTTCAATATAATTCAAAACTTTTTGAATATGCCAAGGAGATATTTTTAAAAGTACTTTGTGGATTAGCTTATACTTAACTTTCGCACCTAATATTAATCATAAAACAGCATACAACCCTCCAAACTACATACTATAGAGCAATCAATCTCATAACTCTATACAAGACAATAAAACATATAACAACAAGTGATATTTTTGAATAAACAACTCAATAAAAGCCTATAAATAGGGATTTAAAGCTATAATCATAGTACTAAATCCCTATAGAAAGAGCCTATGAAAATGATAGCAGAGCAACTAATAAACATCTTAAATGACAAACTGCGTAATCCAATCTATAAAACAATACAACTGATAAACATCAAAGATATTTTAAATAAAAGCAACTTCACAAAAAAAGAAGGAGTTGCCATACACCTAGTTGTACTGCACTTCGTTTATATGCTTGTGATGAATAAGAAGATAGCAACCTTTATAAAGCAAAGCGATGATAGTTTTAGTAAAGATGTGTATTACAGACTCTTGAAAAATCAAAGTTACAACTGGAGAAAACTACTCTCCTTATCTTCAATAAAATTGATTTTATTTCTTCAAAAACTACAGAGTCCAAAAAGTGTAAAAGTATTTATTATAGATGATACAGTAGAAGATAAAACAGGTAAAAAAATTGAGGGAAGTCGTGATAAATTATATTCTAATAAAGAGAAGAGATTTGTTAGAGGAATTAATGTTTTATCCCTTAATTATAGTGATGGACTTTCAAACTTTATGCTGGACTTTGCAATCAATATGGGAAATTATGCAAGAGTAAAAATTGAAGAGATGCTAGGAGAATTAGACCACAGAACAATTGCATATAAACGCAGAGCTGAAATCATGAAAGGTAAGCATCAATTAGCTATTGATATGGTAAAGAGAGCTATTAAGAGCGGTGTTTATGCAGATTATCTATTAGTTGATAGTTGGTATTCTAAGCCAATCTTTTTAAAAGAGATGAATGATTTAGGCATACGAGTAATATCAAGAATGGCAAACAATAAAAGTATCTGGAACTTTAAAGATAAAGCTAATACTCTTGATGCTGTTTATGAGAAATTCAGACACCTTAGAAAAGCTAAATTTTCACAATATGGCAAGATAAAATTTACCTATTTTTCAGTTCTAATGGAGCATAAAAAGGCAGGTAAAATTAGAATTGTTTTTATAAAAACATCTAACAAATTAATCCCAATAGTATCAACAGATATAGAGATTAACGATAGTGAAATTATTGAAATATATAAACGCAGATGGGATATTGAACAAGGCTATAAAGAGCTTCGCCAACACTTTGGATTTGGAGAAGAAGAGAATAGAATTTATGAAGCTCTTGTAGCTAGAATAACTCTTTCATTTTTCACTTATAATTTGGTAAGCTATATTAATCGTATTAGTAATGAACCACAAACTATTGGAGGATTGTTTAAAGACTTAGAATGTGAACTCTCAACTTTAGCGATAGCTATGCAAACTTTCATTGCTATTCTTGAAGAAGTAGCTAAGATTGAGGATATTGTAAATAGAAATGAAGATTTAACCTCTATTATCAGTGTGCTACAGGATGTCACTCAGAAAATGCTTGGGTTTAGGTGCTGAAAGTTAAGTATATATTTCATGCACAAAAAAATCTAAGTAGAAAAATGAGTAAGGAGACTGTACGAAATCATTGGAATAATATTTTAAAGCAACTAGATATAAAAATTCGTATGCATGATTTAAGACACCTTATTGGTGGTACATTGGTTTCTAGTGGTAAAACACTTGAGCAAGTTGCTTCTGTATTGGGGCATACCTCTACGAGTGTCACAAAACGATATTCTAAAGTTAGAGAGGAAGTTGCTGCTGAGTCATTGGATGATTTTTTAAACGAGGTTCGCTAATTATTTATGTTGCTTGGATTTGTGATACTACTAAAAGAGAGAACTGAGATACTGTACTGGCATAGTAGTCATTCGGAATTTATCTCTCAAAATATATTTTACCAACAAGTCTAATATAAGAGAAAATATACTATAATATTACATACTAAATAAACAAGGAAATTCACTATGGTTAAATATGCACAAAATGAACTTTTTTCTATCACTGATTTTACAAAGCAGATAGGAAGTGTTATTAACAATATTAAGGGTCACTCTCTTGAAAAAATAGGAATACTTAGAAACAACAGACTAGAAGCTGTGGTAATCTCTACAGGCGAGTACGAAAGACTTAAAACACTCGAAGAGAGTGTTGCACTCAATGAACATATTGAAATTTACAATCTTATACAAGAGAGAAAAGAGACCCCACTTAGTGAATATGTATCTATGGAAGATATGGCTCAAAAATTTAATATTGATTTAGATACTATTTAATTTATGTATGAAGTTAAGTACCATCCACTAGTGGAACAAGATTTAAAAAAGATTAATAACTCTATTCACATAGAAGTCTTTAAAAAAATAAAAAAAATTCAAGTATCTCCAGAGCTTGGTGAAGCCCTTGGAAATAAAAATGGATTAAATTTAGCTGGCTTAAAAAAGATGTATGTTGCTAAAAAGCAGATTAGAATAGTATATGAAATTGTTGATAACATTGTAGTTGTAAAGGTGTTAGCAATTGGAAAGAGAGAAGGTATGGAGGTTTATATAGAAGCAGACAAGAGACGCTAAAAAAATCTTTAGTCACTCTCATACGCTGACTAAAAATAGAGGATTGAACATATTAGTTCAATTCTTATAACAGATTGTAAATCTTCTTTTTTAACCTCTACTATTTCATCTTTATTCAACTTCGCAAGTAAGCCTTTTTCTAAGAGTAGATGCTCTACATCAAGTGTACATATCCACTTTTGCACTTATTCAACGAACATTCTCCAAAAAATGCCTGCAAACTCCGTATTTTAGGGATTTTCTTAAAAAATTAGTGCCTACATCTTTTGAAAGTGCCTATTTATGGTGCTTTAAGATTAATTTTATCTAAAAGAATCTTAGATAAATATTAGTGTAGTCACGGAAAGAAAATATACAAATTTCTTCTGTACCCCGTAACACAGGCTTTTTCTAGCATATTGATAAATTTATCTGGAGAATGTTCGTTACAGGTATAGTTAACCCAATTGTTGACACAACATACAAATAATGGTATATTTAGACAAGCAGGAGGTATCCATTATGAGTGATATGAACAATGTTAGAAATATAATTAATACTCAATCTTTTAATATAGAATTTGGATATGAAGTATTTAAGAATTTAGACATCTCAACTGTTAGTATGCAAAAGTCAGTACATAGATCTTCTGACTTAATAGCACAAACCAAGAGAGGTAAGTTCTATAGAAAGTTAATACCAGAAGTTAGTGACACATTTTTACTAACAAATACTAAGCCTTATGAGTATTACGATAATGAAATAGTAGCTATATATGACCCCAAAAGATTTAACTCAAAAGGGATATGGCAAAGTTCAAAGCCTTCATACCAAAAAATAACGACAATAATACGAAGAACACTGAGTGGAATGGATGAAGATGATATTGGTGAATTATGTTTGATGTTTGGATTGCAAAGAGTGAAGATGGAGCTTATACTAATGTATAAAGAGATGTATAAGGAGGGTTCTATTAATCTAAATGGACTAGAGTTAGAGTTAAGGGGTAGATATGATAGAAATTATTCATATAAGAATTTTTAGAAGGTTTCATCGATGACTTTAGCAGTAAAAACAGTATTAGATAGATTAGCAAGTACAGTACTCTTTTGATAAAGAACTTTACTTTATTGGTGGAACTGCTCTTAGCATATCATCTTCATCATAGAATTTCTGAAGATGTGGATATTGTATCTCCAATAAAACTTCCATATAGGTTTATAGAAAGTACAATGGTATCTCTTGGTGCAATAAAACAAAAAGACATACACGAGAGTACATTAAGAATCAATGGTCTTAATCCTAGTGAGTATATGTTGAAATTTTTACTCGATGATGTTAAAGTAGAATTTTTGCAGCATCTACACAGATAATGAAAAATATTATAGATAAAGCCATAATCGAAGGATACAAACAAACAAATATAAAGATGCTTGATTTAAAAACTATATCTAAACTAAAATTACTAGCACTTCTCAACAGAGCCAAGGCTAGAGATATTTATGATGTAAATAAAATTATAGAAGCCAA
>JAUZSC010000015.1 GCA_030949825.1 Sulfurimonas sp.
ATGAGCATTGCTTTTGAAAGGGAAATGAACAACCCCGACCCAAGGGTACGGAGGTATCACTTTCGTTTGAGCTTTATACCACCCCAATTAGTCAAGACAACTTTTCCAAAATCCTTATTCCATCCTAGTGTGTAACCTTAGGCTACACTTTTCTCCTGAGTGTTAAAAATTTCCTTGTTAATTTTCAAACTCTCAAAGTAAACATTCATCGGTTTTTTATAATCAAGTGTTTCATGAAATCTCCTGTAATTGTAAAATTGCATATAGTCTGCTACATCTTCTTTTAGCTCTTTAATTGTGTTATATTGGTTCAAGTAAATTCTCTCTACTTTAGCACTTCGCCAGAACCTCTCAATTGCTATATTATCTGTTGCTCTGCCAACTCCATCCATTGAGATTATGATGCCATTATCTTTAAGCTTTTGTGTATGAACATAGCTAGTATATTGACTCCCTTGATCAGTGTTAAATATCTCTGGTTTTCCATACTTCAGAAGTGCTTCATCAAGGACATCCATAACCAGAGCTGTATCCATAGTGTTAGAGATTCGCCAACTAAGTACTGCCTTGGAGTACCAATCAATAACAGCAGCTAAGTAAACCATACCACCAGCTATCTTTATGTAGGTAATATCTGTACTCCACACTTGATTAGCTCTCACAATACCCAAGCCTCTGAGTTTATAAGAATGCTTAGGATGTGCAATGTTGGGTTGAGTAAGGCAGGTGGGCTCTCTAACAGCTAGAATAGCTCGTAAGCCTAACTCTTTGCGATAAGATGTTACGGTGTTCAGACTAACATTAAAGCCATTCTCTTTGAGCTGACAATGCACTTTTTTGGCTCCATATATTGGTATCTCCTCAAAGATGGCTTTAATCTCCTCTTTGATAGCTAGTTTATGCTCGTTTACTACTGGTGCATAATAAATATTACTTCTGCTTAGATGTAGTAGTTCACACTGTTTCACCACTGACATTACTTTAGACTTAGACTCATCAACCATTTCTAGTTTTTTAGATAAACCCAAGTCTTTTAGCTTTTCCACAAGCCAGTCCTTTTCTATGGTTAATTGTCCTACTTTTTTAGCATATTCACCCACTTCAATTACTAACTTTGCATTAGCTTCTTTATACTCTTTGATAGCCTTACTAGGTTCCATCGCAAGCTCTGCATTTGCAAGAAATATCTTCTTCCAATTCTGTAGATTTAGGGGTGTTATTTTATTTGCACTTGCTATTTCTGCTAAGGTTTTTTCTTCTTTTAAAACTTCTAAAACCAATCTTGTTTTATACTCCGCTGTATAAACTGTTCTTTTTCTGCTCATGATATTACCCTCTCATTTTCTATTGTTATTTTAGCTCTTTTAGAATAATGATTTAGAAAATGTTGTTTGATTTTCTTGGGGTAGTATAGATAACACATATACATATTTAATAGAGCGAAACAATGGAAAGTTTATCAGTTACATAGAAGGCGACAGCGTAAATAGACTTGTTCCATTACTTAGTGAGATAGAAGTAAGTGAACCTTTTGGTGTAGAAACACTTATGATGTTTGCGCAAACCTTAGAGAAGGAAAATGTACTATCAAAAGACCTTATTGTAAAGTAGATGAAAAAACTGGACTTTGTTTATTGGATGATGAGCCAGCAAAAAACATTGCAAAAACACGAGCTATATTTTCAAAATTCAATAAGAAAAACACTACTGTTCGTAAAGTAGAAAGTGCTGAAGCTCTTGTGAATTTTACTACTTTTAAATAGGGTTTATCTTTATAGCATAATGCCCTAAGAAGTCAAGATAACTGTTTTCTAAAATCCAGTTCTCTTCAATACCTGTTACTTTAATACTCCCATTTTAACTAATCGATATTTTAACAATAAATCCAGTCTCAGCTAAAACTCTAGCTTCAATCACATCAACTTCTAGTGATTGTTTAGTATATATTCCATCATGAACTTGATGACAAGCATTCTGATTATCAAAACAACTCATCATAGCCTCTCGTATTATTCGTTCGTGTTGAGTCCATATAAAGAAATATAAACTACTCTCTTTGACACCATCAACAATATAATCAGGTTCTGTTTGATCAGCTATCCACACCTTTTTCCATTTTGGTTTAGCAAATACTTTAGCTCTAGTTAATATTTTCGCGTCTGCATGGTCTATAACCTCTTTTCGTAGTGGTAGAGCTTCTTCAAAGTATACTTTGAGCGTTGGATAGCTATTGTACCTCGCAGGCATCTTATCGAGGTTGTCAATCTTACTGAGCTCATTTTTGACCCACTTGATATCATTGTCTGTCTCAGTTGCCACCTTATTTCTAAAGCTGACTTTATCATCTGCAAGTTCTTGATGCAGTGGATATTTATTTGGCTCATCTACTAGCTGTAAGCAGATGGTTTGCATTGCTGAACCTATGTCATAGTTGGTAAATCCAAGAGTTTGACGTGTTTCACTGCTTATACTTGTAAATATGCTGTAAACACGAGAGTACTGTCTATCAGTTATTAAGGGACGTATGATAAAGCCATCAGCATAACCTACGCAATTTGAGAGTAATAACATCACATCTCTAAGTTTTATCCCTTTGAGTTGTTGTAGTGTGACTTTAAAATCAAGTACTTTAAACTCTATGTCATTTTCTGTGAATGTTAATAGACTGAGAAAATCAAATACTCGCATAAATATATTGTTAGCAATATCTGTAGCTTCATACTCCATAGACTTCACACGGACTTGATAGCTAGACGTAGTAAATAGTTTAGCCTTTAGCTGTTTAGTATCTTGCTCATTCAACCACCTAATATGTTCATTCTTGGCTTTTATAGTACCTTTACTCAGTAACGGATTTGAGGTATACCTCAAATACATGTTTGCCATAATTAACTTGTTTATGGAGACTAAAATGATTTGAAATCAAGTTAGTATCTTTGAGTGCCATCATAGTTAAAACATAAATAATATTTCTAAAGTTAAATGTAGTTATGTCTATAGATTCATCGTTATCATCATCTGAAATCTTGTAGCCAAGTCCAAGGAACAATCTATCAAGTGGAGTGTGAGAAGTTCGATTTTGGAAGTTTAAAAGATAACTTCTTATAGGTAAATATTCCATCTATCAAAGTAAATGTTTTACTCCCAACAGTGTAAGTGTTGGAAGTAGTAGAAGTTTTAAAGACTAAATACCCCTCCCTACCTAATGAGTATTGCGGGTTTGTATCAAATGACCCACCTTCTCGGGAACATATACCCAGCCCACCTATATGTTCCCCACTAAGTGGTTCATTTATATGTATAAGTGCTCCCATTATAAGTTTCCTCTGCTTATATGGATAGCAGTATCTATCAAATCTACTATAACTTTATTTCTTTTTAGTGTAGATTTTGATATTCCTGTAATTCTTGCTAATTCAGCCATACCATAGTGGTTGGAACCCTCCATCTGTAAAAGCTCAATGCCGAACGCTAGCCTTGAAGCTAGCTGTTCTCTCATGATACACCTCTTGTAATGATGTAGTCTGATAGTTGGTATATCAGTATTGGAGAGGCTTCAATATTGTTACTTTTTAGAATATGTACTATCTCTAAATTAATATCATAAGCCTCAAAATCGGTAGTTAATGTACTTTTTGGTACACTTACATCAGATAAGTTCTCTACAGTGCTTTCTGGTGTGTTATATGTAGATGGTTCTCTAATTGTAGTTAGTAAATCATCTGCTATACTTTTTTATCTTTTATGTTTCTTCTTTTTAATACCGCTTCTAAAGACTTGTACCCCATTAATAGTTTTGACACTGTACCCCATAGTTTGACATCTCTTAATAATAGCTGCTTCACTTCTTTGAAGTAATGATTTTCTTTTCAAAACTTCTAACTCTATTCCATCAACTAATAAAGATGAGAGCATCTCAACTTCTTGGTTTATCCATCGTCTTTTAGGTATAGATGTATTCATTAGCATATTTTAGCCTCCATGAGCCAATTATCTATTTCTGTTCTGCTATAGCGAATATAGCTATTTATTTTTGAAAACGGTATCTTTCGTTCCATTCTTAGCCTAGCTTGATTCGGCTCGTACTGAAGCTGTACTCAGCTTCTAACTGTTTAGGGGTCATCCACTCTATAATATTACTCATTTGTAATCCTTGTGTGTCTTGATTAGACAAAATTTATAACCATTCAGAAGTTTTAAAAAACTCTAATTAATTAATCTTGTAATAGTAGGATATAATTTAGTAAAAGGTGGGGTCAAAAAAATATTATTTTAACCCCTATAGATTAGTATATGAAATTATCTAATGAGTTCTTGTATTGCAATAATCTTATTATTTATTTGTGTTTTATCATATTGAGTTATTTTTGGATTGAATAAGATTATATCTTTTGCTATTGCATAACTTGTTTTACCATGCTTGTATTGATACCAAATAAGAAAAAGTTCTTGTAAATATTCTGTTGAGTATTCTGTTGGTATATTTAAAGATTTTACACTAGAAGCCTTATATAACTTTTTCATATGCTCCTTATAATGTGTTTGTGGAATTAAATAGTTTATTTCAATACTACTTACATTATCCATATCCCTACTATTAAAAAAGGCACACTTCAATATCTCATTAGGGTAAAATCCGATGAAAAATAAAACAAACCTTTAAACACCTGCGCTTGCTCAAACAAACCAGCAGTAAAATCCCATCACGATAAAGACAATTTCCTCTTAATCTACTGTTATTGTGTTTTACCTCGTGGGTAGAACTTTTTATCTTTATTGGCATTTAAAAACATCTGATAAAGATTGATTGCAAAGCTTCTGCAGAATTGCTATTGAAAAAGGCTCTTTATAAGCTATATGCTTATCCTCTTCTACTAACATATCCAAATGATAGTGGTAAGTTTCAACACGCCAGTGTTGTAGTATCTTTTCATGAAAATCATGAGCAGTTGTTTTGAAGTTTGCCATTGAGTATTGTATTGTTTGGATAGATTCCCCTGTTATAGGGTCTGTCAACCTTTTAGTCACTTTTATTAACGATTGGATATTATTGAAAATTTCATGCTGCATAACATGGTTACAGCTTTTATTTTGATATATCTCTACGGTTCTAGTAACTCTTTTATTATTCTCATTTAGATATTCCTCACTATTATCATAAACATCTGTCGCACTATCAAATAATTCAATTGTATCAATAGCCTTTGCTTTTAGGTTCTTCTGATTACCCTTGAGTTTAGCTATATATTTATTTCCTTGAGTATCAATAGTATTTAAAATACTTGATTGAGTTAAAAGTGCATCAAACGAGAAAATTTGTCCATCTCCACTAAACAAACTATCATCTTCAAGTATTTCTTGAAGTGCTTTGATCTCGCTCTTTTTATTCTTGTCTAAAAACTTATGAGCAAAAACAATCTTGATATCTTTATCTAAGATATTAAGTATCGCTTTATGGGACTCTTGGGTGTATTGTCCGTTAACATCGCTACCTCTGAGCCATTTACCATCAATTGCAATATTTTTTTGTAAGATATAATCTAGAAAATATTCCCTAAATACAGCTTCAAGTGCATTGTTGTCTGTATTAATTAGTAGTGCATGTAAGGTAGAACGAGAAGGTACACCTATCGTTTCTTTTTCCAAAATTGACTTTAATATTTCATTGTCTTTGTTAAAAATCATCCATGCAAATATATCTTTAAAGGTTGTATTGCCTTTTAGAAGTGCAAAAAGTGTCATAAATAGTACTTCATGGAGTGGATACTCTATTTTACCTGTATCTACTCTGTAGTCTGGGATATTTTTCAATGCGTTGATTAGGTCTGTGCTTCTCGTAGGTTTGATGATATACTCCTTGTTTTAGAAGTGTAAGCAAGTTTCTATCCAAGTTTTACTTTAGGATTAAGGTTTGTTTTATTTTTCATCGGATTTACCTAATATCTCATAATAGTTTAAGTCATTCAAATCTAAATTTACTAGATTTGTGAGTACAAATACTTGTCGTTGTAATGGAAATTCATCAGATTTTATAATCTCAAGAAGAGAAGAGCAATAACTGAATTTGTTATCATCTGTTAAGTCATTCCACCTATCATTTTTATTGTAATAATCTTCTAGTGAATAGAGTGCTATTACTTTTTTAGACTCTTGTTCTTCTTTATTTTCTTGATAAATATCTTCAATTAAGTCATCATCATTCATGACATCATTTCTAATTTCTTCTATACTCTCTTTGATTCCAATTTCTTCGTGCATTGCATCCATTTTGTGCTTCCATCTGTATTGACTCCCAATCACTCATGACAACAACCTTTTACTAGCTTCAAGAGTATGTTCGGATGATGTCTCACGCTGTATTGATAAATATTGTTTAACGGTCGCTGTGTCCGTATGTCCAAGCATTGAACTCAAGTGGATAGCTTCAACGC
>JAUZSC010000016.1 GCA_030949825.1 Sulfurimonas sp.
GATAGTTGTCCGAAACTTATGATATAAATCTTAATAAGGAACAAGACAATGAGATATAGTAAAGCATACAAAGAAAAAGCAGTAAAAAAAGTGTTGGAAATGAGAGACACCCAAACTATGGGAACAATAGCAAAAGGCTTAAATATCTCAAAAGCCACCCTGCACATATGGCTAAAAAATACTAAGGATACTCAAACAACAGATGGAGTGATAACACTTTCTGATAAGCTCCAAATCCTAAAAGAAAGCTACAGCATGAACGATGAAGCACTCAGTGCTTACTGCAGAGAGAAAGGTCTATTTAAACATCAACTCCAAGAGTGGGAGAAGGACTTCCTTAAAGCCCATAAACCTGAAGACTCTACCGCTAAGAAAGCCCTAGAGGAGGAGAGAAGTAAGAGTAAAGCCTTAGCCAAGGAGTTGCGACGAAAGGAAAAGGCTCTAGCAGAGACAGCAACACTCTTAGTATTGCAAAAAAAGTTTCAAGCACTGTTGGAGGGAGAGGAAGTATGATACCTCTAGCAGTGCGAAAAGATATCTTAATCCTTGTTACACAAGCACATACAGATGGAGCACCTTTTTATAAAATAGCCCCTATCGTAGGATGTTGCACGAGAACACTCAAAAGATGGCAAGCTAATGAGCAGGATAAGCGAACCCAGCGAATAAACTTCGAACCAACTAACAAACTCTCTCAAGAGGAGAGAGAGCAGCTGATAAGCGTTGCTAACAATGAGAGCTATAAAAACCTATCCTCGCATCAAATAGTGCCTAAGCTTGCAGACAAAGGAATTTACCTTGCATCTGAATCAACATTTTACAGAGTACTCAAAGAGCATAAGCAACTGACCCATAGACATAAACAAAAAGAAGGGAGTAGACATAAGCCAACTCCTTTGGTAGCCTCAGAGCCTAATCAAATCTACAGTTGGGATATTACTTATCTACCAACAACAGTGCAAGGTGTATTTTATTACCTTTACCTCTTTATGGATATATATAGTCGCAAGATAGTCGGATGGCAAATCTATACCAAACAGAGCAGCGAGTTGGCTTCTGAAGTTATTAAAGATATAGCTATTAATGAAAACATCAAAGTAGATACAGTAACACTGCACTCAGACAATGGCTCCCCTATGAAAGGAGCTACATTTTTAACAACACTTCAAAAGCTAGGCATTATGCCCACCTTTAGTAGACCTAGCGTGAGTAACGATAATCCTTACTCAGAGTCCATGTTTAAAACACTCAAATATACACCCTCCTATCCTAGTAAGCCATTTGATAGTGTAGTTGAGGCAAGAATATGGTGTGAAACATTTGTGACTTGGTATAACCATCAACACTGTCATAGTAGTATTGGGTTTGTCACACCAGTTCAAAGACACTTGCTTCAAGATAAGGAGATTTTAGAGAAAAGACATCGAGTATATGAGAAGGCTAAAGCAGCCAACCCTCGTAGATGGAGTGGTAGTACTCGTAACTGGTATTTCACAAAAGAAGTACATTTAAACCCCAATAAAGCAAAGGTAAACAATATAGCTGATAAAGTTTCAGCTGAAAGACATTCGGGTTAGACAAAGGTGGTACTTTCTAGGTACTTAATTTGGACAACTAGACTGACATCTACCGCTATCGCTCCTTGATAGTCATAGCCTATTTTCATACATGTATCTTTTCGGTTTTCTGATTTGAGTTCTTTTTTAGAACTATGGTTTTTATAATCTAAATGAGACCAATCTTCTAAGGCTAAAACATATTTGTCACATTGAGAAACAATCTCTTGTTCTAAATGCTTTTGCAGAGGTTTGTGGAGTTCCTTTATTGTTGCATTTGGATTATTTAAAAATCTCCAATTGGCTTGAACTTGAGTCATCGGTGGAGTACCAAGCAGTATCTTTAATCCATTTGTAGCTCTCTGTTGAGCATTTATAGCACTCTTACCATTACATCAAATCTTTTTTTAAACGAAGTTCCATATACTCTACTTTTTAGTTAATCCTAGCAATTTTTGAGCCTTTTATTTGTGTAGAGAGCTATGATAATATTGAACCATCTAAAATTGATAAACTAAAAAAAAATTCTCTATATGCTCTGCACTACAAAACCATTTGAGCTAAATATATCAAAGTTAAGTTCTGCTGTAGGTGCTTCATGGCCAACCTTAGCAAAGTATTTAGAGAGAATGGATGCAGGTAGTCTTATACACATAGTAAGAGGAGGTGTAGGAATGAGAGCAGTTAATAAACCAGATAAGCTTTTGTTAGATAATCCTAATCTTTTTAGAATTCTTTGTGGGGATGCTAATAGTGGTTCAATTAGAGAGAGTTATTTTGTGTCACAGCTTAGTTTACTACATCAAGTTCACTTTTTTGATAAGGGTGATTTTATAGTGGATGATAAGTTAGTTTTTGAGGTTGGGGGTGCTTCTAAAACAGATAAACAATTACAGAAAAATGATTGTGGATATGTAGTTGCTGATAATATTGAGATTGGATTTGATAATAAAATCCCTCTTTGGTTATTTGGATTCTTATATTAAGAGTAGAAAACAATAGTATGTATTGTATTACATACTATTAAATGATATAATAGTTTCATAAAACATAAAGGGCTAAAGATGCTTGAAGAATTATTTATTAAGAGTGAAAAGTTTTTAAAACTCAATAATTTAAAGTACAAACGTTATTTAATTAATATGCATACTTTTGATAATCAAATGTCAATAATATTAGGACCAAGAGGAATTGGTAAAACTACTACTATCGCTCAATATATGGTTATGAACTATAAAGAGGGTGAAGCACTCTATGTAAGCTTTGATGACATTATAAATACATCTAAATATACTATGCTTGATATAGCAGATGAGTTTTCACTGAACAATGGAAAGCTTTTGTGTTTTGATGAGATACATAAGTATGAAAGTTGGTCTGGGGAACTAAAAGCAATTTATGACACTTATCCTGACATTAAAGTAATAGCAACTGGAAGTTCATCATTAGAAGTTAATAAAGGAAGTCATGACTTAAGTAGAAGAGCTCTTGTTTATAACATGTATGGAATGAGTTTTAGAGAATTTTTAGAACTTCATTATGAGTTTAAATTTGATGCATACACTTTAGAAGAAATACTTGTTGATCATAAGGCAATTGCAGAAAACATAATAACCACAATTGGAACTAAAGATAAAAAGGTCATTCCTTTATTCAAAGAATATTTAAAGTATGGTTATTATCCATACTTTTTGAGCCTAAAAAACGAAACACTGTTTTTCCAAACACTCAAGCAGAACATCAATGTCTCCATAGAAAGTGATCTCTTAAATATTTACCCAAATCTAAATGGTACTACGATTAAAAAAATAAAGTTACTCTTGGCAGTTATAATGAAAAGTGTTCCATTTACCCCAAATATGTCTGAGATTAAAAAAGCGATCGAAGTTTCTGATGACAGAACACTTAAAGAGTATTTATCCAAGCTAGATGATGCTGGCTTAATTAAGCTTTTAATGAAATCATCATTAAATATGAAGATGTTTGATAAACCAGAAAAAATATACTTAGCAAATACAAACTTGATGCAACTCACAAAGGCAGATATTGGTAATGTCAGAGAAACATTTTTTATGAATCAACTAGACAATTACTATCACTCAATTGGTTCTTTATTTGATATAGGTATTTATGCCGCTATAAAAGGTGATTTTTATACAGAAGATAAATATACATTTGAGATAGGTGGTAAAGATAAGGGCTTTAAGCAGATTAAAGATATTGAACATTCATTTGTAGCAGCCGATGATCTTGAAGTAGGCTTTGGTAACAAGATTCCTCTCTGGCTCTTTGGATTCTTATATTAAGCATAAAATTATTAACTATCTATGGAGGAATAAATGAATATCGAGATTGAAAAAGTAAGTAATGGTTACATAGTCGTATTAGCAAAGAATGGATTTAACGAAGCAATTTATGATGAAAAAATTCTTGTACAAAATGAAGAAAGCGAGACTCAAGATGATGCTACAATTGAGTTTCAAACTTTTAGTGAACTAGTAGATACACTGCAAGAAGTTTTTGGAATTGAGAATACTAAGCACAATAAAATTGGCTATATAAATGGATTATGCTCTGAAGATAAAAGATGGGATATTAAAAGAACAATGGAAGAGTCTTTAAAAAATCCTAAAAATGACTTAGGTGATGATTAAATAGTATAATTCTATTTTTATATACATAAATATTCATTAAGTATAATATATATAAAATACCTCCTAAATCATGGAGAAATGAGAGAAATATGGATAATGAAAAACTTCTAAGTTTGCTTGTAAAGTACCAAAAAGCATTTATAAATGAGAAAAAGACCTTAAATGCTTCAAATAATACTCTTAGTGTTTACAACTATATTTTAGATGAGTTCTATGAGTTTATTGTAGAAGATGGAACAATTTATGATATTTTAGAAATAGATAAGAGTTATGTGCTTTCATTCGTTACTAATAATGAAAAGGCTTCAACAAACACTAAATCACTTAAATTATCTATTATGAAGTCTTTTCTGTCTTTTATTGAAGAAGAAGAGCATCTTGATGGGAAATTGACTTATAGCCTGAAAAAGCTTACTATTAAAAAAGAATCTATAGAAGTTGAGGCTTTAGACGATGAAGAGGTGATTAAACTTTTAGAATACCTTAGGACTAAAAAGGTATCTTTTAATAGTGTAAGAGATAGACTCTTAATAAAGTTAATTCTCTTTACAGGAGTACGAGCAAGTGAGTGTTTAGGAATTAAGTTATCTGACTTATCCTTAGTTGAAGATGATACTGTATATAAAGTAAGAGTATTTGGTAAAGGATCTAAAGAGAGGTTTGTGTACATTGCAGCAGATAAGATTAATCGTGAGCTAGAGTATCTAAATGAATTTTTAGTAGATTATATTGCTATCACCAATAAAAACAAAGCAATGAGTAGAATAGGGCTTTATAAGATGATTAGTAACAAGATGAGAGCTGCTGGTATTTATAAAAAAGGTGTTCACATACTTAGACATACTTTTGCTCGAAGGCTTGTGGCTAAGAATATTAATCTTGTAACTATTTCAGAGTTACTAGGGCATACAAATATTAGTATGACTGCTAAGGTTTATGCTAAGAGTAATGAGGGGAATAAAATTCGGGCTGTTTTGGGGTAGGGTGGATGCTAATTTAATTAGTTAGTGAGCAAGTGATTAACAGTCTCTTCAAATGCACTTTCTCACATTTCTTAAAGTCTATTCAGACCTCTTCAAATCATCTATAAAGCCCTATAAATAGGACTTGTTAACTAGTACCCTATATAATCATATCTATACAAATAAAATCATACTTTTCACAATATGGTTACTAATAGGTTACTAAAATGAATTATATAAATTCTCGTAAATACGGTTCTTCCGTACAGCTTTATAAAAAACTAAATGGCGATATTTCGTATTATATCACATACAAAGATGAAACTAACAAACTTAAACGTGCAAAGATTGGGGATAAGTCTAAAGGTATTAATGAACATTTTTGTTTTCAAAAACGAAACGAAATAGTTCATAAAATACAATTAGGAGAAGACCCTTTAATTGGAAAAAAGAAAAAGAGAAAAACTACGTTTACAGATATATATAATGATTACATTATATGGGCTAAAGGTAATAAAAAATCATGGTTCAAAGATGAACAATTTTTTAATAATCATTTAAATAATTTTCATGATAAAAATGTAGTTGATATAAAGCCTAAAGACTTTGAAGCATTAAAGCAAGAGAAGTTAAAAGTATTATCAGATAGAACAGTTGAATATATGTTAGCAGTTGCGGTAGATGTCAGTCTAGTTGTCCAAATTAAGTACCTAGAAAGTACCACCTTTGTCTAACCCGAATGTCTTTCAGCTGAAACTTTATCAGCTATATTGTTTACCTTTGCTTTATTGGGGTTTAAATGTACTTCTTTTGTGAAATACCAGTTACGAGTACTACCACTCCATCTCATGAGGGTTGGTCTGCTTTAGCCTTCTCATATACTCGATGTCTTTTCTCTAAAATCTCCTTATCTTGAAGCAAGTGTCTTTGAACTGGTGTGACAAACCCAATACTACTATGACAGTGTTGATGGTTATACCAAGTCACAAATGTTTCACACCATATTCTTGCCTCAACTACACTATCAAATGGCTTACTAGGATAGGAGGGTGTATATTTGAGTGTTTTAAACATGGACTCTGAGTAAGGATTATCGTTACTCACGCTAGGTCTACTAAAGGTGGGCATAATGCCTAGCTTTTGAAGTGTTGTTAAAAATGTAGCTCCTTTCATAGGGAGCCATTGTCTGAGTGCAGTGTTACTGTATCTACTTTGATGTTTTCATTAATAGCTATATCTTTAATAACTTCAGAAGCCAACTCACTGCTCTGTTTGGTATAGATTTGCCATCCGACTATCTTGCGACTATATATATCCATAAAGAGGTAAAGGTAATAAAATACACCTTGCACTGTTGTTGGTAGATAAGTAATATCCCAACTGTATATTTGATTAGGCTCTGAGGCTACCAAAGGAGTTGGCTTATGTCTACTCCCTTCTTTTTGTTTATGTCTATGGGTCAGTTGCTTATGCTCTTTGAGTACTCTGTAAAATGTTGATTCAGATGCAAGGTAAATTCCTTTGTCTGCAAGCTTAGGCACTATTTGATGCGAGGATAGGTTTTTATAGCTCTCATTGTTAGCAACGCTTATCAGTCTGCTTCTCTCCTCTTGAGAGAGTTTGTTAGTTGGTTCTGAAGTTTATTCGCTGGGTCTGCTTATCCTGCTCATTAGCTTGCCATCTTTTTGAGTGTTCTCGTGCAACATCCTACGATAGGGGCTATTTTATAAAAAGGTGCTCCATCTGTATGTGCTTGTGTAACAAGGATTAAGATATCTTTTCGCACTGCTAGAGGTATCATACTTCCTCTCCCTCCAACAGTGCTTGAAACTTTTTTGCAATACTAAGAGTGTTGCTGTCTCTGCTAGAGCCTTTTCCTTTCGTCGCAACTCCTTGGCTAAGGCTTTACTCTTACTTCTCTCCTCCTCTAGGGCTTTCTTAGCGGTAGAGTCTTCAGGTTTATGGGCTTTAAGGAAGTCCTTCTCCCACTCTTGGAGTTGATGTTTAAATAGACCTTTCTCTCTGCAGTAAGCACTGAGTGCTTCATCGTTCATGCTGTAGCTTTCTTTTAGGATTTGGAGCTTATCAGAAAGTGTTATCACTCCATCTGTTGTTTGAGTATCCTTAGTATTTTTTAGCCATATGTGCAGGGTGGCTTTTGAGATATTTAAGCCTTTTGCTATTGTTCCCATAGTTTGGGTGTCTCTCATTTCCAACACTTTTTTTACTGCTTTTTCTTTGTATGCTTTACTATATCTCATTGTCTTGTTCCTTATTAAGATTTATATCATAAGTTTCGGACAACTATCCTGACACAGGGGGACAATGGTATGGCTTATATTCAATGCTCGTGATATTTTACGAGCGGATAGTTTAGATTCGTACTTAAGACGAAACACCTCTTTTATTTTTAACATACTAATCTTCTCCATTTCTTACTCCATCTTTAGATGAGGCAAGCGTATCTAAATTAGTCTGTTTCAGTTCGCCAAGCAAAATCTTCAAATCGTTTCACTAAATGAGTGAAAAGTGGAAATATTAAAATGAGTGTGCCAAGCAAAGCTAAGGCAATCAAGCTGGACAATCCAGCTCAGGTAAAGATTAGCCATCAGCCTGAAACCAAACTACACATATTAGGCGGTAACAAATAATATGAAGCTGTAGTAAGGGCAGTCTATCAGCCACAATGCTTCGGCGTGAAGGTGTTGAGCCCCGTAATATTTATCGTCACACCTGACCAAAGTCTTCATTTACTGGAAGTCAGCATTTATATAAGCGAAATTAAAAAGTGTTTTTCTAGTTTTTAACACTAGGAGTCTGTCGGACTCCACTCATCAAATAAAAAGCAATAAAATGCTAAAATAAGAACTAATAAATACAACAAAAAAAGATTTATACATGGCAAGAGATTACCTTAGTTCAAACAGACAACAAGCATATTTATTACCACCAAGTATAGATGAGTGGTTACCTAAAGAGCATTTAGCTCGTTTTATTGTAGAGATAGTCAAAGAGTTAGATTTATCAAATATTCATAAAGGGTATGGTGGACAAGGTGGCTCTAAAGCTTATAATCCTGAAGTATTATTATCACTACTATTTTATGGCTACGCAACAGGAACATTCTCAAGTAGAAAGATAGAGAGAGCCACCTATGATTCTATTGCTTTTCGCTATATTGCTGCTAATACCCATCCAGACCATGATACAGTTGCTAACTTTCGTAAACGATTCCTTGTTGAACTAGAATCTCTCTTTGTTCAAATCTTGATGATTGCTAAAGAATCAGGAGTTCTCAAAGTAGGTAAAGTAAGTCTTGATGGGACAAAGATTAAAGCGAATGCTTCTAAACATAAGGCTCTCAGTTATGCATATATAGAAAAACTGCAAAAACAACTTGAAGCAGAAGTAGCAACCCTCATGAAAAAAGCACAAGAAGCAGATAATGAGAAACCTGATGATGGTATGAATATTCCTGATGAGTTACTACGAAGGGAAGATCGCCTTAAAGTAATTAAAGAAGCTAAGTTACAAATAGAGCTAAGAGCCAAAGAGCGTTATGAAAAAGAGAATGCCGAGTATCAAGAAAAGATGGATAAGAGGAAAGCCAAAGAGAGTACAACGGGTAAGAAACCAAAAGGAAGAACTCCAAAGCCTCCCACAGCTACTCCATTACCTAAGGATCAAATAAATCTCACTGATAGTGAATCTCGTATTATGAAAACATCTGGTGGTGGGTTTGAACAGTGCTACAATGCGCAAGCATCAGTAGAACACGATTCAAGATTGATTGTACACAAGCATGTCACTCAAAACGCAAACGATAAACAAGAAGTCACCCCAACGCTTAAATGGTTTAAAGAAAACCCTGAGCTTAAACCATCTTCATTCTTAGCTGATGCTGGTTACTTTAGTGAGCATAACATTCTTCAATGTGAAAATACTAAGATCACACCCTATATTTCTTTCGGTAAAGATTCACATAATCAACCACTTGAAGAAAGGTTCAAAGCAGAAGAACCACTGCCGGACAATCCTACTTCAGTGGAAAGGATGAAGCATCGACTTCAAACCAAAGAAGGTAAACAAATTTATGCAGAGCGTAAAAGTACTGTTGAACCTGTATTTGGTATTATGAAACATGTAATGGGGTTTAGACAGTTCATGCTTAGAGGCTTTGAAAAAGCAAAAGGTGAATGGAGTTTACTCTGTATAGCATATAACTTGAAGAGGTTACATACTATTAGAGGATAAAAGGAGTTAAGAATAGCGTTGCAATGATGATTAAAGTGTAAACTATACTGAAATTTAGACTGATTAGGTATTTTTTTCAGTTTGGAAGTACATTTAGTTGAATTTAGATTTTAGGAGACCGACAGACTCCTAGCCCAATAAAAGAAGAAAAGGTTAGCTTATACAAGAGGTGTCGGGGTCTAAGTTCGTAGCGGGTAGATGAATTGATTGTTTTGGAACTTGGGAGAGCCTTGTGATTTCTGAATGTTATGCCTAGAGCCGAAGAGGTTAGGGTGTAATTTCACAAGGCAGTCGGATTAATCCATAGTAGAGGTGTAAATAGGGTAATGCCTATTGAGGTTGAAATAAACCACTCGAAGGGATTAACAATTTAATGTAAGGAGGTAACTTAACAATGTCAAACTCGGAGTTGAATAACACTTTGTATAAATTATCTTCTCTATCAAAGTGTGCGAAAGCCCCCTGTGTCAGGATAGTTGTCCGAAACTTATGATATAAATCTTAATAAGGAACAAGACAATGAGATATAGTAAAGCATACAAAGAAAAAGCAGTAAAAAAAGTGTTGGAAATGAGAGACACCCAAACTATGGGAACAATAGCAAAAGGCTTAAATATCTCAAAAGCCACCCTGCACACATATGGCTAAAAAATACTAAGGATACTCAAACAACAGATGGAGTGATAACACTTTCTGATAAGCTCCAAATCCTAAAAGAAAGCTACAGCATGAACGATGAAGCACTCAGTGCTTACTGCAGAGAGAAAGGTCTATTTAAACATCAACTCCAAGAGTGGGAGAAGGACTTCCTTAAAGTCCATAAACCTGAAGACTCTACCGCTAAGAAAGCCCTAGAGGAGGAGAGAAGTAAGAGTAAAGCCTTAGCCAAGGAGTTGCGACGAAAGGAAAAGGCTCTAGCAGAGACAGCAACACTCTTAGTATTGCAAAAAAAGTTTCAAGCACTGTTGGAGGGAGAGGAAGTATGATACCTCTAGCAGTGCGAAAAGATATCTTAATCCTTGTTACACAAGCACATACAGATGGAGCACCTTTTTATAAAATAGCCCCTATCGTAGGATGTTGCACGAGAACACTCAAAAGATGGCAAGCTAATGAGCAGGATAAGCGAGACCCAGCGAATAAACTTCGAGACCAACTAACAAACTCTCTCAAGAGGAGAGAGAGCAGCTGATAAGCGTTGCTAACAATGAGAGCTATAAAAACCTATCCTCGCATCAAATAGTGCCTAAGCTTGCAGACAAAGGAATTTACCTTGCATCTGAATCAACATTTTACAGAGTACTCAAAGAGCATAAGCAACTGACCCATAGACATAAACAAAAAGAAGGGAGTAGACATAAGCCAACTCCTTTGGTAGCCTCAGAGCCTAATCAAATCTACAGTTGGGATATTACTTATCTACCAACAACAGTGCAAGGTGTATTTTATTACCTTTACCTCTTTATGGATATATATAGTCGCAAGATAGTCGGATGGCAAATCTATACCAAACAGAGCAGCGAGTTGGCTTCTGAAGTTATTAAAGATATAGCTATTAATGAAAACATCAAAGTAGATACAGTAACACTGCACTCAGACAATGGCTCCCCTATGAAAGGAGCTACATTTTTAACAACACTTCAAAAGCTAGGCGTTATGCCCACCTTTAGTAGACCTAGCGTGAGTAACGATAATCCTTACTCAGAGTCCATGTTTAAAACACTCAAATATACACCCTCCTATCCTAGTAAGCCATTTGATAGTGTAGTTGAGGCAAGAATATGGTGTGAAACATTTGTGACTTGGTATAACCATCAACACTGTCATAGTAGTATTGGGTTTGTCACACCAGTTCAAAGACACTTGCTTCAAGATAAGGAGATTTTAGAGAAAAGACATCGAGTATATGAGAAGGCTAAAGCAGCCAACCCTCGTAGATGGAGTGGTAGTACTCGTAACTGGTATTTCACAAAAGAAGTACATTTAAACCCCAATAAAGCAAAGGTAAACAATATAGCTGATAAAGTTTCAGCTGAAAGACATTCGGGTTAGACAAAGGTGGTACTTTCTAGGTACTTAATTTGGACAACTAGACTGACATCTACCGATACTAAGAGTGTTGCTGTCTCTGCTAGAGCCTTTTCCTTTCGTCGCAACTCCTTGGCTAAGGCTTTACTCTTACTTCTCTCCTCCTCTAGGGCTTTCTTAGCGGTAGAGTCTTCAGGTTTATGGACTTTAAGGAAGTCCTTCTCCCACTCTTGGAGTTGATGTTTAAATAGACCTTTCTCTCTGCAGTAAGCACTGAGTGCTTCATCGTTCATGCTGTAGCTTTCTTTTAGGATTTGGAGCTTATCAGAAAGTGTTATCACTCCATCTGTTGTTTGAGTATCCTTAGTATTTTTTAGCCATATGTGCAGGGTGGCTTTTGAGATATTTAAGCCTTTTGCTATTGTTCCCATAGTTTGGGTGTCTCTCATTTCCAACACTTTTTTTACTGCTTTTTCTTTGTATGCTTTACTATATCTCATTGTCTTGTTCCTTATTAAGATTTATATCATAAGTTTCGGACAACTATCCTGACACAGGGGGCTATGGGCGAATAAATAATTATGGAAAAGGAAGTAGCTATTTTTCAATAGAATTTACCTTATGTTAACCAATAAGTAAATATTTAATCTTTAGCTATATTTTTATAAAAGGAAAACTCAATGTTATCCATGTTCCAACATAGTTGATACTTCAGGCGCATTAACATTTTTATATCTACTTTTTCACTCCATCCAAAAATATTGACACTGCTAATAATTGCTCTTTAACAACTAGATTTTTCTCTTTTCTCATCAAGACAAGAACTTCTTATTTTGAAGTTTGTTGTTTTATAGCAATATAGTTTTAATAATATTAAATTTTTGCTTCAGGTCTTCAATGAACAAATCCTCATCAATATTTTTATCTGCTAAAAAACTCGTGATTTTCTCAACATGATTAATATTTTTCAGCTGGCGGTTTAATAGCTTTTCATAATTAATTATTTCCAATATTTGAGTATTGCCAGTTTTTTTTTACCATATCTACTATATTTTCTGGAATATAATCTATGGTTCTTAAAATCATTTTAAATAAATCAGGTTTATCTAAGAGAAAATGAAAAACTGTTTTTTTTTGATAAATTCTTTTCATTAGGGTAAATATTTAAACCCAACGAGCAATATTCATCTAGTTTAGAATAACTTCCATCCTGTGCTAACTTAATGCATAATGTTGAGTTATCTAATCCAAACCTCATGTCAGTCAAAGTAGAGTATATTTCACTAAGTAAAGCATCGCTCTCAGCTTTAACTTTAGATAGTATCAGTGTTTTGAAATATTTTCTTATGTATTTAAAATCAACATTTTCGTTAAGTCTTAATGTTTCTAGACCTTCATCATCAGCGTCAAGCTTACTTTTGAGTAATCTATTTTCTACAAGTATGCTTTCAAAGCTAGATTCTGGATAATTCTTTTGTGTTAAATCTATTATCTGATTGAAATTAAAATGCCTATCATTTAGAAGTGTATATAAATCATAGAAGTCTCTACTTTTTATTCTATACCTTAACACTGAATACATTTTCATTGCAGCTATAGTATCTATATTAGTAATATTAATGTAGCCATCACGATAATTGATAGAATCATCTTTACCCAGTTTTATGTCTGTGGTTGTGTGAAAAGTAACTCTCACTCCACCTATGTTATAGTCACGTTGGTTTTCTTCATTTAACTCAGATGATACATCCCATTTTAAATCAGATAGTTTAGATAATATTAAATCAATGCTTTTTATTGTTTTTTTTATCTATAAAGGGATGTGTTAAAAAGAAATCAAGATCCTCAGAAGTTCTATGCTGTAAATAGATTGATAAAGCTGTTCCACCAACTAAATTCCAATTATTAATCTCTTCCATTTTATTTAAATCTAAAAAAAAGATTTTTTGTTAATGGTGGCATAGATTTATCAAGGTTAAACATTAAGTAGTTCCTCTATACTATTTTGAATTTTCCCTTGGCTTCTAAAGTTATTTAAATAAACCTCTAAAACTCTAGAGCTACCAAATTTTCTAACAATAATTTCAGACATAACTAAACTATCTTCGGCTAAAACTCTAGAAATAAAATTATCCAAAGGAATAAAGTTATCTCTATTACTGTAAAAAAGACTTTTAAACATAGGAATACTAGAAGGTTTAATTCTATTATGTCTTATTGAGTAAGAATCTTGTGGTTTATATTTATTTAATTCTAGTCCTTCTTGCTTTTTGCTTATTTCACTTTTTTTACGTCTATAAAACTTTCCTTTACCAATCTTGATTATTTCTCCAGAGTTAGCAAGTCTGCTTATTATTACAGATAAAGCATCTTTGTCAAACTCATTCAGGTCTGCAAAAGAGTAAGCTTTATATGGTTTTAAATGATTTAATTTATTTTTAAATTCTCTGCTTAACATGACGAAAACCTTTCATTTATTTAATATGATTATATCATTTATGATATGTTTTTGTCAAGATTTCATTCAATAGATATACTTTATATTTTTTATTGATTTACAATACAGATGATAATATATTAATCCATACATTATGAATATCGCTCTTATGTAGCAAGCTAATCCAAATCAATTTTAAAACTTTTACTCTTTAATTTCCCCTAAAACCTTAACTATGCTATCTCTTAATTACCTACCTTGTGAATTGATAGTGCAATTATATCTTTTAAGTGGTTATTTTAGGGGCTTTTATTGGGTTAGCTTGCTACATAAGAGGGATGAATATGAGAGTACGATACAACTAAATGTTTGTGCAAGATGTCTATTATTAAGTTTTTTTTGAACAAGACAAATATGATTGACAAAGTAGTAGTTTGGATAAATTATGTTACGGAATAAACAAATATTTAATCTTTAGCTATATTTTATAAAAGGAAAACTCAATGTCTAATAAATTTACTATTATATGTACTAACTGTCATAGTAAAATTAGTGTCGAGAAAGCTCTTTATGAGCTTAAATTAAAAAAATGTGTAACTAATCACCCTCTCTAAAAGAGAGAATTCCCCTGCATTATAGAAACCAAGGATTCAAATTCATTTAAGCCGCGTTTACGAGAAGTATCAATAACAGATCGTAAGTTAGCATAATTTTGTGCACCTTCAAGTGATTTGAATTGTCCTGATACTTTTTGCTTAACCTTTACATTTCTAATAGCGCGTTCACTTCCATTATTATCAGCTGGTATATTTTCATCAAGTAAAAAAATCAACAACCCCGAGGCAAGCCTTTTAGCTAAACGCTAAAACTTTTTTTCGTAAACTAAAAAGTAGTGGTATATCCAGAGGTTATTATCTTATATCACGACCCAAGGGTCGGGGAATTAAACCCTCCACTGAGTAAAGAGTTTATCTTTGGACTTTGTAAGTGATTTTATTTGTTTATGCGTTTCACTTTTTTCTATATATGGCATAGATAAAAGATGTTGTAGCATTTTGTCATACTGAGCTTTATACTGCCCCAAGAAAAACAAACAACATTTTCTAAATCGTTATTCCTAAAAAGCTAAAATAACACAATAAAATGAGAGGGTAATATCATGAGCAGAAAGAGAACAGTTTATACAGCGGAGTACAAAACAAGGTTAGTATTAGAAATTTTAAAAGAAGAAAAAACACTAGCAGAAATAGCAAGTGTAAATAAAATAACACCACTGAACCTACAGAATTGGAAGAAGATATTTCTTGCAAATGCAGAACTAGCGATGGAACCAAGTAAAGCTATAAAAGAATATAAAGAAGCGAATACAAAGCTACAAATTGAAGTAGGTGAATATGCTAAGAAAGTTGGACAGTTAACGATAGAAAAGGACTGGCTTGTGGAAAAGCTAAAAGACTTGGACTTATCTAAAAAACTAGAAATGGTTGATGAATCCAAGTCTAAAGTAATGTCAGTAGTAAAACAATGCGAACTACTACATCTTAGCAGAAGTAATATTTATTACGCACCAGTGGTGAACGAGACATAAACTAGCCATCAAAGAAGAGATAAAAGCTATCTTTGAAGAGATACCAATATATGGAGCTAAAAAGGTATATCACCAACTCAAAGAGAACGGCTTTAATGTGAGTCTTAACACAGTCACATCTTATCGTAAAGAGTTAGGCTTAAGAGCTATTCTAGCTGTTAGAGAGCCTATCTCACTTACTCAAGCAAACATTGCACATCCTAAATATTCTTATAAACTAAGAGGCTTAGATATAGTGAGAGCTAATCAAGTGTGGAGTACAGATATTACCTACATAAAGATAGCTGGTGGTATGGTTTATCTTGCTGCTGTTATAGATTGGTACTCGAAGGCTGTTCTGAGTTGGCGAATCTCTAACACTATGGATACAGCCCTTGTAATGGATGTCCTTGATGAAGCACTTCTGAAGTATGGGAAACCAGAGATATTTAACACTGATTAGGGGAGTCAATATACAAGTTATATCCATACACAAAAACTTAAAGATAATGGCATTATAATCTCAATGGATGGAGTTGGCAGAGCAACAGATAATATAGCAATTGAGAGGTTCTGGCGAAGTGCTAAAGTAGAGAGAATTTACTTGAACCAATATAACACAATTAAAGAGCTAAAAGAAGATGTAGCAGACTATATGCAATTTTACAATTACAGGAGATTTCATGAAACACTTGATTATAAAAAACCGATGAATGTTTACTTTGAGAGTTTGAAAATTAACAAGGAAATTTTTACTATTACTGAGAAAAGTGTAGCATAGGGTTACACACTAGGACGGAATAAGGATTCTGGAAAAGTTGTCTTGACTAATTGGGGTGGTATAATTGTATGTTTGGATATGTAAATACTATTAAGAGTGGAAGATCTATTATATATGGAGTATTTAGGGATAATGAGCTTCTTTATGCAGTAGAGTTAAGAGCCATGCAAATCGCTCAAGCCTTAGGAAAATTTAATAAAAAAATAGATGAGCTTGATATGAATATTATTAAGAAATGGCATAAGGAGAAGTATATTAGTAGCTGTTATAGTTCATAACTATAGAATGTATGGAGAGCTTGATTATATAAATTATTTAAGACAAGCTCTAATATCAGAAATAGAAATAAATAACTTATTACTCGTATCTTCAAATTTTTTAAATCCATATTTTTCATAAAAACTACTTACTCCATCTTTGGAATCAACAATGACTAATGGAAATCCAACCGTATCACTAGCATTAAGAAGTTTTTTTAAAGCATCCACTAATAGCCATGAACCTATTGAATTTTTCATATATTTTTTATCAACTGCTAAGCGAGCTATCAAAGCAACTGTATTATTATATTGATATTTTTTTTGTAGTTTTGATGGGAATGAATTTAAATCAATATTTGCCATCGTGAGGGTATAAAATCCTACAATACTAGTATCATCCTCTTTATCTTCTAGTACATATGTTCGACTATTGTCTTTATTTGATTGTTGGTTTGCTATTAACTTTAAATAATTATTTAAAGCTTCAACTCCACAATCAAAACTATTACGATTATGCTTCTTAGCGTCAAGAGCTACAGTAATCATTAAAGTGTTTTATCATTATATTTTTTAAATGCTTTACCTAAATTTTCATTACCCTGCGGAGGTGCTTCAAGTGCATTAATAAATAGTATCGCATCTTTTTGAGTAAGTTTTATTGAGTTTTCATTTTCTACAATCATATTTGCTTTTTCAATGGCTGCATTTAAAACAAATGAGTTTATACTTGATATTCCTATTAAGGCAGCAGCTTTTGAAAGTAACTCTTGGGTGTCTAAGCTAACTCTAGCTGTTATCCGAGGTGATGTTGCTGTCATGCTATGTCCTTTTATATGTGACAATATGGCACATATGAAATTATAGCATTATTTTAATTTATAAGTCATTTAAAGTAATAAAATTTCAAGATAGACAAAATACGTCTGCTAATTAAAATATACTAACACTATGAAAACATTAACTAAAGAGACACATAAACTATCAGCACATCAACAAGAGGTTTTTACTCAAATTGTTTCTCAGCTTGAAACGAAGGTAAGTTCAATTTTAAAGAGTACACATATTGAAGATTATCTATTGTCTCTTACTGGTCCTGCTGGAACTGGTAAAACATTTTTAACAACTCAAATAGCTAAGTACTTAATGCAAAAACGAAAAGAATCAGAATATCCTATGAGTGCAGATTTTGATTTTATAATAACTGCACCTACGCATAAAGCAGTAGGTGTTTTGTCAAATCTACTTCGTGAAAATAATATTCAAACAAATTGTAAAACAATACACTCTTTTCTTGGCATTAAACCGTTTATAGATTATACAACGGGAGAAGAGAGATTTGTTGTAGATAAAACTAAGAAAACAAAAGATAGAACTTCTATATTGATAGTTGATGAGAGTTCTATGATTGGCAGTACACTTTATGAGTATATTTTAGAAGCTATTGAAGATAGAAGAGTTAATGTAGTTTTGTTTATTGGCGATCCCTACCAGCTACTACCTGTTGATAATAGTAGAAATGAGATATATGACTTGCCAAACAGATTTTTTCTCTCAGAAGTTGTTAGACAGGCAGAGGATAGCTATATTATAAAGGTGGCAACTAAACTACGAGAGAGAATCAAAAATCAAGACTTTATAAACCTACAGCAGTTCTTTCAAGAAAATAAAGAAAAAGAGATTACATTTTTTCATAACAAAGAAGCATTTTTGGAAGATTTTTACAAAGAAGAAACTTGGCATAAAGAGAATAAAATCTTAGCTACATATAAAAACAAAGATGTTGATGCTTTTAACAAGAATATTAGAAATAAATACTGGGAGCAAAAAGGTAATAACTCACCATCAGCACTTTTAGCCGGAGATATGATTAGGTTTAAAGATGCTTACACAGTTGGAGATATCACAATCTACCATAATGGGGAAGAACTAGAACTAGGAAGTGCTGAGTTGAAATACCATGACTCTCTGCATATTGAGTATTGGGAGTGTAAATCTATTTATGCTGCAGAGCAACAGGTATTTAGAGTTGTTAACCCCGATAGTGAAGCAGTGTTTAACCAAAAACTGCAAGCTCTCGCCACAAAAGCAAAACAAGCAAAGTTTCCTAACAATAAAAAGCTATGGAAACTTTACTATGAAACAAGAAATATGTTTGCAAATGTACAATACATTCATGCTTCAACTATTCACAAACTTCAAGGGAGTACATACGATGTGTCATATATTGATATGTTTTCATTAGCAAACAATCACTATATGAGTGATGAAGAAAAGTATAGACTTGTATATGTAGCTATTACAAGAGCGAGTCAAGATATTAAAATTTTTATAAGTGCTTTTGATAGAATGTCTGATGAACATGGGACTGTGAATAGGCAGAAAATCGAGGGGACAAATACCTTGAAACAGCTGCATGAAATAGATGATATTTTAAAGAATTTTGATTTATAGTAAGAATCTTATACTACCAAGAAAGATAGAAAATTATAGACAAAATATGACTAACAATCAAGCTATAATAACAACATATAAAATCTATCACGATGGAAAAGAATGAATAATTAATGGAATCTCCCCCTATAAACTAGACAATTACTAACTCCGTAAAAACCTATGTTTTTGAAGACTCAAGATTATGCCTTTTTTCGAACTCATTTGGTGAAATATAATCTAAATAAATATTTGAATAGACATTTTATGTCTATATTAATCAATACAATTAGCGTAATAAAAAAGAGAGGACATAAAATGTATAACAAAGTAATATTAGTGGGAAATCTAACCCGAGATATCGAAGTAAAATACTCACAAGCTGGCATGGCAATAGCAAAGACAGCAATCGCTACAAGTAGAAAGTTCAAATCCAACAGTGGCGAGCAAAAAAGAAGAAGTCTGCTTTGTGGATATCACTTTCTTTGGAAGAAGTGCAGAAGTAACAAATCAGTATCTTCGTAAAGGCTCAAAGATTTTAGTAGAGGGTAAGTTGGTATTTGAGCAATGGACTGACCAGAATGGACAAAAGAGATCAAAGCATGGAGTTACTGTTGATATAATGCAGATGCTAGGGAATAAAGAGAGTTCAAGTAATAATGACTATGGAAACTCTAGTCCAGTAAATATAAATACACCTCAAACTCAATATCCAATAAGTAAAACTCCTGCGGTGAATCCACAAGAAATACCTTCAATTGATATTGATGAAGATGAAATACCCTTTTAACGAGAAGAAAAGCATAGAATAGACATTATATGTCTATTTATTTTCTTATAATTTTATTAGACCTATTATTCAGCAATGGATAGACTTCTTTTAAGAGGTAATGACTGAGAAATTTAAGTGCTTGCACTTTAGATTTCTAGGCTTAACAATTTTGTTAGGTGACAAACACAAACTTTATAGGTCTACTAAAAGGATAAAAATTGAAATTTACTGAATATTTAAAAAGAGAAACTTTAAAAAAAACATTTAAAACTAAACTAAAAAATAGCTATACTCTTGGTACTGATGGAATAAGCACAAATAAGTTTTCTGAAATAATTGATGAAGAGATAAGTATTATAAAGCGAAAAGTTAAAAATAAAACTTATAATATTTCTCCATATAAAGAACAGTTGATTTTGAAAAGTAGGCATTCAAATCCAAGAATGATATCAATTCCTACAAATAGAGATAAATTAGTCTTGAGTGCTTTACATCAATTTTTAGCGATAGAATTTAAAGATAAAATTTCTGATAGTAATGTAAGTACAAAGATTCATACAATCAAGCAGCAAATAGAATCTAAAAAATACGATAGCTTTATAAAACTAGATATAAAGAGTTTTTATCCAAATATTAATCATGCAATTTTATTAGAAAAATTAAAAGAACATATCAATGATGAGGAAGCATTATACTTATTGGAAAAAGCACTTACTCAAATCACGATAGCTAAGGGAAGGAGAGTAGATAAAAAGAATAATATTGAAACTAAAGGTGTTGCTCAAGGACTTTCAATCTCAAATATATTAGCTTCTATATATCTCAATGATTTAGATGTGAAATATTCAAAGCCAGCTAACCTGGAATATTTCAGATTTGTTGATGATATTTTAATTTTATGCGATAGCAATGATGTTGAGGCTATTCAATCATCTATATGTAAAGATTTCGAAGATTTGCTTTTGGAGGTACATACGTTTAAAGATGGTAGTGATAAATCAACTTCAGGAACAATATATAAAGATAGGTTTCAATTTTTAGGATTTGAATTCTATGATAACATCATATCTGTACGAGAACAATCCGTTGATAAACTCAGAGATAGGATTGTTGAAGTCTTTTACAAGAACCAAGCTAAACAATTAGATTGGGGATTAGACCTTGAAACATCTGATGATAATAAACAAAATGACAAAAACTTATACAAGGAGCTAAACCTTAAAATATCTGGCTGTATTTATGAGAATAAACAGTACGGCTGGATGCAGTTCTTTAGGCATATTAATGATGAAACACTTTTGTACTCTTTGGATAGCTTTGTAAAAAATCAATTTAAAAGGTTTAATCGAGAATACAAAGAAAAAAAGATTAAAAAATTTACAAAAACATACTTTTATCTTAAAAACTATGATGTAAATAAACTGCATGAAAATTCATATATACCGAAGTTTGATACAAGTCCTGATAGTGATTTCATGATAATGTTTGAAAATATGAAAGAAGATGTTGATTTTTATTAGATAGACGACATATGTCCATTATGTTTTATATAATTTCCTTAGAAATAGAATCTAAGGAAATTAAAATGAACATTCAAGAGATACTTAACAATCATGGAATAAATTCAATTTGGCATTTTACTGATCGAAGTAATATCGGTTCAATTGAAGAAAATGGTTTATTACCTCTTAACACTCTTTTAAAGGAAAAAATAGAAGTATCTCGTTATGGTGCAAGTGATTCTAGCCATCGTCAAGATATACGAAAAGGATTAGATAAGTGTATTCACTTGTCTTTTATTCAAGACCATCCAATGTATCATATTGCTAAGAGAGATGGGAGAATAGTTGATCCAGTTTGGATAGAAATAGATATAGATAGTATGACTGCTAAAAATACTCTATTTTCTAATATACTAGCAAATACTTATAATGCAAAAATATTCAAGAGTGATGAACTTGAAGAGATAATAAATTTTGATACGATTTTATATGAAAAAGATTTTTACACGAGAAAAGAAGCAAGAAAAGCAGAAATTATGATTTTTAATTCTATTACTACAAATCAAATTAAAGGAATTTACAATGGCAAATAGACCTATTTTTATCCCAACTAATGATTCTAAAGAATTATTTAAAGAAGTTAATGTTGAGTTTAAATATTATAATGGTTTTGCTCTCTCTCAAAAATTAAAATGTATTACCTCTCTTCATGAAAGTTCTAGTAAACAAGGATATAACAGTATATTAGAAGTGTCTACAAAATCAAGTGAAAAATTAGGTTGTAGGCTTAGTGCGTTTAATCTTATGTTAGATACTAATGATTATGGAAGTATCAGTATTGAATCTGCTTTCCAAGGAAGTAAAGTATTTGAAAATGGTGGTCCTTATAATGATATATATACTAAGGATTCATTGAGTGCAAAAAGGGATGAGAGAATTAAAAATTCGGGCTCCTTACAATGCTTTGAATTTGAAAATCAGACTTGGGAACTTGAACCAAAAAGTGCTTTTTATGATTGGATATACGTAAAAGCACTATACCCACATATAAATTATATAAAAGAGAATTTGATTAAATATGATGCATTTAGTGATATAGAATTTAATCCTAAAAAATCTATAAATTGTCAGGCAAGGACCTGTGCAATTTTAGTTTCATTAATAAATTTAAATTTACTAGATAAAGCCATGAAATCACCATTAAATTTTAATAAGACAGTGTATAGACAGACTTCTTTATTTTAAAATAGACAATATTTGTCCGTATATATAAGTATACTTTTGTAAATTAATTGGAGAAGTTATGAAAAAAATAATTGCTACACATAATAAAATAATGCATGCAGATGAAGTTACTGCTATAGCACTTTTAAAAATATTTACAGATGATGATATTGAAGTTAAAAGAGTAGATCATAATACTACTGACTTTTCAAAATATGATATGGTAATTGATATTGGTAGAAAATTTGATGGGGTAAAGCATTTTGATCATCATCAATTTAAAGGTGGGAAAAGTTCTGCTGGTTTGATATGGGATTATATAGGTTTAAATCACATGTATCCAAAAATATCAAAGTTAATCCATGTAATAGATATGAATGATACTGGTATCCAAAAAGCTAAACCTTTTGAATTTTCATCTTTATTAAAGTCTTATAATCATAATAATATAACTTCACTGGAACAAGACATTCAGTTTGATAAGGCTGTTGAGTTTGCAATGACTGTGCTTGAATCTATGAAGAGATCTCAGGAAGATTTTGAGGAAGCTAATTATATTATTAATAACTCTTTTTTCTTTGACAATAATCATAAAATTATAGAACTAGATAAGTTTACAACTCACTGGGCAAGTTACATAAATGGTATAAAAACTCCAGAGATAAAAGCGGTAGTGTGGGAAGATTTGGATGATAAAAACTGGAAGGTTAGAATCCCATCTAAAAAGTTAGGCTCATTTGAATTAAATGGGCAAGCACTAAAACAAGATGATTCTATGGAGTTTGTACATAGCTCAGGACATTTTGCTGTTGCAAAAGATGAAGAAAGTATGCAAAACTTCTTATCTAAACAAATCAGATAGACAAAAAATGACTAAGAATTAAGCTACAATTCTGGTTTAAGGTATTCGCTTATAAGTCGAATTTGCCAGTTATGATTACAAGGAAAATGATTTGATTATTAAAAAATCTATATTTAAACATGTTAAATTTAGAGAATATGGGATAAAATAAAACATGGAATTTACAAAACTATCTATTATTATGAAGTCTTCTACAAAACCACCTTATTTTGTTGGTTCTCAATTACGAGGAGCTTTAGGATATGCGCTTAAAAAAGTAACTTGTATTAACCCATCTTTTGAATGTAACGATTGCTTTGCATCTCAAAACTGTTTATATTATGAATTTTATGAACAAAAAAACAAACCTCATAATTATAGATTTGATTTTGAACTTGCTAAAGAGTTTTATGAATTTGATTTTTATCTTTTTGATTCAGCTACACAAAAACTTCCTTATGTTATTTCGGCATTTCATTTGATGTTAACTCAAAATGGACTAGGAAAAGAACACAAAATATATAAAGAGTTTGACATCTATGTAAATGATAAAAACTGCTTTATAGACGGACAACTAAAACTACCCAAAGATTTTATAAATACATTTGTGATAGATAGAATCTCTACTGATGTTTGCATAAAGTTTGTAACTCCCCTACGAATAAAAAAGGACAACAAGCTACTTCGCAATGACAGTATAGAACTAAAAGATATTGTTAATTCAATTTATCAAAGACAGATGCAATTACTTGGTCGAAAATTTAAAAAGTTTCCGTATGTAACAGAGGGAAATATAATAAAAAAAGAACTTAAGTATAAAGAACTCACAAGACATAGTAATCGTCAAAAAACAACAATGAACTTAGGTGGAATGATGGGAAAAATTATAATTAGAGATCTCAATACAGAAAGTTTTAATATCTTAAAACTTGGGGAACTTATAGGGTGCGGTAAAAGCACTGTATTTGGACTAGGGAAAATTAAAATAGAGGAAATTATATGAGTAAATATTTATATGGGGCTAGTGTTCAAGGTATTCAAGAGTTTATTTTTGCAACAAACAAACTTAAAGAAATTGTCGGTGCAAGCGAATTAGTTAAGAGTGTTGTATTTGAATTTGAAAAAATATCGGCTTACAAGGGAGGAGATGAGCATATACTTTTAAATGCTGCAGGAAATATAAAAGCAATATTTGATGACAAAGACTTATGTGAAAAAGTTGTTTTAGAATTTCCAAAGTTAATCCAAAAAAGTGCTTATGGAATCTCAATATCTCAAGCTGTTCTTGAAATAAAAGACAAGCATACACAAGAGGACATCAATCAGCTTGAGAAAAAATTAAAAATACAAAGAAACAAACCGTCTATAGCACTTGATTTAAGTATAAATATTATGAAGCTTAATCCTTCAACCGCAAAGCCTCTCATATCAAAGGATATGGATAAAGCCACATCACAAAAACTACAAGCGTATGAGAGTATAAAGGATAAATCAAATACAGATTTACATAAACTATCAAATAGCAAAAATAAAATAGCAGTTGTACATATTGATGGAAATGGCTTAGGGCAACTTATACCAAAATTGAAAATCCCTTTGAGTGAGTTTTCATTCAAATTAGATCAGGCAACACAAGAGGCGTTTAAACTAGCTAAAGGTGAAAAAGCTTTAAGAGAAATCATTTTAGGTGGTGATGATGTTACTGTTATATGTAATGCAGATGATGCATTAGACTTTACAAAAGAATTTTTAAGTAACTTTGAAACTCAAACAGAAAAAACATTAGGAAATAAACTTACAGCATGTGCGGGCATAGCCTATACAAATGAAAAGTATCCATTTCATTATGCAGTAGATTTAGCTGAAACTTTGTGCGGGGTGAGTAAAAAACACAGTAAAAAAATAAATGAAGATTTAGCACCTTCTAGTTTGATGTTTCACAATATACAGAGCAGTAACTTCCAAAGTTGGGATAAATTTATAGAAGATGAACGAACAATAAAAAACGATAAAGGAATAATTAGACTTGATTTTGGTCCCTATTATTTAGATGAAAAAAACCAAGTGCTAATCCAAGACTTTCAAAATAGCCTCGAAGCATATAAATGTGATGGAAGCCCTATAAGTAGACTAAGAAATTGGATGGGTGAACTTTACAAAAATGCAAAAAATGCAGATACTCTTTTGGAGAGAATTAATACTATCACGGATGAAAGTGGAAAATGGAACAGTTGCATTATGGATAGAAATTTAAAAAATATAAATCAAGAACTATCATCTCAGGAGCTTATTATAGATAAGGATGGGTTTAGTAAAACTCCAATTTATGATATTTTACAAATACTCTCAGTAACAAGTATAAAAGGAACTAAGTAATGACTTTAAAATACCAAATAAAATTTCTTGACTACTGGCATCTTAGTAGTGGTTTAAGTGCAGGTGCAAAACTAGACAGTTCTGTTGTAAAAGACAAAGATAATATACCTTATGTTCCTGCTAAAACCATAAAAGGGCTTGCTCGTGAAATGGCTGAACTATTAAAAAGTGATGCTCTTGTTAAGAATTGCTTTGGAGTAGAAGGCGTTGATATGGCTAAGTGCTATTTTTCAAATGCAGTCCTTGATTCTGATACAAAAGAACAGATAGTCTTAAATGAGTTAGTAAATAATTTATACGATGTAATAGCATCTACACAAATAAGCTCAGCTGGTATAGCGGTTGATGATAGCTTAAGAGAAATAGAAGTTGTTGTGCCTCTTACAGTCAATGGTGAGATTCTCGATATACCATCAAAAGAAGAAGTTCTAATGCTAAGTAAATCTCTAAAGCTAATAAAAAGAATGGGGCTTAACCGTAATCGTGGCTTAGGAAGATGTGAATTTATAATCGGAGAGTTATCATGAAAAGTTTAGTATTTCAAGTAGAATTTTTAAGTGATATCGTTCTTCCTGCTACATCAAACACCGAGGGCAACATAAAACAACTAGACTTTATCCCTGGAAGTAATTTTTTGGGTATGGTAGCTTCTAAATATGGTGATTTTGAGGATAGTTTTAATGTTTTTCATAGCGGTGATGTAAAATTTGGAGATGCAACGATATTAAAATACGATACACAAACATATAAAATGCCACTCTCCTATTTCCACGAAAAATTAGATGACACAATGCTTTATAATCATCATCTTATAGAAAATTTTAGCTCTTCTAAACAATTAAAACAAAAAAGAAATGGCTATATCACAAAAGAAAAAGAGATAATAGAGGTAGAGTATAACTATTCTCAAAAAAGTGCTTACGATAAAGAAAATAGAAAAAGTTTAGATAGCTCAATGTATGGATATAGTGCTATACAAAGTGCTAGCAAATGGCAATTTACCCTAAAGTATACTGATTCACTTTCACTTAAAGACTTAGAACTCATAAAAAACAATCTTATAGGTAAAAAAAGATTAGGAAAGTCAAAGTCAGCTCAATATGGGTTAGTAGATATACAGCTTAAAGGTAAAAATGAAGAACTCTCAACTCAAAATAGAAGTAGTGAGCTAGTTCTGTATCTCAACAGCAGATTAGCACTTACAGACCAAGAAGGAAATCCAACTTATGATTTAACATACCTTTTTGATGGACTTGATGATAAAAATATTGTATATGAAAAAACGCAAATAAAAAGATCTTCTTTTACACCTTACAACGGTATGAGACAAACGAAGGATTATGAAAGAGTATGTATAAATAGAGGAAGTGTAATAGTACTAAAAGATATAAAAATTGAAACAATACCAAACTATGCAGGGGCATACCAAAGTGAAGGTTTTGGTGAGATTATTGTAAACCCTGTGTTTTTAATGGAGAAAATTTTTAAACTTATAACCAATAGTAAAGATGAAGAAAACACACGAACTAAAGAAATAGATATTACTTCAGATTTAGTAAAATTTCTACAGCGTAGAGAAGACAGCAAAAAAGAAAAATTAGACTTAGCTAACGAAGTTGATACTTTTAAAAATAAACACTATAAATTATATGTAAAAATCAATAAATCACAATGGGGGAAAATTAGAAGTATTTGCACATCTGCTAAAGATGATTTTAAAAAAGAAATAGAAGACTATGTGAGCAGTGGAAAAGTCACTTGGGATAAGAAACAGATAGATACATTACTCCATAGTTCTGAAGATCTACAGTTTTTTAAATTATTATCCATGCAGATGCCAAAAGTAAGAAATCTAAAAGAGGAGAGCAGTAATGACTAGAAAAGTAGCACATATAACTCTACAGGCAGTTAGCCCACTTAAAGTTGGAAGTAATGCAAGCGACTTAATCCAAGATAGCCCTATTCAAAGAGATTTTAATGCTTTGCCAATGATTCTTGGTACTAGTATCGCAGGTGTTTTGAGAAAAGATTTTAAGGCAGAAAAAGTAAATGATATTTTCGGGGATGACAATGGTTCAAAAGTGATATTTTCCAATGCTTTACTATTAGATGAAAATGATAAAGTCAGTGAAGAATTACTTCTTGAAAAATCAAGATTTTTAAAACTATTTGACAATTTACCAATTAGAGAACATACAGCTATAACAGAAAAAGGTGTAGCTAAAGAACATGGTAAATTTGATGAAGAAGTAGTTTATAGAGGAACAAGGTTTAAATTTAGCATTGAGCTTATAGAAAATGACAAAGAGAGTTTTGAAGAGATTTTATCACTCCTCTCAAGTACCTCTTTTAGACTTGGTGGGGGAAGTACAAAAGGGTTTGGAAAGTTTAAGATCATAGAGATAAAAACTGATGAATTTGATTTAGAAAGCTATGAAAATTATTCAAGTAGTTTAAATCACTTACTTAGCAAGACTCATAAAATAGAGAGTGTAAACTCCTCTAATTACATAAAATACAGTTTAAAAATAAAACCAGATGACTTTTTTATGTTTGGTAGTGGATTCGGAGATAGCGATGCAGATATGACACCTGTATACGAGCAGACAATAGATTATGATAAAAAAGACCTAACAGACAAAATGATTTTAATTCCTGCTTCTTCTTTAAAAGGTGCTATAGCACATCGTACAACATATCATTATAATTTAAAAAAAGAACGATATATTGGTAACAGTGATGCAAAAGAGTCTATCAAAGAGATATTTGGAGAAGCTAAGGATTCAAAAAAAGAGATAGATGGCTCAAAAGGAAAAGTTATCTTTAGTGACTGTTTTTTAGTAGACAATAATGAAAGTAAAATATTTGACCATGTTAGTATAGACCGCTTTACAGGGGGTGCAATTGATGGAGCATTATTTCAAGAAAAAACTATAGCACAAAAAGATGAGTTGGAGATAGAAATTCTTCTACATAAAGATGTAGTAGGAACAGAAAAAGAAGCTTTTGAATCTGCACTCACAGACATAACAACTGGAATGTTAGCTCTAGGTGGCATGACGACTAAAGGGCATGGTGTGTTTATCGGAAGCTGGAGTAAGTCAGATGGAAAATAAAATAGAAATATTTCAATCTTCTAATGGCGAGATAAGTTTCAATAGTGATACTAGCAATGAAACAATATGGGCTAGTTTAGATCAGATTTCTAAACTGTTTAATCGAGATAAATCTGGTATATCTCGTCATATTAAAAATATTTTTAATAGTAAGGAACTCGAAGTAGATTCAACTGTTGCAAAAATTGCAACAGTTCAAATAGAGGGAGAAAGAGAAGTCACACGGGAAATTGAGTACTTCAATTTAGACATGATTATTTCAATAGGATACAGAGTAGACTCAAAAGAAGCAACTCTATTTAGAAAATGGGCAACATCTGTACTCAAAAAATACCTTATAGATGGTTATGCTATAAATGAGAAAAAAGTAACACAAACAAAAGAGCTTTTAAGTAATCTAAAGCAAACAGTAAACTTTTTATCTACAAAAGAGATAGGACAAGAAAAAGAGATACTTTCTTTACTTAATACCTATACTAAAACACTCACTCTACTTGAGAGTTACGACAAAAGTAACATAGAAGACTTTAGTGGTAAAAGCTCATTATATGCACTGACATACAATGAAGTAAAAAAAGTTTTACAAGAACTAAAGAGTTCTTTGATACAAAAAGGTGAAGCAACAAAATTATTTGCAAATGAAAAAGAAGATCAACTTGCTGGAATAGTTGGCAACCTTTACCAAACTTTTGGTGGCGTTGAGCTTTATCCTAGCATAGAAGACAAGGCAACGCATCTTCTGTACTTCATTATAAAAGACCATCCATTCAGTGATGGTAACAAACGTAGTGGGGCATTTTTGTTTATCTACTTTTTAGATAAGTGTGATTATCTCTATAAAGAGAGTGGTGAGAAAAAAATCAATGAAAATGCACTGACAACACTAGCACTTTTAGTAGCAAGTAGCGATCCAAAAGACAAAGATATACTCATAAAACTTATCAAACATTTACTGTTTGAATCAGGAGAGAAGTAGATGAAAAAAAATAAAACCCAAATAATAGAGTATATAAACTCTTTACAAAACTATCAAGGCTATGTGCAGTTTTCTCATAGACCTATAGATAAAAATAAAGATATTTTTTATGATGGAAAAGCTGTAAGTATTGAAGATGAAGAGGGATTTATTTATGAGGCTCATTTTTGTAATGACAAAGAGTCCATAGCCATTAAGCAGGTTAATGAAAGCTTTTTAGTTTCCAAAACAAACATCTCAGATATAGATGAAAATGATACACAAGAATATATCTCAGATATAGAAAACTTACCAAAGATAAAAATGGCTCAAATATGGGAAGAAGAGGTTGATGAACTTTGTGCAGGTATGAAAGTAAAAAAACTCAAAAAAGTTGTGTTTACTGGATTTGAAAAAGGAGATTTAAAATGATAACAGCACCATTTAATTTTGTACCACTCAACGAGAAAGTATTTTTCCCTTCATGGTCAGAAGATGTTAGTCATGATGTTCCTTTTGAAGATGGAGAAAGCGGTGTTTTAGATATTACTATAACTGCTAAAAGTCCTATTTTTATACGAGACCATGAAGATGAAGAAAAGTTTTGCAATCATAATGGAGAGTATTATATACCATCAACAAGTGTAAAAGGTATGGTTCGTAATGTTTTAGAGATTATGAGTTTTGCAAAACTAGGTGAAGAACTATTTACAGACAATACTTATGCCGTAAGAGATTTATCTAATAGGGATTTATATATGTCCAAAATACAACCTGCTAATATGCATTGTGGCTGGCTACTAAAAGATGGGGATGACTACATCATTAATGATTGCGGAAGACCAGGTCGAATTAAACATGAGGAGATAGATAAAATATTTAATATTGATTTTGCTTCAAAGTTTAAAAAAGGTGAATTTGGGAATAAAGCAGAAAATAAAACAGCACTAAAAAAGTATGAATTAATCCAATCAAATAATTTTACTTACAACTTTAAACATACCACTACATCAACCGTAGGAGACAAAAGGTACGAAGAGAACAAGAGTTCAAGTTTACAAGGAACTATCGTTCTAACAGGACAACCAAGCGGGAGAGATGAAGGTAAAAAAATTCCAAGTGGTAAAGTATATGAGTTTATATTTTTTGAACCAAAAGAAAATATAAAGCTTAATAAAAAAGTGATGGATAATTTTTTATTTGCATATTTTGATAAAAGAACTACACAACCACTTGAATCAGCAGATTGGAAATATTGGAAAGAAAAACTTCATAATGGAGAAAAAGTTCCAGTATTTTTTCAAAAAAAGGGTAGAGAGATAGCACATTTTGGTTTATCTTATTTATATAAACTTCCTTATGAATATAGCATAAAAGATGGTATTGCACCGATACATTTTAATGAGGGAAAATTGGATTTAGCACAGACGATCTTTGGCTATGCAAATAAAAACAGTGCCTTGAAAGGGCGAGTACAATTTAGTCATTTTAAAGCAATAAGCAATATAAAAGAGTTAAACACTAGAACTGAAATTTTAGGAACTCCTAGGGCATCATACTATCCAATCTATGTAAAACAAAATGCTGGTACATACATTACTATGATGAATCAAGGTTTTGAGATAGCTGGTAGAAAAAGATACCCTATTCATAAGTCAAATACTCCAGTTAAAAGAGGGATAGAGGAGAATGATAATATTGGAACTTCTTTTTCCCCTCTTAAAGAGGGTGTTGTTTTTCAAGGAAAGCTTAGATACCACAACCTTAAAAAAGAAGAGTTAGGAGCAATATTATCTAGTTTAACTTTTCATAATACAAAAGGTACTTTTCACAATATTGGTCTAGCTAAATCATTAGGCTATGGAAAAATAAAAGTTACAGTAGAAAATATAGAAGAAAAAATATCCTCTGTAAAAAAATTTGAGATAGCAATGATGCAAGTGATAAATGATTGGTCACAATCTCCTCAAATCATGGAACTTGTTACAATGGCATCTGAACAAAACAATTCTGGAAATTCTTCTTTAAAATATATGGAATTGCCAGAGTTTTCTAAGGCTAAAACATCTAGGGAGTTTTTAAAAAGCTATACTTCTTTATTAAATATTACAAAAACCTCTGTTGAGTCTTTAGTCTCTCAAAGCGATTTAGAAGAAATTGAGAAGCAAAAAGAGGTACTACTTGCTAAAGAGATTGAGGATGAAAAACGAAGAGTATTTCAAAAAGAGCTTAAAGAGGTTACAGAATCAAAAAACATTCAAAAGATGGAAAGTTTTATAGAGAAATATAAAGATTTAAAAGAACTAAAAGAACTAAAAGAGAGCTTAGTAAATAAACAAGAAAATGATAAATTTACTAAAGTAAATGAAATAGCTAAAAATGCTTGGGAAGCTATACACAACCCTAAGTATAAGGCTAAACTCAAAAAATCATTAGAAAGTTTTATAAAAAAATGGGAAGCGAAAAAGAACAACAAAGGCTCTGAAACTATTTTAGAGTATGTAGAGAAAGCTAAACTAGAGTTACATAAAGGGGTTTAAAATGGCAAAGATTTTAATTAGTTCATTAGGTACAGGTGATATAAAAAAAGATAGTGACCAAGATTATAAAAAAACTATTTATAAAATTGATGGCAAAGAATATCCTGAAACATTAACGGCAAAAGTTCTTATAGAGCATTTTAAGATAGACAAAGTAATTTTCATTGGTACAAATAAGTCAATGTGGGATAATTTATATTATAGTTTTAATGGTGAGGATGAAGAGTACTTAGATGAACTTACAACTGAAAAACAAAATGGAATACAACTAGCTAAACTAAAAAAACTCAATAGTCAAATTGATAGTTTCTTGAATTTTAAAGGCTCTACATCAATACTTATAGAGTATGAGAAAAATAACGCTGATGAAATTTGGGATAATTTTGAAATTTTACTAAATATAAAAAAATATATTAACGATGGAGACGAAATTTATTTGGACATAACCCATGGGTTTAGATATATGCCAATTTTAAATATCTTTTTACTTGAGTTTATTTCTATCTTCGATGCACCTTCTGTAGAAATCAAAGGTGTTTTCTATGGTATGTTTTCTGAGAATAAATCAGAAATTATTGATTTTAAAATCTTTTTTGATTTACTAGAGTGGTCTAAAGCAATAAGTATGTTTAAGCACAATTCTAATGCAGAGCAGCTTGTTATGCTTTTATCCAAAGAAGACTCCAATAATGATGTTGCAAAAGTTTTTACACAATTTAGTAATAATTTACAATTGGCTAATATGTCATCATTATGGCAATTTATAAAAGATGCGAACAGAAAGATAAAGAAAATAAAAGAATCTAACAATAAGATTATTAAATTATTATCAGATGAACTGATCACGATTACATCTAGGTTTGATACAGATATTCAAAGTAATTTTCAGTATGAATTAGCAAAATGGCTTTATGAAAATAAAAGTTATGCTTTATCTTATTTAGCACTCTATGAAGCTATTATTTCAAAATCTTGCGAACTAAAAAATTATGATTTAGATGAGTATTCTCAAAGAGAAGAAGCAAAAAAATCATTGGGAGATGATAAATATGGTAGGTATTTTTATACAAAACATGATGATAGTATTTCTCAAATTAGAAATAATATTGTACATCAGTCTAACGAGAGGAAAGATAAAGTAAATCAAGATATTCAAAAATTACCAATATTTATAGATACTTTTGAGTCTTATTTTACTATTAGAATAGGAAAATAAAATGTCTAAAGATTTAAATACACTCCAAAAATACTACTTTATACTAAAAGAGTTCGATAAAAGGCAAGATAAAACACTCTCTGGATACGATGATGTTTTAAAAGAAGAACTTAAGCTGAGTCCAAAACAAACAGTACGACTTTTACGAGAACTTTCCAGTGAACATGAAAACATAGTAAAACTTGAAGGTAGCAAAAGAGAATCTTACAAACTCATCAAAAAGCTAGATGTAATTTTAGAAACTTTTGAACATGCTCAAGAGATTGGATGGCTTTTCAATATGGCACATGATTCTGATCCTGAAATATTTAAAGAACTCGAAGAGTTCACCAAAAAAGACAAACATATTTATATGTTTAAAAACACTCCCTTTGAAGATATAAATACTTTAGAATCAAAACAGAGTTTTCAGCATCTAAAGCGCATCATAGAAGCTAAAGAGTATGCAAAATTAAAATTCCTTGGTGATACACAAGTTTATGATAATCTCAAATGTTTAAAGCTTGTATTTATGGATAACAATTGGTATGTAGCCTATATAGATTCCAAAGAGAGGCTTCGATTTGGACGTATTAACTTTATAGAAAGAGTTGAATATGCTACAAAGTCTGAACACTTCCAATCATCAACAGTAACTAAACAAATGAAGTTTTTAGAATCTGTTCAAAACTCAATGACACTTTATGGTGAAGAGAAAAAAATTGCCGTTATTAAAGCAAAAAAAGATATAGCACATTATTTTCAGGAAGATATGAAAATATTTCTTTCTTCACAAAAATATAAAGAAAAACTCAATGATGGAAGTATACTATTTACCTTAGAATACACACAAGAACTAGAAATTTTACCCTTTATACAAAAGTGGCTTCCAAACTTAATAATTTTAGAACCAAAAGAACTAAGAGAGGCATACTTAAAAAAACTTCAAGAAACAATAAGTAATCATATATAGGTAGTCATTATATGACTACCTAATCTTCTATACTTTCCTTATCAAACATAAGGAAGGCTAAATGAGACTTAACAACTACGGGTTTACTTCACTAGATCATATGACTCATATAAATAACTTAGATTCTATTTTTAAGTATGGATTACAAGCTCATAATAATCCTTATAAGAAAAGAGATATCTCCAACACTGATGTAAATAGCAGAAGAGAAAGAAGAGAAAATATTTATGGAAGAAAAGTCCATGACTATGTGCCGTTTTATTTTAACCCTAGAAATGCGATGATGTACAAAAATAAAGATGAAGATGTCGTGATATTGGCATTTAATAAAAAAATACTTTTGAAAAACAATGTACTATTTACAAATAAGAATGCCTCAACTGATAGTGTTCATTTTTATAATGATATTAATGATTTAGAAAAAATAAATTGGGATTTAGTGCAAAGTCAAAGCTGGAATGGAAAAGAAAATGCTTATCAAATCAAACAAACAATGATGGCAGAGGTACTTGTATACAACAAGGTTGATATATCTAACTTACTTGGGATTTACTGTAAAGATAGCTCTATGAAAAGGCAACTCATACAGAGATATAATTTAAAAGACTCTCAAGTGATTGTTAAACCAAATCTATTTTTTAAATATTAGGAGAAGAAAATGATTATTGAAAAAACAGGAAATATTTTTACAACAAAGTGTCAAACTATTGTTAATACCGTTAACTGTGTAGGCGTAATGGGCGCTGGAATCGCATTTGAGTTTAAACTTAGAGAAGAAAATATGTTTAAAAAATACAAGGAACTTTGTGATAAGAATCAGCTAGATATTGGAATACTATGGATTTACAAATTGGAAAATAAAAATATTTTAAATTTTCCAACAAAGTACGACTGGAAACTTCCATCAAAACAAGAATATTTAGAAAGAGGTTTACAAAAGTTTGTCGACACTTATAAACAAAAAGGTATTACATCTATTGCATTTCCTTTACTTGGTGCCGATAGAGGTGGGTTAAATCCTAAACTCTCATTTTCTTTAATGCAAAAATACCTTAGTAGATGCGATATAGAAATAGAAATATGGCATTTCGATCCAGAAGCTAAAGATGATCTCTATGAAGAATTTAAATCAGTCTTTAAAAATATAGATGACGAAACAATAAAAAATGAATCTAAAATCAGAATAGACAAGGTGAAAAAAATACGAGAATCACTTAACAATCCACAAATAAATAGTCTTAGTGGATTACTTAGAGTAAAAGGCGTTGGCGAAAAAAGTTTAGAAAATCTTTTTAAGTACATCAAAAACTATAAAAAGAGCAATATCAATCTACTTGATTATATGGAGGCATAATGCATAATTATATAATAGCTTACGATATTTTTGACAAAAACCGTCTAAGAAAAGTGAAAAATATTGCATATTCATATGCACTTGGTGGTCAGAAATCAGCTGTTGAAGCACCTCTTGATGCTAAAAGTCTCAAACAACTCGTCAAAGAGTTAAACTCTATTATTGAAGATAATGACAAAGTAAATATAATTAAAGTCTTTTCTCAAACGATTTTACTTGCTAAAGCTTCTCAGATTACATTTGAGAAAAATGGGCTCATTATATTATGAAGATAGCTATCATAGACAAAAAAGATGTAATACTCAAAATAGAGAATAATTCCATTAAATATGAAGAGCATACAATCCCATTTAAACTTATGGATATACTTATCCTTAATCATAGAGCTACACTTCATTCTAAGGACATACTTAAACTAACAAAAGAAAATATTTCAATACTAATTATCTCTTATAATAACGATAACTTTAGTATCATTAATAGTGCTAATGCTAAGAATTCCGATATCAAACTCATGCAGTACCACTCTATTAAAGATAAGATAATATTTGCTAAGTACTTTGTATCTAATAAACTCATATCACACCAAAAACAACTTCAAAATATAGACCATGATATAGATATATCCAAACAACTTCAGCAAATCAAAGATGCAAACCAGATTGATGAGATAATGGGAATAGAAGGTGCATTTGCAAGATTCTATTTTCAAATATTTTTCCAAAAAATATCTAAAAATTTACATAAAGGTGTACGAAGTAAAAAACCACCTAAAGATCCCGTAAATGCACTACTATCTTACTGGTACTCATTGTATTACAATATAATCACTGTAAAGCTTTTAAGTCATGGATTTGAACCATCGTTAGGGTACTTACATACACCTTTTCGATCGCATAATGCATTAGCATCTGATATACTAGAAGTTTTTCGTGCTCCAATAAACCAAGCTGTACTGTCAATTTTTAAGCATAATTTACTGCAAATCGATGACTTTAGCAAAAAAGGTGGTGTATATCTCAAATATGAAGGAAGAAAGAAAATTTGGAGTGAGTTTGTAACTTTGATAAATACACTCAAGCCAAAACTTGATTCAGAAATAACAAATCTTAAAAAGATGATTTATGAAGCAAACTATAATAATTAAAGATTCAAAGACTATGATAAATATTTGTTCAGATTACTTAATAGTAAAATCACAAAGCACTGAGACTGTAATAGGCTATATACACATAAAAGAAATCTACCTGAACAAACTTATAGATATTTCTATAGCGCATGCTATAAAATTATCTTCATACTTTGATGTTTATTTTATAGATAGATATGGGAAAATTTTAGCAAAGGTAGATAATTATGAAGAAGTTTAATTTTTTAATATGTTACGACATAGCTGACCCAAAAAGGCTTTCTAAAATAGCAAAAGCACTAGAAAAGGTGGCTATTCGCATTCAAAAATCACTCTTTTTTTATACACTTGCTTCACAAGAAGATATTGTAGAAATAACACAAACGCTTGATGCAATTCTTAATCAAGAAGAAGACGATATTCGTATATATAAGGTAGATAAACTTTCCTCTATAAACCTAAACTGCGGAATTAACTTACGAATACCAAATCTCATACAAGGATAAAAAATGGATATATATGAAAAAATAGACATAATGTTTAGTGGTGAAGCAGAAGACAAACCAAAATGGGCCGATGAACTTTTCATAGAGATTCAAGAAATCAAGTCCTTACTTTATGAATTGAAAAATACTAAAGCTACAGATACTAGAGTTACAAAAAATACAGATAGAGAATATTATAATTTTGTGAAACAGTTTAGAGTTAACTTATCTCCTGATTTAAGAAACAATATATATCCTACCTATCACTATCAAGACTTAAAATTGGGAGTAGATTCTAATGGTTTGCTTTATAATAAAGAAACAACAAAAGTATTACTACGATATGAAGCTTTTGATGCATATAAATTTGCTTACAATAATCAAAATAGTATTCAAATATCAGCATAATTTAGCTATAATTAGGACATGTTATTTGAAATTTAATTGTTAAATTTTAAAATATAAATTTCTAGGTTTATCATGAAAAAGTACAAAATTTTATTTCAGTTTTTTTTAAGAAAGCGAACCAGCTATTTACCGTGCTGAGATAGAATACAAAATGACCCGATTCTAAGGGGATTGAAACTCTTGTCTGAGCGAATGCTTAGGAGGATTTCTCAATACAAAATGACCCGATTCTAAGGGGATTGAAACCCTGACCTGACTCAATCGCTACAGTCTTAGTGAAATACAAAATGACCCGATTCTAAGGGGATTGAAACAGTCCATTGATGTTGCTTTCTTGCCCTCTTGTAGAATACAAAATGACCCGATTCTAAGGGGATTGAAACTTGTGTTATGATTTCTCTCATTGGAGTTTCCTTGAATACAAAATGACCCGATTCTAAGGGGATTGAAACAGTCTCAGTCAGTCAGTCAGTCAGTCAGTAATACAAAATGACCCGATTCTAAGGGGATTGAAACTCTCTTATCAAAGCCTCTATATCTCCATGCCAAATACAAAATGACCCGATTCTAAGGGGATTGAAACGACTTTTTGATAAGACTAGCAACATACCACTCGTATAATACAAAATGACCCGATTCTAAGGGGATTGAAACAGTGTACTCTTAGCCTTTCGGAAAGAAGTACCTAATAATACAAAATGACCCGATTCTAAGGGGATTGAAACCTAGTACATTTTCACCCATTTTATCTAGAAGTACAAATACAAAATGACCCGATTCTAAGGGGATTGAAACCTGGGCTAAGTTGCGCCTTTAGCGCTTGATAGCCAAATACAAAATGACCCGATTCTAAGGGGATTGAAACTACAACAGAAATAGTATCTTCTAATGCAACACAATACAAAATGACCCGATTCTAAGGGGATTGAAACCTTATAAATAAAGATGAGCCAAAATCCGCTTTTAAATACAAAATGACCCGATTCTAAGGGGATTGAAACAGATTCGAGTACATCTATAACAGCCCCTTTTAACAATACAAAATGACCCGATTCTAAGGGGATTGAAACTTTGGAATATTAATTCTTATGGTGAGTTCTTTTTAAATACAAAATGACCCGATTCTAAGGGGATTGAAACTCATCGCTGTTGTGCGGAAGCCTAAGCATTATAGGAATACAAAATGACCCGATTCTAAGGGGATTGAAACAACCACATAGGGTATGTATATTCTTCTTGCTTTAAATACAAAATGACCCGATTCTAAGGGGATTGAAACTTCATAGTAACCATAGGCAATGTGTCTAATCATAGAATACAAAATGACCCGATTCTAAGGGGATTGAAACACTGTACACAATAACTTTTTGCGGTGCATCAACAAATACAAAATGACCCGATTCTAAGGGGATTGAAACGAGTGGGAAAGCCTGAAGGCAATTAAACATATAATACAAAATGACCCGATTCTAAGGGGATTGAAACACCTTCTTTGAAACCGTCTTTACCATTATATATAAATACAAAATGACCCGATTCTAAGGGGATTGAAACAAGTATGTTTAGTACTTGATAAATTATAGTTAAAAATACAAAATGACCCGATTCTAAGGGGATTGAAACTTGTTTAATTTGTGGATACAGTAGCCTACACAGAATACAAAATGACCCGATTCTAAGGGGATTGAAACGTGATAAAGCCTTCTTTATCACATTGACCTCTAAAATACAAAATGACCCGATTCTAAGGGGATTGAAACGCTGGGCTAAGTTGTGACTTGAGCGCTTGATAGCAATACAAAATGACCCGATTCTAAGGGGATTGAAACCATCAGTTGTTATGTCAGCTCCCAGGCCTCCTAAAATACAAAATGACCCGATTCTAAGGGGATTGAAACGATTGCATAGATTAACTCGTTATCCGTGATAAAGAATACAAAATGACCCGATTCTAAGGGGATTGAAACACGGCAACGCTTGATACTTTCTTTATGCCTTCAATACAAAATGACCCGATTCTAAGGGGATTGAAACTAATAGATTACTTTAGTTAATGTAGTCTTACGAATACAAAATGACCCGATTCTAAGGGGATTGAAACCACTAACTAGAGTGCACTTAAATCAAAACCAAGAATACAAAATGACCCGATTCTAAGGGGATTGAAACACTTTTATATCAAGGATATCTAGTTCTGCTAATTCAATACAAAATGACCCGATTCTAAGGGGATTGAAACGGTTTAATTCGTACTCTATTGTGTGTTTATCCAAATACAAAATGACCCGATTCTAAGGGGATTGAAACTAGTGAGCTCTACTGGTGCTGTTACATTCATTGAATACAAAATGACCCGATTCTAAGGGGATTGAAACTCTAGTGTGTCTATCGCTACATCAGCTCCGAGGCAATACAAAATGACCCGATTCTAAGGGGATTGAAACACCTGTACCCGCTACGTGCATAGATAATCCAAATAATACAAAATGACCCGATTCTAAGGGGATTGAAACTCGTGCCATGATACCAAGGCCCATCCAAGTATCAGCAATACAAAATGACCCGATTCTAAGGGGATTGAAACAGCATCGTGTTGGTAATCAAAGTAAAACCAATAGAATACAAAATGACCCGATTCTAAGGGGATTGAAACATCTCCACGCTAGCTTACGTGTGTCCTCGTCCAGAATACAAAATGACCCGATTCTAAGGGGATTGAAACTCCTAGACTAGAATCAATTAGGTAAATCCGATGACTTTGAAGCAAAGTTCCTAAGATAGGCACTTACAGAGGGAAAAAATTGTTTTTTATAAATTCACTTTTTTGCCTATATAGCCCTATATTACGGGATTTTAGCAAAAGTCATCGGATTTACCTAAGAATCAATAGGCTTTCATTCATGTGAAGGTTGTAATAAGTAGTTATATCTATCATTTTTAATAGTTCAACCAACTTCTCTTTGGCATAGGAAGTTTCTTATAAGATTTACTAATCGCATCGTATTGATAGATGGTTACATCAAAATGGCTTAGCCCTACTAATTGCCCTATTAAAAAGTTTAAGCCTACTGGTCCAGATACAACTAAGTGAATTTCTGCATTTTGATTTTGAGCTAATGCTTTATATACTTCTTTTATTATTTTTTTGTAGTCTGAATCGTTTTCTAAAGTATCTTTTCCCAATAAACTTTTAACTTCTATTAATGCATCGAGTTCACCAAAGTGTTTTTTTACAGCTTCTGCTACAGGACGACCTACTTGAAGAGCAATAATGAATTTTTTAGAACCTTTGTTTAAATACTTCTTCCTTTTAGCCCATGCCGTAGAAAGCCAATACCATAATACAAATATAATTCCTAAAAAACCAACAATAGGTTCGGTTATGTCCCAGGCAGACTGTAAAAACTCTATCATTCTGATTTACTATCAATTGCTTCTATAAAAAGGATAAGTGCATTAGAAAGCATAAGAGCATCGTTTTTACTAAACTCTATTTGCTTGTCTTCTTCCGCATGTGCAGCAATATTACCAAAAGCTTTTATTGTATAAGCATAACTAATCGCTTTTTTAGTCAGTATATTCTTATTTTGTAAGGCTTTTATTTTCTTATCTAAAGTTAAGAATTTACTACTGCCTATATTTTTATTATATACTTGAGTAATTAATTTTTCTGTTACTTTCCTACATTTAAAAATAATTGATTCTGGATCTAAATTAATGATGTCATCATATGTAAGAGAATCAATTGGAGGGTTTATGATTGAATCATATTGTTGCAGTTTTTTTAAGAGTTCATCTTCTGTTTTCTTTAAAGTTTTATTTTCCCTAGTGTTAAGAATTGTTTCTCTTTCTTGTAAACTTATTTTTTCAGTATATTGTTTTTGTTGCATTTTTATTAATAGCATAATAAAAAGTGTAAAAAAGAAGAATATAATTACATGTCTACTTCTAAGGTAAATTTTATGATCAAGATACCAATTAATAGAATATTTGAAACTTTTTTCATTGGTTTTTTCAAAAACATCTTTAATTGAAAAAGTCATGGATCTAATGGTAGAAAAGAAAATACTAGGAAAAGAATGTTTCGCAATAGCAACAGTATAGTCTAGATTTTCAAATACAGATAAAGAATTATTATTTTCAACTAAAGCTCTATCTAGATGCCTATTTTTAGTATTATTGTAGTTTAAAAGGATTTCTTCATTTTCATTTATTATTTTAATAATAGCATAGGGCTGTACAGAATTAAGTTGAGTTTGTATATCATTAATGCATTCTAAAGCTGGGATGCTTTCTTGAGTACATTTATTTAAATAAAAATTTATATTTTTATTTAATGAGTTTATTTCCGTAGAATCATATATTCGTTTGCCATCGTAATATAAATAATTATTAATAAATGTCAATAAAAAGACCATGCTCCCGATTAAACTAAAAAAAATAAGTTTATTGTTTAGGTCTATTTTCATTTAAAATCCCTCGTATAAATATTTTTAATTACTCTATTTTAGCACTATTTAGCTTGTTTGATGTTTTTTTGCATAATTCATTCTAGTTTTTAGTATTGCCTTATGTTTTAAGAGTTTATACTAATCAATAGACAACATAAGTCTATATAATGCTGTATTATTCTAAAAATCCAATTTAGGGACAATCTATTTTGAAAAGTAATAATCAACATATACCATGGAAGCTATCAACAAATTTTAATCATCAAAGACATCTATTTTATAACAAAGTAGATACTGATTATATCATAGAGACTTACATCTGTACTTGTGGGCATAAGAATTTCATAGTAAGTAATGCGCATCAAGAACTTGATTATGTTTGTGAGGAATGTGCTAACACTAAATTTTATGATGCCAATTTAGCTTGGACTAATATGCCTCATTTTATCTCTACTAATGAAGAGTTAGATGTGAAATTTCAGTACACTTTTTCAGAAGATGAAGAGAAGATAACTGCTGACTACTCTTTAACAATCCCAACAGACATTGACTTTTTACAAGAAGAGATCTTTTATGATGAGCGGGCAGTATGTTCTGTTGTACTCAGTGCTGATGGTATTGTAGATGAGATATATTTACTTATGTTCGATAGAGAAGATATTTCTGGAATCGATAATTATCAATGCCCTAATGATGAGATTCTAAAAATATTAAATGCAAATTTATTAGATTATATTAAAAAGAATGGATGTTTTGGGATTCATGATTCAAGAAAAAATGATTTTACATTGGCTCATGTGCATTTTTTCTTACAACATCAAAATTTGAAAGATTTTGATTTTTATTATTGGAATGATGTAGATTACTTAAATGAAGGCGAGTGGTCGATAGAGAGTGCCTTACTAAATTTGTTAAACCGTAGAACAGAGAAATCCCTTAAAAAAGCTATAAATATGAACTATGCAAAACAACGAAAAGAGTCCAATACTTTTTACGCAAATTTTATTGGTGTTTTTACAGTTCATATAGAAGATGTCAATATATTAAGAGAGTGTTTAGGATTAGAGTTTGATGCAGATACCTATAGGAGTATTGGTGGTAGTTTGCATCGACTCGTTGGCTTCTTTAAAAGACACTACACAGATAAGCAGATACTCAATTTCTTTAAAGGTATTACCACAGTAAGAGATAGTGAATTACTCAGAGATTCTATCAATCAATATAGCTATCTTCAAGATACAATTGAGAATGATTTTAATAAAGTAAAATGTAATTTAGATGCAATTCACGATGAGTTATTAAGATGTGCGATAGAAATAAAAAGAGAAGAAAGTGTAGATGTTAAGTTATCCTACATAGATAAAGAGTTAGCCTATTGTCACATTATAGATGCTTATGAAGTTTTACTTCCACAAAATGGACAAGATCTGTTTGACTGGGCTAATACTCTTCGTAACTGTCTAACAGGCTATCTTGATAATATAAAAAATAAATATACAATTATATATGGATTTTTCTTGATGGAACGCTACAGTTTGCTGTTGAAATCTACGAGGGAAAGATAATCCAACAAGCTGCAAAATATAACAGAGAACTCAACGAAGCAGAGTCCAAAACTGTTAAAAAATGGTTTGATATGCATACAAAAAAGTAAGCACAATTATATATTTTTAATATAGTCACTATATGTCCACACTATCCTCTATAATCATCCTAGTTTAAACCAAGGATGTAAAATGAAAGTTTCAATTCATACTTCGAGCAAGGGAGCATTTAGGGTTCGGGATGAAAACATTTACTTCGATAGTGCCTCAGAAGCACAAGAGTATGCAAAAAAGAATATAGAATCTATAATAGTTCGAAATAGTGATGAAGTAGCTTCCGCGCAAGTAAAAACAAAAAAGTATAGATTAGAAATAACTCCACAGTCTATTTATGAGTATCTTAACGCTTATATCATCGCGCAAGAGGAAGCTAAACAAGAGATAGCACTTGCGATGTATTACCATAGTTTGAGTACTGCTTATGATAATAGAGTTAAAGACAATGGACCTGTAATGATTGTTGGACCAACTGGTTCAGGAAAAACATTTATTGTGCAAAAAGCTTGTGAGTATATGGATACTCTTTTTATACATGTAGATACGGCGAGTATGGTTCCAGAAGGAATTGTAGGATACACCATCGCGCATTTAGCAAAAGATATTTTACAATTAGCAGATAATAATATGAAAAGAGCAAGAAGCTGCGTTGTCTTTTTTGATGAGATGGATAAACTTTTTATAAACAATGAGAGTGATGACATAGGCAAACAAGTTGCTAGTCAATTGTTGCGACTTATAGAGGGCTCTAAGATAAAACTCTCCTATTCGTATAATGAAAAATCTGCTGATAAACCAACAGAACTAGATACGACAAATATGCAATTTATACTAGGTGGAGCATTTCAATGGATTTTAGACGAGAAATCAAAAAATGGTTCTACCGCGGGGTTTGCTAATAAAGAAAAAAGTGATGAAAATGCAACTGTAGATATAAGCTTAGAAGATTTGTATAAAGAGGATATCCCAAAAGAGTTACTTGGAAGGATGAATACAATTGTAAATCTCCATAAACTTAGTGAAGAGGATTACTACAAAATTCTTACACAAAGTAAAAGTTCACCACTCAAAGAGTTTGTTGAAAAAATAGAATTTCATGGAGATAGAGTAGCCATAAGCGATGATACACTCCATGAAATAGCCAAGATGCTGCTAGTAGTGAACTTGGAGTAAGGTCTATTAAACAAACTCTTAAAAAAAATGTTTCAAAAAGCACTTTTTAATGCTCCTAATGGCGAGTATACAACACATGAAATATTATAATAATAATGAAAAGATATTTTCTATCTTAGAGATGTTTTACTCTCTTGATTGTGTTATGAAAAATAATAATATCAACTCTTTAGAATATAAAATATGGAGTAAAAAAAACTATAAATTTTTAACAGTTACGGAGCTATGCAATCTTACCAAGCTTGAGTTAAATTATTTAGGGTTAAGGCAAATTCCCCAGGAGATAGGTCTCTTGCAAAATCTTCAAGAACTAGACCTATCAGGAAATATACTGACATCATTGCCTAAAGAGATTTATAATTTAAAAAATTTAAAAGTTTTAGATCTTGGCAGTAATATATATGGCGGTAACAATATATCCTCACTATCTAAAAGCATATGTAAGCTTACTAGTTTAGAGGGACTATCACTTATCAATACAGAAATTACTGAATTACCTATTGAAATATTAGCTCTTGAGAATCTTTCATACATTAGAGTATCGGATAAAGCTTTGTATCACTCAGATGTTGTGAAGTCTTTAGCAAAAAGGGGATGTCATATTGATTTTAATGAAATACCGCAGTTTATATAAGGAGCGACAATGGAACTGATAATAATAGGTTTAGTAACCGCAGCGAACTTTTTAATACTTAAAATTAAAGCAGAACAAAACAGATGGGCGGATTTAGCTTTTGATGTTTCAGTGCTATTTATATTATCGTATCTCTTTACTGGAACACTTGGTGGATTAACCATAGCAATGGTGAGTAGTTTTATTGTCAGTACATTCTTATATTTCTACCCTCCTAAAATTGATAAGATATTTTCTTTTACTAAGATATTTAAATTTAAATAGTAATGGACAAGATATGACCATATAAATACATATACTAACAGTATTAAAAACAAAAGGATTTCATATGAAAGTTTCAGTACACGCAGGAGAAAGGTTTTTAGAAAGAGTGATGATGAAAAAAAAGTATACAGTAATAGATGTTGATTTTGCAATGAACTTTCTTGCAAATATATTTAAAGACATTGTACCAAATGCTGTTAACAAGCATATTGTTATACCTGGATTTGAAAAATATAAAGCTGTTTATTGCCAAAACACAATTGTAACAATTATCCCTAAAGGATCTAAACATGTTTAATGAAACTAAAAAGAACTTTGAAATAGAAGTTAATAAATTCGCTACTAAGAACATAATAAAAAAACTTGAAGACCAAGGTATAGATTATCTACAACTTGAAAGTTCAGCTTTTAATGATTTAGTTGCTGATGAAATCGAGATATTAAGAAGCGATAGCAAAAAAGTTGGTGCTGGTATCGGCATAGGTATTTTACTTAGTTTAGTTACTGGAATATAAGGAGTATATGGTGGTTGATAAAGTAGAAAAGATATATACGGATAGCAAAAAAAGTTTAGAGTCACTTTTGCATGAAAAAGCTTACTCTGATGTTCAAATGAATTTAGAAGATAAAGGCATCGACATTAACAATGTAAGCGATGAAGACATTGAAACCCTTGTAGCGGCTAAAGCTCAAGATATGATGAATGGCATAAAAGGTTTTGGTGTTGGAACTGCTTTTGCCGTGGCAATATCTCTTTTTACAGGCATATAAAATGTTTAAGGCAATCAAATATTTGTTCTTAGCAAACTTATATAAAAAAGCGAAGAAGAGCTTTGTAATGCTATTTGTTTATGTACTGGTATTGATACTAATAAGTTTTATTATTAATGATTTGATGAGTGTTTCAACTGGGGTGATGGTGTATATCCTTTTGTTAGTGAAATGGGTCAGTATATTATCCTTACTTAGCTTGATAAGCTTTAGTATATTGAAGATTTTTAATATTGCTGTAAATCCATTTGAAGCTAAAAGCGAAGATAAAGTTATCAAGGATGATGAAACGAAAGTATCACAAGATATAAAAAAAGAGCGAATACTGCGTAAAGAAAAACTCTTTACACAAAGTGATTTGATACTACAAAAATATATGAAGGGTTAGAGATGAAAAACTTAACAATAGTAGAACCGAGTTCAGGTAGTGATTGTGATTTTCTTATAGGTAAATTTGGAGATACATTTAATGATTTAGGAAATTGCTTAGATGCAGTGATTGATGATAAAAAAAAACTAAAATGAATGTTGTTGGAAGTATCTTTACTTTTGGATTTTCTTTAACTAAATTAACTTTTAATGTTGCAGGGTGTGCGATTAAAAATGCGCCGAAAGCTGTTGTTGCCGTTGCTGCTTTAAAACGAGAAATGATTGATATTGGAACGCAGGAGTGGAGTCAATTTAAAAAAAGAACAACAAGAAGAAGCTTTAAATGAAAAAATAAAGCAACTAGCATTGAAAAGATAGGAAAAAAGAATGCTTCGTTTGATATGTATATTAGTTTTTCCATTACTGTTTGTGGCTTGTTCTCATGCTTCTAAAAAATATCATGAAAAACATTATCAAACGCTTCTTTGCAATGAGCTTGATGGAAAAATGGAATATGTTCTTAAAGACAGAACTCGTGTAGATTGTTTAACAGATGCATACGCAATAGAAGTAGATTTTGCAAAGAAGTGGGCAGAAGGTATTGGTCAGTCACTGTATTATGTTCATATGACTGGTAGAAAACCAGCGATAGGATTTATTATGGATGAAGATAAAGATCAACGCTATTTTAAACGTCTTGATACTCTTGCAAGAAAGTATGGGATTAAAGTATTTATTATAGAAAAAAATTAATCGACAAAATATGTCTATGATTTATTCTATAATAAAAATATAAAACACAAGGAATTAATACAATGAAAAAAATAATCTTATCTGCTCTAGCAGCAGTAACAATACTAAGTACAGCAGTTCTAGCTGATGGATATACACTTACTCCTCATGGAAGTTACGTGGCAGGAGATAGTTACTCTTTAGCTCCAGATGGTTCTTATGTTAGCGGAGACACTTCAAGTATAACTCCTGATGGCTCTTATGTAGGTGGAAGTAGTTCTAGTTTAACACCAGATGGGACATATATTGGAGGAAGTACATATAACATGGCACCAGATGGCAGTTATGTCAGTGGAAGTTCTTCCAGTTTAGCACCTGATGGTTCTTATGTTGGAGAATGATATAAGTACTATTGAAACACTGGATGAAGATAAGGAAGAAAAATGAAAGTAGGATATATAAGTGATGATATTTACCTCAAGCATGACACAGGAGCAGGACATCCTGAATCAAAAGAAAGGCTAATAGCCATCAACAAAGAAATAAAAACTTTAGAAGATAGTTTAGTGCTACTTGAACCAATCAAAGCTAGTCCTAAGATAGTCAGTCTAGTCCACCCTCATCAATATGTTAGTCATATACAAGAATGTTGTGAAGATGGACTAGAGATAGATAATGACACAATTACCTCGATAGAGTCATATGAAGTGGCATTAAAAGCTGTTGGAGCAGGAATTGTAGCAGTAGACGCTATTGTAGATAAAAAAATAGATAGAGCTTTTGCTGCAGTGAGACCTCCTGGGCATCATGCCTCAAAACAAAAAGCAATGGGATTTTGTTTATTTAATAATATTGCAATTACAGCTAGATACGCTCAAGAAAAAGGCTTTGAAAAAGTTTTTATTATAGATTTTGATGTTCACCATGGAAATGGAACACAAGATATTTTTTATGATGATGATTCTGTATTTTATTTTAGTACGCATGAGGAAATGAGTTTTCCGGGAACAGGAAGTATGAAAGATATTGGGGTAGAAGATGGTCTAGGTTTTAATTACAATCATAGACTTGCTTCTGGAAGTGAAGATGAAGATATTTTAAAAGTATATAAAGAAAAATTACCTCCATTAGTAGAGGAATTTAATCCAGATATTATATTGGTCTCAGCAGGATATGACATACATGAACGTGATCCACTTGCTGGTTTGAATATAACAACAGAAGGTATTAGAAGATTGGTATCTGAGATATTAACACTCAAGGATACGCCTTATATATTTATGCTTGAAGGTGGTTATAAAACTAGAGCATTAGCTCAAAGTGTTCGAGTAACAGTTGAAGAGATGATGAAGTAAATAACACAAAGAAAGCTAGAGCTAGTCTCATTAACATTAAGAGACTTTATTATTTAACGAGTGATAGACGCATGGAATCAAAACAGGAATTTTAAATGAATAAGAAACATATTGTAATCATAATTTTGCTCATCTTGTGGATGTATATAAGTAATGATTCTAGGATTGAGATTTTAATACTACTGATAATACCTATAGGTGTAGGGATACTCCTAATACCAAGCAAGACATCTATCGATGGCATTGATATGCAAGAGGTGTTGAATTTAGAAGAGAATACTATTGATAGTATGCTAGATGATCCTACATGGAAGAGACATGAACAACTCTTAGATGATGTAGTAAATACAAATACTGTTTTGTTAGAAGATACGAATAAGCAAAGTCTTAAAGTCCAAAAAGCCAAAAAAAGAGTAAAGAGAGGAGGGTACTTTAAAAATATAATTGACTATATATCATTAAAAATATTGATGAAAAAGAGTACATCAAAAAAGTGTTTTATTGGTATTGGTGGTGGAGGATCAAATATACTTACTGATATCTCGCATATAAATAATAAGCACCTTTTTATACATATCAATAGCGATTACAATGCTTTAGTTCAAAAACAATCTGACTATAAGATATTATTGAAATCTGTCGCTAAAAAGGATAAATGGGGCTGTGGTGGTAACACAAGCTGTGGATTGAATTTAGTAGATGAGAAGGTTAAAGAAACGATAAATCAGTTTGCTGCAGATTATGAAACAGTTTATCTTATTGCGACACTTGGTGGTGGGGTAGGAAGTGGATCTACACCTGAAATAGCTAACTATTTGAAAACGATAAATAAAAAAATAATTATATATGTAACCTTACCATTTAGTTTTGAAGGGAATAGTCGCTTAACTACTGCGCAAGAATCACTTATAGAACTAAAGAAGTATGCTGATCAAATTATTGTTTTAGAAAATAATGATTTATTAAAAAGTAATAAGGGTTTAAGAGAAACATTTAAATTATCGTCTATTGATATTTACTCACGAATTGTAGATGAATATTAATCAGATAATTTTAGAGTTGACATAATATGTCCAAATGTATAACTACAATTATAATAATCAAATAAAGGAAATATAAATGAAAAAAACAATTGTAACTGCACTAGCAGCCTTAACAATATTTACTACAGCATCATTGGCTGGAGGATTTACATTAGCTCCAGATGGAAGCTATGTAGCAGGGGATAGTGCTTCTTTAGCACCCGATGGAAGTTATGTAAGTGGAAGTTCATCGAGTTTATCTTCAGACGGCTCGTATGTTGGAGGTAGTAGTTCTACTTTAACACCAAATGGTAGCTATGTAGGCGGAAGTACCTATAATTTAGCACCTGACGGTAGTTATGTTAGTGGAAGTAGCTCAACATTAGCGCCTGATGGCACATATGTAGGAGAATAATTATGGATGATTTTAAAGTAACGGAAACGGTTGGTACAGATGGCGTAAAAATTGTTGTAGTAGGTGGTGGTAGTAATATGGTTGATAACTTAATTGATAGCGCAATTGCTGATAAAGTTAAATTGCTAGCTATCAACACATAAGCTCAAGCATTAAAGAATAGTAGAGCTCCTCACAAACTTCAAATTGGCAAAAAGATTACTGATGGCAAAGGTGCTGGAATGAAACCAGATGTAGGTAAAGCAGCAGCTCTTGAGAGTTATGATGAAATCAAACAAATATTAAAATCATAAGAAGGTATCTAGTGAATAAAAATCCATACCCAACATGGGAAAAAATATCAGTGGATTAAACTTCTAAGTAATATGAAAAAGAATGATGAAGTATATATTTATCGTTCTGATGATAAATCATGGGGCCATTTAGCAGGTAGAGAGGGGATAGCTCTTGTAAGAGGTAAAAAAATAATAGATGAGATAGTTACGTGTATGAATTAAATAAAATCTATTTAAGAAGAAATGAGATTTTATGAAAGTATATCAAGAGGTCTTGATCATATTTATAATATAATTTTAGTGAAAATAAAAGGATTTAAATTTGTCAAAAAACATATACAATATATACCGTGAATACATGAATCAACCAACACCAACAGATAAGTCAAAGTATATTATTTCTTTAAGCCATGAAATAAGGAAAACATTAGAAAGCTTATCAACTTATGTAGAGAATGAAGATAGGTTTGAAAGTATTTATGATGGTTGGATAGATAACTTAGATCATGAGTTTGTAGTATTGAATGTTTATAGTATTATTTTAAATACAAGAAGAAATTTAAATAAGTTTTGTGTGAATGATAAAAAGTATAAAGAGTTTACAAGTCATAAAAAGAAGATGCTTTTTCTACTTTTAGAGAATAAACAATATGAGCATGCTTCAAGCCTTTTAGATGTTTATATGTTTAGTAAAGACTTTGAAGAAAAAAAGTTAGAGAACCTTAGAGATGAAGTACTTAGCCATCTTCAAGAAAAAAAGATGCTATTGCCAAAAAAACTCATTAATGAAATATACCAATGGGTAGATGCACTTAAATTACCATCCTACCTAGCAACAGATATTGATGGAGATTTTAAATTTTCAATTACAAATGATGTTCCTTCAATAGAAACACTTAAAGAAGATGTAGAAAAAGCCTTGAATGAGTCTATTGATTTACACAAGATTGTTGATAGTTTGGTTGAGAAAAACAGTGTTCAGTAGGCTAGGGCGATGATTGAAAAAGATTTAATAGAAATATATAAAGATAATACGTTTTTACTAAAGACAGAAACTGATGATTTATGGTTCTCTTTAAATAATCCTCTTGATAAAGTTCACTATAAAAATAAGTTTGCAATTTTAACTGCTTGGAATCCAAATAATAAACCAACTAGCGATACTGAAAATCAAGAAGCTAATGAGATGTTACGGATTGATTTGAAAGAGTATACGATATTGGATTCTATGGGTAAATATAAAGAGCATCAGGAAGTGTCTTATTTAGTTTATGATATATCATTTGAAGACACTTTAGCACTAGGTGTTAAATATAAGCAATACAGTGTGTTTTATAATGATACAAATGAGTTGTCATATATTGAATGTAGTTCTCAAAGAATATTAGTGAGTAAAAAGTTATAAATCACAACTTGAGAAAGAAAATGTTGAGAGTGTAGGTCTTAATCTTATTGAGACACCTGTGACAAAGGTTTAGTTTAAAATTATCTTAACGACAAATAAGGCATAATGACTTACTTATTAAGTAGGAGTGATAATGCCGTTAAAACAACTTGTTGATAGTATTAAACAAAGAAAACAAGAGTTAGGTCTTACCATAGATAATATGTCGTCAAAATCTGGAGTGGGTACTCGTACAATAAACCGTATTCTCGCTGGTGAGGATGTCCGTTATAGCTCTATAGAATCTCTTCTTAAAAGTTTAAATTTATCCCTTAGTATCGGTAAGTGCTAGTATGGAAATAATTGATAATATAACTAAATTACTCGGTGACGATTTTAAGGATACTCTTACTTCAAAAACAAAACTCAAAATAGCAGCTTCTTGTTTTTCCATATATGCATATGAATCACTAAAAAAAGAGTTAGAAAAAGTAGATTCTGTAGAGTTTATTTTTACATCCCCTACATTTGTTCCTAATGAAGCGATTGATAACATTAAAAAAGAACGCCGCGAATTCTTCATTCCAAAATCAGAAAGAGAGAAAAGCTTTTATGGTAGCGAATTTGAGATACAACTCAAGAACAAACTAACACAAAGAGCGATAGCCAAAGAGTGTGCTCAGTGGATTCAACGAAAGGCTACTTTTAAATCAAATAAAGTATCTGCTCCTATGCAACAATTCGCCTGTGCGAATAAACCTGATAACAATGTAGTCTATATGCCTCTATCTGGATTTACAGCAGTAGATCTTGGATATCAAAAGGGTGATGCTGTCTCTAACTTTGTAAATCGTATTGATGAGAGAACTATGTCTCAAACATATCTATCTCTTTTTGACCAAATATGGAACGATAAAGAGAAACTAGATGATGTAACATCAAGATTGATAGAGCATATCTCAACAGTTTATAAAGAAAACTCACCAGAGCGTATCTATTTTTTAATGCTTTACAATATTTTTAATGAATTCTTAGAAGACCTGAATGAAGATGTTCTTCCCAATGGCCTTACTGGCTTTAAAGATACTCTTGTATGGAACAAACTCTATAATTTTCAAGCTGATGCAGCAACTGGTATTATAAACAAGCTAGAGACTTACAATGGATGTATTCTAGCCGATAGTGTTGGTTTGGGTAAAACATTTACAGCACTTGCTGTTATGAAGTATTATGAGCTTAGAAATCGTTCTGTATTACTACTTTGTCCTAAAAAACTTGCAGAAAACTGGCTTAACTACAATACAAATCTTGTAACAAATATCTTTGCACAAGACCGATTCAATTATGATGTGTTAAATCATACAGATTTATCTCGTACTAATGGTTATTCTCATGGGATTGATTTATCTCGTGTAAACTGGGGAAATTATGATTTAGTTGTAATAGATGAGTCTCATAACTTCAGAAATAACAATGTATTTAAAGACAAAGAGACACGCTATCAGAAACTTATGAACGCAGTTATTAAAGCAGGTGTAAAAACTAAAGTGCTAATGTTATCAGCAACTCCTGTAAACAATCGTTTCTCAGATTTACGAAATCAACTGGCATTAGTATATGAAGGTAATACAGAAGAGTTAAATGAGAAGTTAAACACAACTAGAGATGTAGATGAAATCTTTAGACGTGCTCAAGAGGCATTTAACTCTTGGTCGAAACTTTCAACAGAAAAGCGTACAGCTTCAGCAATTTTAAATGCATTGGATTTTGACTTCTTTGAATTGTTAGATAGTGTAACTATCGCTAGATCAAGAAGACACATAGAAACCTTTTATGATATGACAGATATTGGCTCTTTTCCTGAACGCAGAAAACCTATATCATTTCATCCAAAACTAACAAGCCGTAACGATGTTATTGGCTTTAACGATATTTTCAAAGAGTTATCACTTCTCAAACTTTCTGTATATGCACCAATTAGCTATATCTTACCAAGTAGATTAGCAAAGTATGAAGAGATGTACGATACTGAAGTTCAAGGTGGTAGAAGTAAGTTTAGACAAGTTGATCGCGAAAAGAGTCTTCAAGCCCTTATGACAACTAACTTACTTAAACGCTTAGAGAGTTCGGTGCACTCTTTTAGACTTACTCTTACTAAGTTAAAAGTAAATCATACTGAGCTACTTAAAAAGATACATGCTTATGAAAAAAGTTCTACTCCAGTAGATTTTACAGAGTTTACATCTGATTATAAGGCTATGGAAGTAGATGATGAAGAACTATCTGGTTTTGAAGATGTAACCATTGGAAAGAAGATGCAAATCTCTTTATCAGATATGGATTTACCATCATGGAAACATGACTTAAAAGGAGATCTTTTTATCATAGAGGGTTTATTGATTGAGATGCATAAGATTGTTCCATTAGATGATTTTAAACTACAGCATATCTCTTCGAATATTGATGAAAAAATTAAACATCCTATCAATCCAGGAAATAAAAAAGTACTTATCTTTACAGCATTCGCAGATACTGCCAATTATCTTTATGAGCATTTATCTAAACACTTTTTGAGTGTACATAATTTACATACTGCTAGAGTAACTGGTTCTGATTCTCCAGCATCAACACTTCCAAAAAATTATGATTTTCAGACGATACTAACACTTTTTTCACCTGTCTCAAAAGAGATGACAAAAGTATTTCCAAATGAGAAAAATGAGATAGATATTCTCATAGGAACAGACTGTATTTCCGAGGGGCAAAATCTTCAAGATTGTGATTATCTCATCAACTACGATATTCATTGGAATCCAGTTCGTATTATTCAGCGTTTTGGTCGTGTGGATCGTATTGGTTCTAAAAATAGTTCTATTCAGCTTGTAAACTACTGGCCGGATATCTCTCTTGATGAATACATCAACTTAAAAGAGCGTGTTGAAAACCGTATGATGATAGCAGATGTCACTGCAACCGGTGATGATAATGTCCTCAGTGCAAAAGCAAATGATATCTCATACCGTAAAGAGCAACTAAGACGACTACAAGATGAAGTTATAGAGATGGAAGATTTAAAAACTGGTGTATCTATTACTGATTTAGGTTTAAATGATTTCAGAATGGATTTACTTAACTACATGAAAACTCATGGAGAGATAGCTAATTTACCGAGTGGTTTACATTCCGTAGTGCCGGCAGATGCAGCACATGGACTAGAACCTGGAATAATTTTTACACTTTACAATCGTCATGAGAGTGTCAACACTAACCAACAAAACCGTTTACATCCTTACTATCTTGTGTACATTAGTGGCGATGGTAAAATTATCGCAGACCATACACAAGTAAAAAGACTGCTGGATTTAACAAGAGTTGCTTGTAAGGGTAAAACTGAACCGATAGAAAAAGCTTATAAGTCTTTCAATGAAAAAACTAAAGATGGGAAAGATATGACTTACTATTCTAACCTACTTGATCAAGCTATTAGTTCCATGATAGATGTTCAAGAAGACCAAGATATCAATTCACTTTTTAGTGGTGGTAAGACTACTGCTTTAACCTCTAAGATTGAGGGCTTAGATGATTTTGAACTTATAAGCTTTTTAGTTATTGAAGATATTGATTAATGCTCTATAAGTATCCAAGACAGAGTGAATTTGGTAAGATAGTTGCAAAAAACAAAATATACGAACATGCCAATGCTTCAACGGCTTTAAAAGATAAGTTTGTAAAACAAATAGACAAAATAGTATGGACACATAAACTTGCCTCAGAGACTATGAACCTGGAGTCATCAGAGAGTGTCCCTGAGATACAAGTCTTTGATATAAAGTTAAAAGTTAAAGATCTATCTGAAGAGTTGTTAAAAGCTATTGATAAAGTAATTCCTTTTCCTATTATATTTCAACTCTATTACGAAGATAAAATCAAAATAAAAGCAGCATATAAACGCCCAAGTGATGCAGACAAGAACAAGTGGGTAGTAGAATCTTATTTTGAGACAGAGTGGTTAGATGTTGATAGTCCAAAAGAATCTTTACCTGTAGCCCTTAACTTAACAAAACTATATGAGCAGATGCTACAGGTTTTGATACCAAAAATCAGTGAAAATGAAACACATGTATCTATAAAAGAACAAGTTTCTAATATACAAGTATACAGAGCTAAAGAGAAAGAGTATGAAAAATTAAAAGCACAACGAGACAAAGAAAAACAGTTTAATCGTAAATCAGAACTAAATAAACAACTAAAAATATTACAAATAGAGCTAGATAAATTGAAATAAAGTGATACATAGACTATGAATAGAATAGATATAAATCAAATAAAATCCAACTATTTGCAATATTATGTCAAAATAATACAAAATATTGAATATGGAGTTAAAACATGCTTATAGAATTTAAAGTAAAGAATTATCGATCTATTAAAGATCAGCAGGTTCTCTCAATGGTTAAATCTTCTACAAAAGAGCTAGAAGCAACAAATACTTTTATTACTCCTGAAAAAAAGAAAAAAATTAGCATTCTCCGTAGTGCAACTATCTATGGAGCAAATGCTTCAGGAAAAAGTAATTTACTCAAAGCCTTTAGTGCTATGCAAAATATTGTATTAAACTCTGATTCGAAAATAAAACGGGGAATAAAACTACCAATTGTCCCATTCCTATTAGACAATGAAAGTAACAGTGAACCAACAGAATTTGAGATTATATTTATTGCTGATAACATCCGATATCAATATGGGTTTTCTCTCAATCAAGAAAGAATTTTAGATGAATGGTTATATGCATTTCCTGAGGGATCTGCTCAAACATGGTTTGAAAGAACCATAGAGGAAGAGACACAAGAAATAAAATGGCGTTTTGGTTCAAAGCTTACAGGTAATAAAAAGATATGGAGTGAATCAACAAGAGATAATGCACTGTATTTATCAACAGCAGTTTACTTAAACAGTGAACAGTTACAACCTATCTATGACTGGTTTCAAAATACAATACATGTATTAGAAAGTACAGCAAGACTGGACCCTAATTTTACTTACGACCTCTATAGAAATGAAATATATAAAACTAAAATCAATAACTTTTTAAACATCGCTGATCTTGATATAGAAGAGTTGTTAATTAGTGAAGAGCAGTTTGATGAATCAACAATTCCGGATGATATTCCAGAAGAATTAAAAATTAGTATCCTTAATGATATGAAAGATAAAAAAGTACTTGATGTTAAATCTTTACACAAAACTGTTCAAGGAGAAGATGTTTATTTTGATATTAAAGATGAGTCTGATGGAACGAAAAAGTTTCTTGCTTTTATTGGACCATGGATAGATACACTTGAAAATGGATATGTTCTTGTTATTGATGAACTTCACGATAACTTTCATCCTTTAATGGTGCGTTTTTTAATAGAGTTATTCCATAGTGACGAAACAAATCCAAAGAATGCTCAGTTGATTTTTACTTCTCATGAAACATCTGTAATGACTCAAGAAATTTTCAGAAGAGATCAAATTTGGTTTTGTGAAAAGAAGAGTAAAGCTACAGAACTTTATTCATTAGCAGAGTTTAAGACTCGTAAGGGTGTAACAGACATTGAAAAGGGCTACTTTAGTGGTCGTTATGGGGCATTGCCTTACTTTAAAAAGATTGACCGTATGATGGGGGTTCGCTATGTCGAGAACTAAAGGACCAAGTCTCAGAAAAACAAAAAGCCGTTACAGCGGTGATACAGTTTTAATCGTATGTGAAGGAACTCAAACAGAACCAAATTATCTAATGGAATTAAAAGGATACTTGGAGATTGATCAGGCTGCGTTAGACATTATCCCTTCATCAGGTTCTGCACCAGTCTCAGTAGTTAAGTATGCTAAAGAAGAAATATCAAAAGCTTGTGCAAAAGGTAATCCCTATGCAAAAGTTTATTGTGTTATAGATAAAGATACACATCTATCTTATACTTCTGCCTTAGCGGATGTGAAAAATTTCAATGAAAGTTCTCGCAAGAACCCTTGTAAAACAGTGCTTTGTGTCATTCCATCTGTTCCATGTTTTGAGTATTGGATTTTAATGCATTACACTGCAAGTACATCTGTCTTTGGTACCGGTTCATCAAGTCCTTGCCAACATTTAATCAACACTGCATTAAGAGCACAAGTGCCAGGATACAAAAAAGCAGATAGAATCTTTTCAAGAAAAATAATTGAAGAAAAACTAGATATAGCTAGACAAAATAGTGCGATTACTTTACGGAGTGCAGTAAGTGCTGCAACAGATGACCCTTCAAGTAAAATGCACTTACTTATAGATGAATTAGAGATTTTAAAGAACAATAAATATTTTACAGATGAACAAAGAGGATGCTTATAATGGACAAACTAGAGATGCAAACACCAAACTTTACCGATGAAAATATAGAAAAATTAGCAGGACTTTTTCCTAACTGTGTTACTGAGAGTCGTGATGATAAGGGTATGCTTAAAAAGGCTATTGATTTTGATTTGTTAAAGCAAGAGTTATCTGAAAATATTGTTGATGGTCCACGAGAGAGGTATCAGATAAATTGGCCAGGGAAGAAAGAAGCATTGCTTGCTGCCAACACACCAATAAACAAAACACTTCGTCCTTGTCGTGAAGAGAGTGTAGATTTTGATACTACTGAAAATCTTTACATTGAGGGTGATAATCTTGAAGTCCTGAAGCTTTTACAAGAGAGTTATCTTGGCAAGATTAAGATGATTTATATTGATCCACCGTATAACACTGGTAAGGATTTTGTTTATAATGATAATTTTACAAGAAGTAAAGAGCAAGAACTTGAAGCAAGTGAACAAATTGATGAGGATGGTGGTCGTTTAGTAGCCAGCTTAGAATCAAATGGGCGTTTCCATTCTGATTGGATGAGTATGATTTATCCACGTCTTAAATTAGCGAGAAACTTGTTGATGGATAATGGTGCTATATTTATTTCACTTGATGATGGGGAAATTGCTAATCTAAGAAAAATTTGTGATGAAATATTTGGTGACGGAAATTTTGTTGGAAATATTTCTTGGAAAAAAACTAGTGGTGATAATAAACCAAGTTTTGCATTTACTCATGACAATATATTAATATATGGAAAATATTCAGATCAAATTCCACGTGTTCCATTGACTCCTGAACAGGCAAAACAATACAAAAATCCTGATAATGATAATAGAGGCTCATGGGCAGAAACTGATTATAGAAGTAAATGGTCCAAAGAAGAACGTAAAAATTTATATTATGCAATAACTAACCCAAATACAGGAGAGGAAATTTATCCTGATACTTATTCAAATACAACAAGGGTATGGGCATGTGCACAAGATACTCATGAATCTAATATAAAAGATGAATTGATTTGGTGGGGTATGGATGGTAAAAGTAAAGAGCCAAAAAAGAAAAGATATTTGTCTGAGCATAAGGGTGCTAATACAAGAAGTACATGGATAGATGCTGGAATGAATGATGAAGGTAGCCAAGAATTAAAAAAGCTTCTACATGGGGACTTTTTTAATAATCCAAAGCCAGTAAGATTGTTAAAACGTCTCCAAACAATTATGTTAAAAGATAATGATACTATTCTGGATTTTTTTTCTGGATCTGGAACAACTGCACATGCCCTTATGGAAAAGAACTTAGAAGAGAACAAAAATAATAAATTCATTATGATTCAATTAGATGAGTTAACAGATGAAAGAGGTAAAGCATATCAAGAAGGATATAAAACAATTCCAGACATAGGAAAAGAACGAATTCGTCGTGCAGGTAAAAAAATTAAAGAAGATAATGCAGGTAAAGAGGGCATAGAAGATTTAGACATAGGTTTCAGAGTTCTGAAAATAGACAGCTCAAATATGAAAGATGTTTACTACACTCCAGATCAAATGAGTCAATCACTTTTAGATTCTCAAGAAGCTAATATCAAAGAAGACAGAACAGCAGAAGATTTACTTTTTCAAGTTTTACTTGACTGGGGAGTAGATTTATCACTTCCAATTACTAGAGAAGAGATTAACGGTAAAACAGTTTACTTTGTAGATGAAGATACTCTTGTAGCTTGTTTTGATAATGACTTAGATGCAGAGTTTGCTAAAGAGATAGCAAAACGAAAACCTTTAAGAGCAGTATTTAAAGAGAGCGGTTATAAACAAGATGAAGATAAAATAAACATAGACCAAGTGATATTACAATTTTCACCAGATACAGAAGTAAGAGCGATATAATGAAAAAACTAGATATGAAAACAACTGAAATAACAGAAGAAAATATTGATAAATTAGAAGCTATATTCCCTCACTGTATTACAGAAGTAAAAGAGGAAGATGGAACAATAACAAGAGGTGTTGATTTTAATCTACTAAAACAAGAATTTTCAAGTTCCGTAGTGGAAGGCCCTCGTGAAAGCTATAGCATTAATTGGCCAGGAAAAAAAGCTTCATTAATCAGTGCAAATACTCCAATAAACAAAACACTTAGACCTTGCCGTGAAGAGAGTGTTAATTTTGATACTACTGAAAATCTTTATATTGAAGGAGATAATCTTGAAGCTTTGAAACTTTTGCAAGAAAGTTATTTAGGTAAGGTAAAAATGATTTATATTGATCCTCCATACAATACAGGTAAAGATTTTGTATATAAAGATAACTATACACGAAGTGAAAAAGAAGAACTTGAAAAGAGTGGCCAAATTGATGAAGATGGTGGAAAACTAATTGCGAATTCTGAGTCAAATGGAAGATTCCATTCTGACTGGCTTAGCATGATGTACCCAAGGTTACGACTAGCGAGAAGATTGCTTCAAGATGATGGAGTGATTTTTATCTCAATTGATGATAATGAAGTAACTAATCTAAAGAAAATATGTGATGAAGTTTTTGGAAATGAAAATTTTATGGCCGAATTTATTTGGAAAAAAAGAACAGGCTCAAATGATTCAAAGAACATGGTTTCATTAGACCAAGATTATATAATTGCCTATACTAAAACTACAGGTGTTGCTTTAAATGGTATCTTAAAAGATTCTTCTAATTATAAAAATCCAGATAATGACTCACGAGGTCCATGGGCAAGCGATAATCTAACTTGTAATAAAACTGCATCAGAACGACCTAACCTTTTCTATCCTATTATTGATCCTACTACTTCTATTGAATATAACTGTAATCCTAATCGAGTTTGGGCATATGAAAAACAACGAATGGATAAAAATATAGCTGAAGGGAAAATTATTTTTCCAAAAAATACTAATGGTACACCAATGTATAAACGACATTTGGCTGAATTGAGATCAAATAAAAAACCTTTTAGCTCAATTATTGATACAGTTATTAATACAGTAGCAACAAAAGAGACCAGAGCTCTTTTGAATGGCCAATTTTTTGATTACCCCAAAAGTGTAGATCTTATGTCTAAATTATTAGAACAAGGAACCGCAGAAGACTCCATTGTACTTGATTTCTTTTCAGGTTCAGCAACAATGGCACATGCTATTATGCATGTTAATTCACTTGATAATGGAAAGAGAAAATTTATCATGGTTCAACTTCCAGAAGTAATAAATGAAAAAACTGAAGCGTATAAAGCAGGTTATAACACTATTGCTCAAATAGGAAGAGAACGAATCCGTCGTGCAGGTAAAAAGATAAAAGAAGATAATACTGATAAGAAAGGGATAGAAGACTTAGATACAGGCTTTAGAGTTCTTAAAGTTGATAGCTCTAATATGAAAGATGTTTACTATGCTCCAGATCAAATGAATCAATCTTTACTGGATAGTCAAGAAATAAATATTAAAGAAGATAGAACTTCAGAAGACTTGCTATTTCAAGTGCTTTTAGACTGGGGTGTGGACTTAACATTACCAATAAAAAGAGAAAAAGTTAATAATAAAGAAATTTATTTTGTAGATGAAGATACTTTGGCTGCTTGTTTTGAAGATGACTTGGATGAAAAATTTGTTAGAGAACTGGCAAAAAGAAAAGTAATGCGTGTAGTTTTAAAGATAGTAGTTTCGAGAGTGATGAAATAAAAATTAATGTTGAACAGATCTTTGCTCAACTTTCTCCAGATACTGAAGTAAGAGGTATATAGATATGTCAGAAATGAAAATAAAATTTAAAAAACAGCAGTACCAAACTAATGCTGTAGATTCTGTAGTCGATTGCTTTAAAGGGCAAGTTAAAAGTAGTGGTATATCTTATAGAGTTGATCCAGGGAAAGTTGTAGAGAAGAAAGGTCAAGGGAGTTTTGATGATTTAGAAGAAGAATCATCAGGATTTAAAAACTCAGAACTAACACTGACTCTTGATGAAGTAAAAAAGAATATTCAAGATGTACAACAAAACCAAAATCTACCAATCTCAGAAACATTAATAAGTTGTAAAGTTGGTAATGAACTAATATGTCCTATAAATCTAGATGTAGAGATGGAAACAGGTACGGGTAAAACTTATGTCTATATAAAAACTATGTTTGAGATGTATGAAAAGTATGGATGGAGTAAGTTTATCATTGTTGTGCCAAGTATTGCTATTCGTGAGGGTATATCCCAGTCTATAGAGTTAACACGGGATCACTTTTTAGAAGAGTATAGAACTCAGATAAAGAGTTTTATCTATAGCTCAAAATCATTGCAGGACTTAGAAAGCTTTTCAACAGATGCTGGAATAAATGTAATGATTATAAATGTACAAGCTTTTAATGCACGAGGTAGGGATAATCGTCGTATTTATGAAGAGTTAGATAGTTTTCAGTCTCGTCGTCCTATAGATGTTATTAAAGTTAATCGTCCTATATTGATTTTAGATGAACCTCAAAAAATGGAAGGTAATGCAACGGTTAAGTCATTAAAAGAGTTCAATCCTTTAATGATGTTGCGATACTCTGCTACACACAGAAGAGAACACAATAAAGTTCATAGACTAGATGCTCTTGATGCTTACAACCAAAAACTTGTTAAAAAAATCAATGTAAGAGGTATATCTGTTAAGGGCTTAAGTGGAACAAATGCTTATCTTTACCTACAGTCGATAGAAGTCTCTTCTACTAAACCGCCAGTAGCAAGAATGGAGATAGAGATAAAACAAAACTCTGGTATTAAACGAGTTATGAGAAAAATCAATGCTGGAGATAGTATTTACACTATGTCTGGAGAACTTGAGCAGTACAAAGGTTTTACAGTTTCAGATATAGATGCCACTAGAGATGTTGTAGTTTTTAGTAATGGTATGGAACTCATAGCCGGTGAAGCAACTGGAGATGTTAATGAAGAGACACTAAGACGAATACAAATCCGTGAGGCAATAAAAGCACATATAGAAAAAGAACAGGTGCTTTTTTATCAAGGCATTAAAGTCTTGAGTCTATTTTTCATAGATGAAGTTGCTAAATATCGCCAGTATGGTGAAGATGGAGAAGCGATACAAGGTGAGTATGCTCAATATTTTGAAGAAGAGTACAAAGAGGCTTTAAAAGATATTGAGTCTGTGTTATTACCTGAATACAATGAATATTTAAAAAATATAGCAACTAGTGAAACACATAAAGGGTACTTCTCTATAGATAAAAAGAAACGATTAGTTGATCCGGATATTCAAAGAACCGGTGAAGATAGGGGTAATGCAAAAGATGTAGATGCTTATGATTTGATACTCAAAGATAAAAAGCGGTTACTATCGTTTGATGAACCTACACGCTTTATATTTTCTCACTCAGCACTAAGAGAGGGTTGGGATAATCCTAATGTTTTTGTAATCTGTACACTTAAGCATAGTGATAACACTATTTCTCGTCGCCAAGAAGTTGGTCGTGGTATGAGAATTTCTGTAAATAAGTTTGGTGATCGAATGGATGACCCAGCAACGGTACATGATATAAATATACTTACAGTTGTCGCTAGTGAAAGTTATAAGGATTTTGTAACGGGACTGCAAAAGGATATTAGTGAAACACTATCTGCTCGTCCTAAAGTTGCTGATGAAGACTACTTCTTAGGTAAAGTGCTTACTACAGAAAATGGGAAAGTAAAAGTAGATAGTAAAATGGCAAGAAAAATCTACAAATACCTTCTTAAAAATGATTATATTAAAGATGATGATACTATCTCAGATGAGTACCATGAAGCTAAAAGAGAAGAAACACTAGCTAATCTTCCAGATGAACTAAAAGAGCATACACAGCAAGTATTTGAGCTTATAGATAGTGTGTTTAGTGTTGCCCAACTTCCAGATATTGGAGATGATAGAAAAGCTAAAGTAAATCCTCTCAACAAAAACTTTGAGAAAAAAGAGTTTCAAGCCTTATGGGAGAAAATAAACCGTAAAGCAATCTATACAGTACATTTTGATAGTGAAGAGTTGATAAGGAACTGTATCAATGCTTTAGACAAAGAACTACAAGTAAAAGCATTAACTTACATCGTAGAGCGAGGTGAGCAAAAAGAAGATGTGACTTATGATGATATGAAAACTTTAGATGGATTTAAAGCGGGTAAACACGAAACTATACAAGACTCTTCATCAATCCGTTCATCTGTAAAGTATGACCTTATAGGAAAAGTAGCTACTGATACGAAACTAACTAGAAGCACGATTGGTAGTATATTAAAAGGTGTCCATGAAGGTACATTTGGAAAGTATAAAACAAATCCTGAAGACTTTATGCAAGGTGTTAGCCGTCTTATAAATGAGCAAAAAGCTACAACGGTTATAGAACATCTAGCCTATGACCCTATTGATGATTCACATAGTAGCGATATATTTACTCAAGAGAAGCCAAAAGATAGTTTTGAAAAAGCAATGAAAGTAGATAATCATATATATGACTATGTATTTACAGACTCAAAAGGTGAAAAAGAATTTGCAAGTAAGTTAGACACAAGTACAGAAGTCGTTGTGTATGCCAAACTACCAAACAGTTTCTTCATTCCAACACCGGTAGGACACTATAACCCTGACTGGGCAATAGCATTTCAAGAGGGCTCGGTTAAACATGTGTACTTCATAGCAGAAACAAAAGGGTCTATGTCCTCAATGGACTTGAGAAAAGTAGAAGAAGTAAAAATAGAGTGTGCTCGTAAGTTCTTCAAGAAGATAACATCAGAACAGGTTGTTTATGATCATATTGATAGTTATGAGTCGCTTATGAGATTGGTTAAGTAGTAAAATAAAATAATCTAGGAGAAAATCATGAAGTTAAGTAAAGTTAGAGTACAAAATTATCGTAGTATTTATGACAGTGGATGGTTTGATATTGAAGATATAAAAACTATAATGGTCGGTCCAAATGAAGCCGGAAAGACAGCTTTATTACAAGCTATACAGCAAATTAATGCACCAAAAGATATTAAAGGCTTTGATTCTTTACGAGATTATCCTAGATCCAAATATAATGATATTACAAGAGGAAAAGTCCTTCCAAAAAATGTAAATGTTGTAGAAGCTTGCTTTACTTTAGCTGCTGAAGATATTGATGAATTACCTGATGGTTTTGAGAATTGTGTATATACTTTTGGTAGACAATTAGATAATTCATCTTGGCATAAACTTGAAAATGCACCTGAACCTATTTTATATGAAGATATTCAAAAAGACTTACAGCGATTAACTACGCACATGAATCCACAGTTCTTGAAAGAAAATAGTGATGATTTAGCAAAACCGAGTGATACTCTTCAAGAAATTTGTTCAAATTGGACTACAGATACTCTGATTAGTGAAACTAACGCAAAACAGATTCTCGAATGGTTAACTAATAATTTAGTATACGTTGATGAGGGGAATAAAAAAGAAGAAGAACGATACGACAAGATAGCAGTACTTGCTAAGAGTTATGAAGATAATAACAACACTCTAAAAATACTTAACAAGCGAATACCAGTCTTTATTCTTTTTAGTAATTACTTTAGAGTAAAACCTCTTATTATTCTTGAGCATCTTGCATCAAGACTTGAAAGTGGAATACTGGACGATGATGCTTACGATTATGGCAATAAATGCTTACTTAAACTTCTTGGTTTTACGGCTAGAGAACTTTCTGATCTTGGCAAAATAACTGAACCAAGACAAGAAGATAAAGAAGGAATGAAAAAGTATAGAGATCAGTTAGATGAGCGTTCATATCAACTAAATGCTGCTAGTGTCCAGTTAACACAGGAAATTCAGTCAATATGGCAACCTGATATAAAAAAAGGTGAAGCAAACAAATTAAAACTACAGGTAGATGGACAATATTTAAAAGTTGTTGTTGAAGATGACTTGGGTGTTGAGATTGAGTTAGATCAGCGTTCAGAGGGATTTCAATGGCTAGTTTCATTCTTTGTTGTATTCTTTGCTGAAGCAACAAATAGCCATTCAAATAGTATCTTATTGTTAGATGAACCTGGGCTAAATCTTCATGCACTTAAACAACGAGATTTTCAAACTACTCTTTCTAGATTAGCTGAAACAAGCCAAACTATATATACAACACACTCTCCATTCTTAGTCGGTTCAAGTGAACTGGATCTTGTTAGAGTTGTAGAAATGCCAAATAGAACTACTGGAACAAAAGTACATACGACTGTTACCGCTGATGATCCAGCTGCACTTTTACCACTACAAGAAGCTCTTGGTTATGATTTAGCTCAAAGTTTATTTTCACAACAACGAAATCTTATTTTAGAGGGATTGACAGATTATTGGTACATTGATGGAATAGCCCAATTGTTAAGAGAAGAGAATCTGGTTGACTTGAATAAAAAAATTGCTTTAGTGCCTGCCAATACAGCTAGTAAAGTAGTGTATTTTGCGACTATACTTCATGCGAATAAACTCAAGGTAGCTGCATTGTTAGATTCTGATAGTGCTGGAGATCAAGTTGCAAAGCAAGACACATTAATACATACTTTAGGCAATAAAAATATTTTACGAACGAAAGATGTTTATACTGGTTCCGTCGATAAACCTGAAATTGAAGATCTATTAAGAGATACACTTGTCAGTATTGCGAAAGAAGATCTAGGTTGGGATGTTGGTATAAAAGCAAAAGAACAAGTTACACGTCCTATAGTAGATATTTTACAAGCTGAAATTCCAGAATTTTCAAAATATAAACTAGCGAAAGCATTTTTACGATGGTCTAGAGATCATCAAGCAATTGATTTATTAGAACCTGAACGTCTACAATGGACAGAACTTATAAAAAATATAAATAAATCTCTAAAGTAAGGATAAGCAATGAGTTCAAAATATGAAGTAAGTCAAAAAGAAGTTAGTACATTGTTAGAGTTTATTAAATCAGGTGAGATAGCTATTCCTGAAATACAAAGACCATTTGTATGGGAGAAGAGTAAGGTTCGTGACTTGATGGATTCACTCTATCAAGGTTATCCGGTAGGCTATATAATTGTATGGCGAAATCCAAATGTAAAGCTTAAAGATGGGAAAATGGCTGAAGGCAAAAAAGTTCTTATAGATGGCCAGCAAAGAATTACTGCTTTAACAGCTGCAATACTTGGACAACAAGTTGTAGATGATGAGTATAAAAGAGATCGTATTGTAATCGCTTTTAATCCATTAGAAGGAAAGTTTGAAGTTTCAAATCCTGCAATTAAAAAAGATAGTAAATGGATTAGTGATATTGCACCTTTATTATCCGGTAGTCTAAAAGCTAGTCATGTTAGACGAGAATATTGTAAATCAAATGATGAAGTAGATGAAGAATTTATAGAAGATGTTATTGATAAATTAAAAGATATTAGTAAGCGTCAAATAGGTTTAATCGAGCTTGCTCCTGATTTAGATATTGAAACAGTAACAGAGATTTTTATCCGTATTAACTCCCAAGGTGTTGTATTGTCTCAAGCAGATTTTGTAATGTCAAAGATAGCTGCAAATGAAGAGTATGATGGATCAACTCTAAGAAAAGCTATTGATTACTTTTGTCATCTTGCCATTGCTCCAGAATTTTATGACTTTATTAAAGATAATGACACAGACTTTGCTTCTACACAATACTTCCATAAGATGAGCTGGCTTCGTAATATAAATGATGATATTTATGATCCAAGTTATACAGATATGCTAAGAGTTGCGTTTACTTTTAAATTTCATAGAGGTAAGTTGGCTGATTTAGTAAGCTTACTATCAGGTCGTAATTTTGAAACTCGTGTTTATGAAGCTGAAATAGCAAAAGAATCATTTGAAAAACTCAAGGAAGGTATCTTTAGCTTTATGAGTCAAACAAACTTTGAAAGATTTGTAATGATTATAAAGTCCGCTGGATTTGTAAGTAGTAAACAATTACGATCTCAAAATGTTATTAATTTTGCATATATATTATATTTAACCCTTATTGAGAAAGGTCATGTTGCAGCAAAAATAGAAAGTTATGTAAAACGATGGCTAGTTATGAGTATTTTAACTGGAAGATATTCAGGTTCTCCCGAGTCGACTTTTGACAGAGATATTAAACGAATTCGTGAAATAGATTTTGAAGAATATATTAAAGGGATAGAAGAGGGAGAACTTTCTGATGCATTTTGGGATGTATCTCTTGTTCAGAGTTTAGGTTATGCTGCTTCTACAAACCCACAGTTTAATGTATTTTTAGCTTCCCAAGCTGTAGTCGGAGACAAAGGTTTATTCTCAGAGTTTGTTACAGTAAAAGATATGCTAGAACATCGGGGAGATGTACATCATATATTTCCAAGAAACTATTTGAAAAAAGCAGGCTTATCAAGAGGAAAATATAATCAAGTAGCTAATTATGTTTACACTCAATCAGAAATCAACATTAGAATAGGTGATAAAGCTCCAAAAAATTACTTTGCTGAGTTATTCAAGCAGTTTGATGGTGGTGAGCTTAAGTATGGTGGAATTAAAGATATGGATGCTTTAAAAGATAATCTCAAGCAAAACTGTATACCCGAAGCCATATTTGATATGGAACTTGAAGATTACGATGGATTTTTAGTGAAAAGACGACAGTTTATTGCTCAGAAGATTAAAGAATATTATTGGAAGTTGTAAATAAACAGGGCATTTAAGATAATGATAATATGTATAAATGCCCTTACTGTATTGCTTTGATTTATATATTATAAAAAATAAGAAAAGGAAAACACTATGGAACTTGAAGAACTGATATTAACTATATCCTCAAAACTAGATGATGTTTCTGGATATAAAAAATCTATTGTTGAAGCTGATTTAAGTAGTTTAAGTGCTGAAATTGAAGAGGGTATATTCAAGTTACGAATATCTGAAAATAATTACCAAGGACAAGATTTTCCTCAACTGAAAGAACAAAAGATACAGGTAACAGAAGCCATTGGTTTACTTTTTCTATCTTACTTAACTTATAGCCTTCGTACTAAATTTACATATGGTACTACGTGGCCTATTGTTTCAGAAGATTTAATGAAGTATGAAAAACTCACTACTTTCTTCAAAGATAAATATTTCATTAACAAGCATCCTAACCCTTTTCTTGTAATTTGTATCAGCAAAGCTTGTGAGCGTTTTAGTCTAAGAAATGTATTTAACCATAAAGCTGATGAACACTATATTAGAAATACAATTTTATTACAAATGGGCATGTTAAATAGATTCAAAAGGTTGAACGAATGGCTGTCTTATAGTTCTTTTAATCAAATCACATTAAGATCTTTACTTAATAAAGAAGATGAAAATTTCTCAAATAGTTTCTCTCAAGGGTGGCGTGTCCTAAGAAGGTATAGGGATAATATCATTGATAGTTCAACTGCAGGTGGAATTATAAATGAATAGTTATCAACAAAAGGAAGATTATAAAGTATCGAGAGAAGATATCAATATTATATTGGAAATATTAGAGAAGACTTCATATCAAAAAATACAGTATATGGGCTATGCCGATAAAGACTTGGTTGTGGCACTCAAGGATAAATATCAAGTATCACTTGGCGATTATTTTGACAGAACAGATAAAAGTGCTGCATTTTGGTGTGAGGGAAAGACTGAGGACGGTTTATATATATTAGACGGGACACCAATAAAATTAAATATACCTAAATGGGCAGAAGATATTCCTGTAATGATAGAGGGAATACCTGAGCACGATGTTTTAATTGTGGATTTACCATTGGAATGGAAACTTTATCCTGAAGATTATTATCATAAACCTGCTGAAATTGTATTTTTGCTAGGAGATGCAGATTCTAGTAATCTTAGTACTTCCTATACTTGGTCGCATGAGGGCATTTGGATCGGTAGAAATGTTAAGTTCCAAAAAGAAAAAGAGTTATTTGAAGAAAAAATAGATAAAGCTCATAATGCAATCAGAGATGCAGAAGCAATTATAATTACAGCCGGTGCAGGAATGGGAGTTGATAGTGGTTTACCTGACTTTAGAGGTAATGAAGGATTCTGGAAAGCATATCCACCAATAGCCAAACTAAGATATGACTTCACACAAATGGCAAACCCAGCACTTTTTACGTATAATCCAAAATTAGCATGGGGATTTTATGGACATAGACTTAGCTTATATCGTTCAACTATTCCGCATAGAGGATTTAGTCTACTCCTAGATTTAGTAAATCAAACTGAACTAGTTGAAGATAATTATTTTATCTTTACATCAAATGTTGATGGACAATTTCAAAAGGCTGGATTTGATAAGAATAAGATTTATGAAGTACATGGAAGCATACATCACTTGCAATGCACACAACCATGCAGTGAATCAATATGGGAAAATAGACTTGAAGATATTGAGATAGATATGGACAAGCTAGAAGCTCAAATATTACCCAGTTGTAAAAACTGTAAAGAACTAGCAAGACCAAATATCCTTATGTTTGGAGATGGAAAATTTCTCAACAATAGAGCAGATGAGCAAAATGCAAGATTTCATAATTGGCGATTTAAGAACAAAGATAAAAAGATAGTCATAATAGAGATTGGAGCAGGTAGTGCAATACCTACAATCAGAAGTTTTGGAGATAGATTATCTGCTTTAGAGAAAAATACAACTCTAATTAGAATTAATCCAAGAGAATTTGAAGTAAAAAATGAAGGTGATATAGGGATATCACTAGGTGGGTTAGAAGGTATTGAAGAAGTTTTAAAAAGTCAAAGTAAAGAAAATAAAAAAAACTCAGAACATTGATGATATCTGTCATATTCGAGAAAAACTAGAAAGTATCCAAATTCATATTTATGGTGTTGATATAGCAAAGGTCATTCTAGAGAGATGTAAAGAAGATAATAATTATAGTGGTGTTGATGAAGCAATAGGACGACTTGAAGATGAAATGAATTCAATGCAGCACAAGATTGACTTGATATCAAAATCACTAAATAAGATAGATGATGCTTGATAGTATGAAAAAAGAAAATATAAAGATTCATATCTTAGTCGGAAATATCACTACTATAAATGCAGAAGTAATTGTTAATGCTGCTAACTATAGACTACTAGGTGGTGGTGGAGTTGATGGTGCTATTCATAAAGCAGGTGGAAGTGAGATACTTAAAGAGTGTAAATATCTTAGAATTACTCAATACCCAGATGGACTTTCAGTTGGTGAAGCTATTATTACAACTGCTGGAAATATGAAAGCTAAATATGTAATACATACAGTTGGACCGAAATATAAAAGTAATCCACATCCGCAAGAATCCCTTGAGTATTGCTATAAAAACTCATTACTTTTAGCTGATAAACATAAATGTTTATCTATTGCTTTTCCTGCGATAGCTACAGGAATCTACGGTTATCCTCAAAATGAAGCAAGTGAAATAGCTTATAATACAGTTAGTAGTGTTTTAGAGGAGTGTAAATATATTAGAGATGTTATATTTGTCTTTTATTCTAAAGATGATGCACAATATTTAGAAAATTATTTAAAATAGAGAAGATACAAATGAAAATATCACACACTTCAGATTGGTATCTAGGTCAAATCTGTATGGGTAAGAGAAGAAGATGATTTTTTGTAAAAGAATGGTAAGAAAAAAAAATATCATTAGAAAAATTTAATATATTAAAAAATAAGTTGGAGAATATTTATGATAAAGTTTGATAAAAAAGCGATGCAAAAATTCAATGAGATTCCAGATGATATGAAATCTATGCTACTCTCTAATGTATACTGTTCTAATTGTAAAGATATGGTTAAAATAGTTAACTTTGAGGCTACTATGGATAGAGATAATCTAGTTCTCAAGGGTAAGTGTGAAAACTGCTCGGGCAAAGTAGCAAGGCTTATAGAGGGATAACTATATATTATGAAAGTATATGCTAAAAAAAAGAATAAAGTTTAAAGCCACCCCATAAGGAGTGGGTTAACTTATATCTAACTCTACACGAAGTCTCATATGACTAGATTCAATAGTACCACGGATGTAGCAATCCATATATTCGTCATAAAAACAACATTCAGTACAGAGATGAATAGAATCTATACCCACCATGGAAAAAATATCAATGAACTTGTAGCTTATTTACTTTCCGAGGGAGCATATATCCCTCCTCGAATAAAATGCTTAAATATCATACTTTCTGCCTCTTCATCACATTTTGCGTAGCCATTTAATAGTAGTTCATACACTGCATCTTCATCACTATCTGCAAACTCTATAATAAGCTCTGCGTCTTGGTATGCTTCATCTTCTAATATATCATCCATTGATATACTCATCTATTTTTCCTCCTTTAAGACTAATAAGTCACTTTGCATTTTATCAACGATATCAGTAGCTTTTTTCATTCTTTCATATTCCTCTTGTATGTAAGTAATCCTAAAAAAACCATTCTATCTTCTCTCTCAAGCTTTCATAGCGATTATCAGAATAAATAATCTTCATAAAACCCATGAATAAAAGCATTATTAAGCCCAGCAAGGGAGAAAAGTACACCATGAGCACAAATGTTCCTACTAGAATTATATGGGGTATATACTCTAGAACATACTCTGAGTATCTTTCATTTGAGAAGATTATCCAAATAAGAGCACAGAATAAGATAGTACTTATTGTATTACTGAGTATAAAGATTCTCTCATCTATATAAATATCCGGTGAGAGTAATTCTGCGTGATGCAAACCCTCATTTAAATCAAACAAGAAGCTTTGAAATTCAGCTAACATAGATGCTTACCATCGTTCACAAGAACTAGCTCTTACACTGAGGGAGTCTTTAAAGAAGTAATGCTTGTCATTAAGCCATCCTTCTTTAAGACTCACTCTATAGCTATTTCCAGCACTGTATAATCCACCACCACTGCTACATCTTAAAATGTAGTTTTGGTTTTTAAAGTCATCGATGCTTTGAATAGCGGTGCTATACCTATCGTTTGCTTCAGAATATGATAAGCCTAGTAAAATTAAAATACCTATATAAAGACCATAGCGGTAGATGTCAGTCTAGTTGTCCAAATTAAGTACCTAGAAAGTACCACCTTTGTCTAACCCGAATGTCTTTCAGCTGAAACTTTATCAGCTATATTGTTTACCTTTGCTTTATTGGGGTTTAAATGTACTTCTTTTGTGAAATACCAGTTACGAGTACTACCACTCCATCTATGAGGGTTGGCTGCTTTAGCCTTCTCATATACTCGATGTCTTTTCTCTAAAATCTCCTTATCTTGAAGCAAGTGTCTTTGAACTGGTGTGACAAACCCAATACTACTATGACAGTGTTGATGGTTATACCAAGTCACAAATGTTTCACACCATATTCTTGCCTCAACTACACTATCAAATGGCTTACTAGGATAGGAGGGTGTATATTTGAGTGTTTTAAACATGGACTCTGAGTAAGGATTATCGTTACTCACGCTAGGTCTACTAAAGGTGGGCATAATGCCTAGCTTTTGAAGTGTTGTTAAAAATGTAGCTCCTTTCATAGGGGAGCCATTGTCTGAGTGCAGTGTTACTGTATCTACTTTGATGTTTTCATTAATAGCTATATCTTTAATAACTTCAGAAGCCAACTCGCTGCTCTGTTTGGTATAGATTTGCCATCCGACTATCTTGCGACTATATATATCCATAAAGAGGTAAAGGTAATAAAATACACCTTGCACTGTTGTTGGTAGATAAGTAATATCCCAACTGTAGATTTGATTAGGCTCTGAGGCTACCAAAGGAGTTGGCTTATGTCTACTCCCTTCTTTTTGTTTATGTCTATGGGTCAGTTGCTTATGCTCTTTGAGTACTCTGTAAAATGTTGATTCAGATGCAAGGTAAATTCCTTTGTCTGCAAGCTTAGGCACTATTTGATGCGAGGATAGGTTTTTATAGCTCTCATTGTTAGCAACGCTTATCAGCTGCTCTCTCTCCTCTTGAGAGAGTTTGTTAGTTGGTCTCGAAGTTTATTCGCTGGGTCTGCTTATCCTGCTCATTAGCTTGCCATCTTTTGAGTGTTCTCGTGCAACATCCTACGATAGGGGCTATTTTATAAAAAGGTGCTCCATCTGTATGTGCTTGTGTAACAAGGATTAAGATATCTTTTCGCACTGCTAGAGGTATCATACTTCCTCTCCCTCCAACAGTGCTTGAAACTTTTTTTGCAATACTAAGAGTGTTGCTGTCTCTGCTAGAGCCTTTTCCTTTCGTCGCAACTCCTTGGCTAAGGCTTTACTCTTACTTCTCTCCTCCTCTAGGGCTTTCTTAGCGGTAGAGTCTTCAGGTTTATGGGCTTTAAGGAAGTCCTTCTCCCACTCTTGGAGTTGATGTTTAAATAGACCTTTCTCTCTGCAGTAAGCACTGAGTGCTTCATCGTTCATGCTGTAGCTTTCTTTTAGGATTTGGAGCTTATCAGAAAGTGTTATCACTCCATCTGTTGTTTGAGTATCCTTAGTATTTTTTAGCCATATGTGCAGGGTGGCTTTTGAGATATTTAAGCCTTTTGCTATTGTTCCCATAGTTTGGGTGTCTCTCATTTCCAACACTTTTTTTACTGCTTTTTCTTTGTATGCTTTACTATATCTCATTGTCTTGTTCCTTATTAAGATTTATATCATAAGTTTCGGACAACTATCCTGACACAGGGGGATAGGGTGCTTTTGCAGTAAATATATGCATTAACACAATCATAAAACCTAGACCCCCAACCAAGCCTAAGGCTCCATAATTTAAATATTCTAACATTGTTCAATCCTCATATTGTTTTGTAGCAGATGCTTTGGCTTGCTGGCATAAGTATAGATAAATATAAGGACTGAGTAAAGAAAAAATACAGATATTTCTCATTAGTATGAGTTTTTTCTAAGAAGAGGAGCTTGTATAGCCCTGTATTAGGTCTTAAACACTCCAAACAACAAATTTGAAATTTTATCTATTTCTTGTATTTGCACCTTGTCCTTTTCTATTAATGGCAATAAATACTGTGTGCCCTCTACGCTTAAATCTACACTTGCATCTTGAATTTGTTTGTATTCTTGCATAAGTATTTGTGCTTTTTCACTCAGAGCTTTGGCTTGTATATACATTCTCTTTTATTAAAAAGATAGGCTTTGTATATACCCTGACACTCTTCAAACAGAGGTATAGGTAAAGAAGATAATATCAAAGGATTTAAAATCTTTCTTTTAGTAGATCCTGATGATGGTATATAAGTATCTATATACTCTTTAACAAAGGAGAGTTGTAAATACTGCATAACAAACCATGGTGTATCTTTTCTTCTTGTCTCATCAAACTGTATGCGTATCATAGAGTTATTACCAACAATCCTTCGTTTATACTTATCCCCGATAATACCCATCTTTCCAACTTTACCACGGTGGAGAATGATTAAATCACCCTCAAGTAAAGACTGGTTTTTAAGTGCTGTAGCATTTGCAGGGGCAGAAGCCTTATGAGAGCTTGGGATATATATTTGTCCGTAGCCATCTATGTTATTGAGAGATATTTCATCATAGTCACTATCTCTACAGTTAGTCCCGTATCTAACCTTAGAGATACCACTAATCTTGTAAGTCAAATCTTTTAGCGTTCCTATTTTTGAATGAGGGAACTTTGTTTTTAGTAGGGCTTGAAGTTTATTCATTGGTGTCCTTTATCAAAGTATTTTACATTGGTAGCTATTAAACTTTACTTAAGTTAAGAGGAGCTATACTTTTAATAACCAATATATAATTATATGGTAGCCATATAAAAGGAGTCACTGTGTTCATTTTAAAAATAATAGGTTTTATACTCTTAGCGTATTTTATATATAGTGAGGTATTAGAAGTAAATAGGTATACATACAAACAGTACAGATATGAGTTTTTCAATACACAAAACTTCGTCATTACAGTTATAGGCTATGTACTTTTATTTATTGGAGACATGTGGTACGCTGATGCTTTACAAGTAGATGCAGATATATTAAATGGACAAGTGCTTATGGCTTTAGGAGCTATGCTTGTTATTTATGTTGTTTACACAAACATTACAAACACTACACTTTTCTTTGGTATTGTTATGTCAAGTCTTCAGTTACTGCTTTATATTCCATTATCAGTTTTATCCATGTTTATTCTTGTTATAGTCATAGGGTTTGCGGCGGAGACGAAGCCTGTTTATGTTGTTAATCGGTGATTAGAAATCTCACTTCTAACAAAGGATATGCTAAAATTCTATCAAAGTGATAAAAAAGGTATAGCATGTATGCAGCGAGTTTAAAGAACTTAGAAGAAATTGGTATAAACATTAATGAGACTTTTTTGAGTGGAGAAAAAGTTGAAGTTCCTTTATTAAGAGGGATTCATGTACTTTTACAAAGTATTGGTACCAAAGGTTTAAAACTCACGCAAAAAGGTTTTTTACCAACTAAAATTGTTAAAAGCATCGTAGAAGTTGCGGATACCACATCAGATGAGCGCTATTCGCATATTCTAACACGATTTTACGAACAGGAGCATTTGAGTGCAAATATGACACGCCTTGTTTCAGAAGTATTCAAATTAACAAGGCTCCAAAAGGGGAAGTTGCTACTGACTAAAAAGGCACATACATTTCTTAGTTTAAGTTCGCGTGAACAGTATGTCGTACTCTTTAACATTATGCTTGGTATTAACATAGGCTACTTTGATAGGCATCAAGAAGCAAGTTGTGTCCATAACTCCTCTCTTATCATGCTTCAAGTCCTTAGAGATAAAGAGAGGAGTTACCGTACATCAGAGGTTTATACAGCTTTACTCATTGATACTTATCCTATGATTGAAGATAGTATTGAATCCTTGGATATTTTAGATTATGGCGAGAAAAATAAACTTGATATTTTTACTTCTATAGCAGAGACTCGCTTATTTGAAAGACTCTATCTTCCCCTTGGACTTGTTACAATGAATCCTGCGAAATACCCAGATGCAGATACATTTGCAAGCAGTGAGCTCTTAAATAGTTTTATAACTGAGAAACATGCCATTAATAAAGAACTACTCTTTTGTAAAAAGCTTGTAAAAAGTCTCCAAGATGAGATAAAAAAAGAATAAGCTTGAAATAGATCTATTTGAAGCAACTATGCATCTCTTTGCTCAATACACACATACTCCACTCCCACCCGAGCAAAGTGTTATAGATGCCTTAATGCTAAAGCACCCTGTAATAGGAACACTCAAGTCAAGTTATGAGAGTTTTTACGCAAGATTAATAAAAAGTGTTTTAACAACATATGATGAGTTTACACAGTTTGATACAGTTGGTGCTTCAAGAGATAACTTGATGGATGAATATATGCATATGATAGACACGCTTTTTTATCTTCTTAGCAGCCCTAAGCCATTTAATACTGTCGAGAAACTCTACATACTCCCAGCATTTATTTTTGACATTTTAAAACTTTATCATAATTTAGAACAGCTTAATAAAGACTATCTCCTTGAATGTACTAAAATCTTTGGTGAAGAGTTCGCTATGTATCTAGGGAGACTTATGTTCCTTTTAGAAGGGCTTGAAAAAGATTCAAAAAAACTTAAAAAAAGTAAGCCTAAATTTGAGCAAGGGGTCAAAGAGTTCTTGCAAACTTATTTTATGATAGTTTTAGAATTAAGAAGTCGAGAAGGCTAATTTTTTGGCTCTTACCTTTACTCTTATAAAACTCTTCGAGCAATCTATCTTTAGTTATAAACCTTAGTACTCTATGTACTTCCTCATAACTTATAATATAAAGGAAACAGGAAACACTTGTTTCTCATAATATATGTTTCTTTATCTTCTTATGCTATAATCATCTATTATTTATTAAAGGGTACTCCATGAAAGAAACAGGAATTTCATTTGAAGCAGTTGAAAAAATAGCATCAGGTATGCTCATGCAAGGGGTAAAGCCAACTGTAAGAGGTGTTATTTCAGTTAGTGGTGGTAAAACCGAAGTAGTTTCCAAATATCTTCGTGACTTCTTTAATAAGCGTGATACCGATGTTTCTAAGATGGCAGATGAGATTGGAAGCAATAGTGTAGCTAAACTCATTGCTGGAGAAATCCATATAATTGTGGATAAAAAGACTGCCGAGCTTTCACAAATCAATGTGAGACAAAAAGAACAAATCAATGAATTTGTAGAACTTTTAGAAGAAAAAGTTTTTGAATCTGATAAAATACAAAAAGAAGCTTTAGCCTCAGTTGAGAGTACGAAGAAAGAAGCCGCAGAAAAAATAGAGAGAATCAGCTTAGATGCAGCTAATAAAATTAAAAAGGCTGAATCAGAAGCACAAAGCGCGCTTGATAGTAAACTAGAAATTGAGTTAAAAAGTAAAGAGATAGACTTAACTTCTAAAAATGCCACCCAAGCTGCAAAAGAACAAGCATCTGCACTTGTAGTTGTGGCAAACACTGCAGCACAACAAGCAGAACACGAGACTAAGTCATTAAGAGAACAGGTAAAAGCTCTCTCAATTGATGAAGCAAAACGGGAGATTGAAAAAGCAGAGCTAACAAAAACTAAACAATTATTCGAAGAACTGCGTCTTGCATATGCTGAACTAAAAACAGAAGCTGTAGTGCATTCATCTGAAAATAAATCTTTACTAAAAGATATAACTCGTCTTGAAGCACAAAACAAAGAGTACAAAGAGATGGATAAACAACTCATGAAATCACAAACACAACTTATAGAGGCTCAGAAGAATATTACACAACTTAATAGTAAATTATCTTTGATGGAGAGAGAAAGAGAATCTTTGACATCAGCCCTTAGTCATAAATGATAGATTTTTTTACGCTCCCATATTAATGCCTCTCCATTTAATTTCATCATCCCTAACTCTATAGACAACATTACGCTCAAAATTAAAATGCTTTGCGATATTCGCAATAGAATCTTTACTATCTAACATTGCAATAATCTCAGCTTCTTGCTTATAAGTTGTCATTTTTTGACCACACTTTTGGCAGCTTTTAGTATTGCCACTTTTTAAATTTGAATATGTTACATAGATTACTTCATTACATATCATGCAAAGACATTTCCATTTAGCATGCGTGTTTTTTTGCTCTTCAAACTCAAGAACAAGCACATCATGAAAAATTCGTCCTTTAATATCAATTCTTGCACTCATTCATTCACTCCTCTAATATAAGTTCCACTATCTGATGTTAAGCACACAATAATATCTTAAGATTTTTAAATGAAAATTATATTCTGATTACTATTTGAATCAGCACTCTTTTGGTAATAGCTACAAGAGCAGTTTCTATACTAGCTAAGGTAATAGAGAGTTCTTTAGCGGGTCAAGAAGTCTTGTAAGGGAACTTATTTAAGGGTACATGATATTTTCCAGTGTCATATCTAAAGAGATATTAAGTGCATTAAATTCTTTATTTTTTTTACATCCATAAGTACTTAGCATTACAAGTTTTAATTCACTTTTTATTTTTCCATTTAATCCATGAGCACGAAACTGCTTGAGTTTGTTTTTCAGTTTCTTTGCATATTCAGCAGTAATTACATATTCATCATTATAGTACTTACATTCTACAATATCATATATCCCATTCCCATACTCAACTACTATGTCTATTTGTGCTCCTTTGGCACTATTGGTAGTGTCAATGTAACTCCAGTAACTAGCTCCCTTAACGACACCTTGTATCCCCCTAGCTTTGAGGTAATGAGGAAGATTTATGATAGCAATAGTTTCAAACATAAATCCAGCCCATATTGCATATTTTTGACTCAATGAAATATCACTCCAGTAGTGTTTTTTGAGATTGGCTATTTCATTTTTACTAAACTGCTTTACCCATTTGTTATGAAAAATAGAATGAGGGTCATTAATGATGTACTTTGTATCTTTTTTAACATTACCATATTTACCAATGCCACTTATAAATCCACACATTACAAGTTCGTCAATAATACTAGTAAGTTTTGTTCCTACTTTAATCCCTGTTCCTGAAGAAACCTCTTTAATTGTATAGCCTGAATTTTTTGTGCTCATGTAGTCTATGACTGCTTTATGTACACCGGCTTTGTCTTCAAAAAGAGATTTGAATACTTCATCATACTCACCATACATCAAGCCATTAATATTGAAATAAAGAGCATCTATATTCTCTTCGATTGTTTTAAGAGGATCTAAATAACTTAAATATTTTGCAACACCACCAAAAACCATGTAGGTTTCAAGTATCTTTTTAGAATCTAAATCAAAACCTTTTTCCTCAATTAAATACTTTTTGTTTCTTGCAGATCAAAAGGTTTCATTGCTATCTGATGTGTCACTCTGTTATGAAGTGGTCCATTACTATCTTTAAGAATTTTGTTCTTTATCCATGAAGCATTAGAGCCACACAATATGAGAACGAATCGTTTTTGTTTTTGACAATATGTATTCCAGAAATGTCCAAGTGCAGACAAAAATCCATCTTTGTTAGATTTATCTATCCAAGGAACTTCATCAAAAAGAGCGATACCTTACCCATATGCTCTTTGTGAGTCACTTCTGCATCAATAGTCCTCTTAAGAAAATTAAAGGCATCAGTCCAATCTGCAATTTCTTTTGATGGTTCTATTTTAAACCAGTCATAGACAGCTTCGATAAAGTTCTTTATCTGTGTCTTAGAATTTACTTCATAAGCTCCAGAAAAACCAAAAAACATACAATCTTTTCTGTGTTCTTCAAACATGAAGTCAACTAAATATGTCTTACCTATTCTTCGTCTTCCATGAATAACCATAAGAGAACTTTCACTGAGTTCACAAAGATTATTTAGCTGTGTAAGTTCTTCTGTTCTTCCTATCATAAAGCAGCCTTTGTTATAGTCTATAATATTTATTTTATATTCTAGCATAAAATAAATAAAAGTATTAATTTAAATATATATTTATTTGTTTTAATAGTATAATTTAGATAAAAGTATATATTTTATAATAGATTTATTTAAATTACTAGAGATACTAGAAGGAAATTTTATAAATCTTGCAACTAAGCAATAAAAAAGTTGAAGAGTCAATAATTTGCATACTTTAGCATAGCTATACAGTAGTATTCATTTAAAGCTAGCTGTGAGTATTCTGCTAAGCATGCCTTTGAGATGCTTATTTAAAGTGATTTTTCTGTCTTTTGGAGGATATTTTAATCTCCTGTATCAAAGAGAATCCTATAACATGTGCTACGACCTGCCTTTCCTTCTACTTTCGCAATCAATCCATATTCGAGTAATTTCTTAATTTGTCTATTTGCTGTCATTGGTATTGTGTTTGTAATTTCCCTGTAATTAACATTTGAAAACTCACTATTGCCACCACGAGAAAGTTTATTGATAAAGTCATCAAGAAATAGAGTATGTCCTTTACTTAAATTTATCATTTTACATCTATCCCAAAACTTAGCCTTTTTCACAATAAAAAGAACATCTTCATAAGCTTTTTCCAAAGTACTAATTAGAATATCAATATTCCACTCTATCCAATTAGTAAAGTCAAAATGTCTATTTTTATGTAGGTTGGTAGTCATATCTAGTATCTCGTAGTACTCGGCTCTTTTTGTATAGATTGTTGCTGACAAAGAATAGGTTTTATGTTCCTCTTTTAAATCTCTAGAGAGTATATAATCTGCTATAGCTCTGGATATTCTTCCATTTCCATCATCATAAGGGTGGATAGAAACAAACCATAGATGAGCCAATGCACTTTTAATATAGGGATCTTCATCGCTTTGGTTACAATATTTAATTAAGGCATCTATATCTTTTTCAAGAAGGCGATAGGGAGGGGCAAGATACTTAACTACTCCACCTGCTCGGTTAAATGCATTTTCAATTACTTTCATATCATCATAATCTCTAAATTGAGCGATATTAATCTTTTTAACATCTTCATAGCCACCACTATTGGCGAAAAGTGCGTTGTGCCAAGCATGTAGTCTAGTAACTGACAATAACTCATTATTTCGATGGCTGTCCAGCATAAGAGAAACGAGGTTATCAGTATGCCTTGTGGACATATCCTCTGATGAAATATAAGCTTGATTAATTGCTTTAGCTACAGAGTCTCTTACCGAGTCTCTATGTAAGTATTCACCTTCAATTTGAGAGGTGTTAATTATTTCATTTGTTAGATTAGTTATTTCAAGTTCATCAAATTCATCTTTGTTAGCGATACAAAGAACACCAGACACTAGACCTCTAAGGTATTGGGATCGTTTTAACTTCTCTGATAATTTTTCTCTATCATATGGAAAATCTGGATAATTCTCATGTTCCCATATCCATTTCTTAATAATGTGTTTCATGATATTCCCACTTATGTTATGAATAAATGTATTAATCATAACATATTTTGTTATGATTAATACATTTATTCATAACATTTTTTTAATTTAAGTTCGTGAAGAGCTTTCTCGACACTGATTTTACTATGACAGCTAGGGCATATAATAGTAAATTTATCAATCAATAAAAATATTATTGTTGCCATCAACTATTTTAAAAATAGCTCTTATATTAGTTCAACTGCTCCAAAAGAGTTTTTAGATGAAGAAGAACGGGTTGCAATATTTGAGAGCGGTAGATGTCAGGCTAGTTGTCCAAATTAAGTACCTAGAAAGTACCACCTTTGTCTAACTTGAATGTCTTTCATCTGAAACTCTATCAGCTATATTATTTACCTTTGCTTTATTTGGATTTAAATGTACCTTTTTGATAAAATGCCAGTTACGAGTAGTACCACTCCATCTAAGAGGATTAGCTACTTTTTGCCTTCTCATAAACTAGATGTCTTTTCTCTAAAATCTCTTCATCTTGCAGTAAGTGCCTTTGAACTGGTGTCACAAACCCAATACTACTATGACAATGATGATTGTTGTACCAGTTTACAAATGTTTCACACCATATCCTTGCATCAACTACACTATCAAATGGCTTACTGGGGTATGATGGTGTATATTTAAGTGTTTTAAAGAGTGACTCTGAGTAAGGATTGTCGTTACTCACACTAGGTCTACTAAAGGTAGGCATAATACCTAACTTTTGGAGTGTTGTTAAAAATGTAGCTCCTTTCATAGGAGAACCATTATCTGAATGCAGTGTTACTGTATCTACTTCAATGTTTTCATTAATTGCTATATCTTTGATAATCTCAGAGGCTAACTCACTGCTTTGTTTAGTGTATATTTGCCATCCTACTATCTTACGACTATAGATATCCATAAAGAGGTAAAGGTAGTAAGAATATACCTTGTACTGTTGTTGGTAGATAGGTTATATCCCAACTATATATTTGATTAGGCTTTGCAGCTACTAAAGGTGTGGGCTTACTCTTAGTAGCTACTTTTGTTTATGTCTATGTGTTAGTTGATTATACTCTTTGAGTACTCTATAGAATGTTGACTCTGATGCAAGATAAATCCCCTTGTCAGCAAGCTTAGGAACTATTTGATGTGCAGATAGGTTTTTATAGTCCTCGTTGTTAGCTACACTTATGAGATATTCTCTTTCTTCTTTAGAGAGTTTGTTGGCTGGTGCGAAGTCTGTGCGCTGGGTACGCTTATCCTGCTCATTGGCTTGCCATCTTTTTAATGTTCTTGTACTACATCCTATAATAGGTGCTATCTTGTACATAGGTGCACCATCTGTATGTGCTTGTGTGACTAAATTCAATATATCTTTTCGCACTACTGAATCTGTCATTCTCCCTCGTCCTCCAACAGTGCTTGAAACTTTTTGCAATACTAAGAGTGTGGCTGTCTCTGCTAAAGCCTTCTCCTTTCGTCGTAACTCTTTAGACTAAGGATTTACTCTTACTTCTCTCTTCTTCTAGGGCTACCTTAGCTAGTGAGTGTCTTCAGATTTATGAGCTTTAAGGAACTCCTTCTCCCACTCTCCCAGTTGATGTTTAAATAAGCCTTTCTCTCTACAGTAAGCATTGAGTTCTTCTTCACTCAGACTGTAGCTCTCTTTGAGTATTTGGAGCTTGTTGCTAAGTGTTATGACACCATCTGTTGTATTATGCTTACTTGCATTCTCTACCCATTTATAAAGAGTAGCCTTTAGAGATATTTAAGGCTTTTGCTATCGTTCACCATACTTTGTGTCTCTTTCATCTGTAATACTTTTTTTACCGTTGCTTCTTTAAATTCTTTACTATATCTCATTGTCTTGTTCCTTGATAAGATTTATATCATAAGTTTCGGACAACTATGCTGACACAGGGGGAGAGTGTAAAGAATTTTCTATGGCTATCGCTCTATAAAGTTTTTACTCTTTTTCATGTAAGTGATGCTATTAAAAATGCTACACTCAACCTCAAGTATTCCCTTAAATATCGAAACTTTGAAGACTATCTTATTGATAAAGAGGAGTGGAGAGAAAATAAGGAATCCTTCATAAAAATTCATGAATTAGTGTATTTAAAAAAGTGGCTAAATGGTAGTGATATAAGTGGTCAATACACTACAGAGTAGAGGGTAACAAAGCAGTAAAGAGAAAAGTAGAAATCTTCCAAAATAGAGATTGTGATTTAGTTATGAGTCATAGTGAGTTCAAAAATATTCAAACAATTATCAGAGTCACAAAAACAACTATAAACAATAAGACAGGTGAAGTTAAAACTAGCGTTGAATATCTTATTGCTAATTTTAAAACAACAGCTAAGGAGTATAAAGAGAAGATACTCCAACACTGGAGAGTAGAGACTTATCACTATCATTTAGATGAACTTACTTGTGAAGATAAGCATATAGAGACCACTGCACAACCCCAAACACTACCCCAATCTTAATTTTAAAATATTTTTTTGAAATCTCTAAAATATATCTGCTTAATTTTCATCATAAATTGTTTCTCACCCTTAAAGTTATCTAAATACCCTTTATTTCTTATCATATTTCCTAGCTATTTCTTACTTTTCGTAAGGCTATTTGTTTATGGGCAAATAGTTTTAGGTTTGAGGCTAAGCAAGCTATTGTAAAATTCATATTATTGCGGACTAATCCAGTATACCTATTGGTATGATATTTCATTTGCTTTTAGACGCGCAAAGCTATGTTCAACCTTTGCCCTGATTTTATGTTTTGGTTTTTCTATCTCTCTTTGTGCTGCTCTCTCATCCTTAGTCATCTTCTGTGTCTCTTTGAGACAAATCTCATTTTCTATTTCATTCTTCTCTAATAGTTCATCTACTTCTTTAGACTTGTATGCTTTATCTCCATAGAATGCTTCTATATCTTCCAGCTCTTCTGATGATGGTTTGGACAACTGATATGTCAGATGTATTTGCAAATGTCATTATTGGTTTTAGTATTGCACCAGAGTCTGAGTCTGTTGCTATGTGTCCCTTGTATCCTGTTGCATATTGCTTTGTACCAGTTTGATATCCTGTTCTTACCTCTTTATCTACTTTGTCGGTTTGATCATAACTATCTTCGCTATTTTCTATAATATTTTTGAGGTCTCGATATCTTTAGTATCTATGCCTTGTAGTTCATCTAGCTCTTGATTTTTAAATGTTCTTGAGTTATGTTCTTTCTTTCGTAATAATTTATCTACTTTTTTTCTTGATGGTTTTGCTTTCTTGAGTTCTTCATTTATTTGTAAGTCAAGGGTTCTATTGGCTTCTTCTACTTTTACTCTATTGGCATTTCTTTGCTCTTTATCCTTATCTTTAACTCCATCATTCAAAGATTTAATTAAAGTTGCGTCTACTAAAATTGATTTACCACTTTTAGCTATTAAGCCTTTATCTTCTAGTTGTTTATTTACATGGTTAAATAGCTTATCATATATTTTAGTATCTATCAAAGAGTTCCTAAATCTACCTATGGTTGTACTATCAGGAGCTAAGTCCTCTAGGCTTAAACCTACGAATTTCATAAACAGTAAGTTTACATAAAGTGCTTCTTCAACCTTTTCGTCACTCAGGTCATAGAATTTTTGCAAGAGTAATATTTTAAACATAAGGATATTGTCATAAGCTTTTACTCCACAAACATTCTTTGTACCGATACCATTCTTATTTAAAATAGGTTTTAACTTTCTAAAATCTATTATACTATCTATCTCTTTTAGAAATGAATCTACATATTGAAGTCTATCGTTAACAGCATAATCTGTAAATGTTGGAGTATTCTCTTGAAATGCCAAATTATTGCCTTTTAGCTTAAAATATCTTTAAATTCGTGGTGTAATTATAGCAAATAAATGGCTTTAAATAACTTAATATAAGGGGTTTTAAGAGATTTAGTTTGTTTTTTTACTGTGCAGTGGTCTCATATAGCTTATATAGATCCTTATAGTATATCAATACTCAGAAGCTTTGCTGTAAATCTTTACCAACTGTTTTTAAATTCTCATATCGATAAGAAACCATTTGGTACTGCTAAGGTGACAATGGCTGAAACTAAACGTTACTGTATGCATGCTGATATGTTTGCTGCTGATATATTTGAAGCTTCGTAAATCTTTATAAGCTTCAAAAATTAAACAAGTCCTTTATCTCAAAAGATAGACTATTGCCTAGTCTGTAAAATTATGGGTCTGTTTGATTTCATCGGATTTACCTACTGCTAGTTAAAAGTTCTTAATGCCTTGAATAGTTGTCTTATTGAATTTTCAGTGCAAATACAAGTGAACTTAGTTTGTTCTATAAATATGATCATAGCTCTCTACACAAATAAAAGGCTCAAAAATTGCTAGGATTAACTAAAAAGTAGAGTATATGGAACTTCGTTTAAAAAAAGATTTGATGTAATGGTAAAGAGTGCTATAAATGCTCAACAGAGAGCTACAAATGGATTAAAGATACTGCTTGGTACTCCACCGATGACTCAAGTTCAAGCCAATTGGAGATTTTTAAATAATCCAAATGCAACAATAAAGGAACTCCACAAACCTCTGCAAAAGCATTTAGAACAAGAGATTGTTTCTCAATGTGACAAATATGTTTTAGCCTTAGAAGATTGGTCTCATTTAGATTATAAAAACCATAGTTCTAAAAAAGAACTCAAATCAGAAAACCGAAAAGATACATGTATGAAAATAGGCTATGACTATCAAGGAGCGATAGCTGCAAGTGATAGAACTGGCGAGCCTATAGGAGTATTAGACCATAACCTTAAAACAGCAGATAATGTTTACTCAACATATGATGATAAGATAGATATGAATCTAACTCATTTAGGAGAACTAAGAGTTAGAGCAAAACATATGTGCGACACGATAAATACAGACAAAAAAATCATTCATATAGTTGATAGGGAATCAGATAGCATAGCCTTTATGCGAGGCTTAGATGAAGATAAGCAACTCTTTTTATTGAGAGGTAAGAAGAATTCTACAGTTAATTATTATGATGAAAAGAGTAAACAAACGATAAGTATTAAACAGTCAGAATTAGCTGATAAGCTACCATTTGGTAAAGAGGTTAAAAAAATAGTTTACAAAAAGAAGAAAGTAACTATATTCGCAAATGAGTGCAATATAACAATCTCAAGAGATGCTACAAAAATGATAGCAGGTAAAAATGGAAAAAGGAAACTTCAAAGAACTAAAGGAAAAACTCTAAAATTAAGATTTATAGTTGAGAGATTAGTCAATGATAAAAATGAAGTTGTAGCAGAGTGGTTACTTGTTTCTAATCTCTTTGATGAAGAGATAGATGCAAAAACATTAGCGCAGTGGTATTATTACAGATGGAAAATAGAAAGCTATTTTAAACTACTCAAATCCTCAGGGTTTAATTTAGAAGAGTGGCAACAAAAGGAGCCACTAGCCCTATTTAAAAGGCTTCTTATCATTTCTAATGCCTGTATTCTTATTTGGAAAATTGCAAATGATAACAGTGATAATACAAAGGCAATACGAGATTTTTTAATATCATTAAGTGGTAAACAGATTCAAAGAGGTGTTGATTTCACATATCCAGCTTTTACTTAGTGGATTAGAAAGTTATTTAGCAACATTAGACTTATTACGGCAATTTAGTGTTGAGGATATTTTTAAAATGAGAGATGAATTAGTTGAAATTATTGGGATTGAGATTTAGATGATAGTTGTGTAGAGAGGTATGAATATGATATAATTACATTAAAGAACAAAGGGAAAAGATAATAATGACAAAAGCATTTACAGAAATTATTAAATTATCGGACTCATCTCTTAAAGGTTTTGAAGTAGCTGAGAAGAATGCAAATTCTTCAACACGAAAAAAACAAGACACTGCTCGTAAAGAAAGAAGAAATAGACTTAATAAACTTCGTGCGTCTGCCTAGTAATTTTTACTAAATGACGGAATCTCAAAAAGAATCTTTATATGCAACTTTTGAGTTGTTTCCGCTTATAGAAGTTGAAGCTTCTCTTCTTGCTACATTTAACTGTGAAATAAATTCTGATTTAACAAATTTTATTCATACTACTGCTCTTAATTTTGAAGATAGACAAATATCAAGAACTTTTATACTTGTAAATACTAATAAAAATGAAGTTGTAGGATATTTTACAATATCTATGAAATCATTAAGTACCAATGGTATGTCTAAAACAAGTATAAAAAAGATAGACGGTGTTTCAAATAGTAGAGTTTGTATTCATAGCTTCTTGATAGGACAGCTTGGAGTTTCAGATAACTATGCAGAATATAAATTAGGTACATTATTATTAGATGAAGCTTTTTCAAAAATTGAAATGGCACATGATTTAGTGGCTGGAAGATATATTTTAGTAGATGCAGTTAATCATAAAAAAGTGATTAAGTTTTATAGTGAGTCTGGATTTACGTTATTAGATACTAACTTTGAAGAATCTGAAAATGCTAGTATAAGAATGATTTACAAGATATAAAATTATTTCGGTGCCATTATATACCTATAAAATACAATTCAAGTATATTTCTTAAGTGTGAAAACTTCGATATGCAGGGTATATAAGAGTTTATACAATGGTTTCCAGCATCCGAAGGCACACTAAAATTAAACCTCATAAACTCTTATATTTAGAACACAAAGCACTCATATTAGTTTTCCGTGTTCCACAAAGTGTTCAAAAAGTAAAAAATGTAAATTCCCATAAAGCCTTAGGAGTTTTGGAACATTAATAAGAGTTTTCATTTAAGTTTACTACATTGGTTAACATAAGGTAAATTCTATTGAAAAACATACATTTTAGCCTTTCCATCCCAGTTCATTCAAATCTTTTACTCTATTTTTATGATGCTCTCTTAAAATATCTACAAACGAAACTTTTTCAATAATGACTAGTTTTGGTGTAGTATTTCCTCTCGTAGTTTTGTACTTCTTTTTAAAAAAACACATCTCTTCTAGTTTTTCTATCTCATCAAAGTAGGAAGGCATTTCATTTGCATATTTTTGTACCATTATAAAAGCAATCTCTTTGAAGCTTTTGAAATCTATATTTACAGATTTACACAATCCTTTAAAGTCATTTGGTCTAATTCTTGTTCGTTTACCATTAATTGAAAGATGAGACTCATAACCTTTAGTACTTTCATATAGTCCGGTACAACACATATCATACAAAGGGGCAAATAATACTTTTCCCTGGTCAAACATTAAAGACAAGTTTTTAGTATGTAAGTCTTCATGCACGACCATAATCGAATAAAAATAATGCTTTAATAGTTCCATACGTTCTTTGGGAGATATCAATTCTTTGGCTATCCTTTTAAACATCTTTTCGCTAGTCGTATTGTATTTATTCTCACTTCTAAGCCCTAAAAAGACCGAGAATGTTGCTTTTGCAAATCTATTTACACCTTTCCTATCGAAGCGCTTAATTAAGTAGTGAAACTCTTCGCTACCCTCAGTACTTACTATTGCACTATATGGTACTCTTAGCCCTAGTGTATTTTTAGCAAAAGAAAGATGCAAGTGCTCATTTAAAGCGGAGTGAGGAAAGTAGTACTCGCTATCTGGATTAGCTTTCGTTTTTTGATAAGGCTTTAATATGTACTGATGAGAATTCTCATCTTGAATTATTGTTTTCGCACCAAAATTAACATTAACTAGCTTCTTGTATTGAAAGCCACTAATACCTTCTGACTTTAAAGCTTTCAATTTAGACATATCTATATCATCAGGGAAAAGCTCCTCATACTCTATTTGAATATCAAAATGTTCTAGAAGATTTATCTTACAATGATCACCTAATATCGAATCGAGAGAACTAAGGTAACCTATAGCCTCTTTCCCAACGATTTTACACTTCTCTGTGGATTTGGAAAAACATAAATCTCCTATATTGTCATTAAGAAGGTTTAAAATTTCAAACTCATCTGCTTCTTTGTGTGTAAGTTCAAGTATCTCCCTATTAATACCCTCTGGCAGGTTGTCTTCAAATACAGCAGGTAAAAGCTCGTCAAAATCAATCCCTTTTATTGATAGACTTATAGTAGGAATCGCATTACTATAATTAGCTAAATACTCACTCGTATAGTAAAAGCGAAATATTCCATGCACTCTAAATAGCTGTCCAACAACTAAACCATCTTTAAATACATATAAAAACGATGCTGTTGGGTAGCTTCTCTGTATCTGATCGAGAATATATTGAGTAGTAGAAGCTTTACCTATAGAAGAAATTCTATTTGCAGCAGTTAGATCGCTAAGGGCTTCTTGAAATGCCCTTGGTGTAACCTTAATACTACTTTTTTTCATAATATCACTTATATGCATATAAGTTTCAGATGTAATCAGTGCCTTAAGTATATCCGTATGAATCCTATTTATAGACATTACAGCCTCCTAAGCATATTGTGAAGTAGTTTTATATTATTTTAATATTATATCCAATTAAGATATGACTTTTGAGGTTTTTCTTAAAATTATTTAAGATAACTTCGCAATACACTTAAGCGGAATATTTTGCATAATCTGAAATACCACTTCTTCAAAACTTTTATTAAGTATTAAAAAGACCCCCGCATTTTAAGAGCATACATTTTTGTAAACTCATTAGATGAAATATTTTATGTCAAAAGAACTCTAAAACTAGACATGTAAATCTTAAATAATATCATCTGCAAACATACCTATAATAAAATTATTTTACTTTCTATTCAGCATCAATGCTTATTGCATAATCAAAACATATAAATATCTATAAAATTATACTTAATGTAAAAAAGGAATATAATTTAATATTAAACTTGCATTAATACCTATTTAATGATATAATTTTCTTATTAAATAGGTATCTATGTAATTAAAGGGAATAATTTTGATAAAAACTATTAATGTGGCACAAACTGCAGATGAATTAGCATTAGATCAAGGGACTGTTCGTAGAAGAATCAAGTCCGGAGAACTTCCAACGCTAAAAGCTGGTCGTAATTCAGTAATTACTACAACTGCACTTGAGTATTATAAGTTTACAAATGAGCATAAAATAACTCTAGAATCACTAAAGACTCAAGCTAAAATACTCTCTTTTGTTAATCATAAAGGCGGTTGTAGTAAAACTACAACTGCGTATACTATTGCTGCCCTATTACAAAAATTTGGAAATAAAGTTTTATTGGTTGACTTGGATCCTCAAGGGAATTCAACACAATCTGTATTAGAACCTCTTGTAAATGAAGATGGCATTACTCTTCCTTTTGAAAAAACAATCAAAGATCTTCTCTTATATAGAAAAGAAAATGGCGATGTTGGTATTAATAGAATTAAAGAAGTTATTCAACCTTCAAAATTTGATTTTGACTGTATACCTTGTGATTTATCCCTAAACTCAATTATGCCTGACTTAGAATCTTCATCATTTAAAGAAGTAATATTAAAAGAATTATTAAATGAAATATCGGGAGAATATGATTATATAATACTCGATACACCCCCTACTCTAGGCTTTTCAGTTATATCTGCACTTACAGCTTCAGACTATGTTTCTATTGTATCCCTAGCCGAAGCATTTAGTCTTTTAGGCGTAGAACAAACAGTAAACCTTATTAATTCTGTTAAGTCTCAAAACTCCGTTCTCGCTAATCCTAGAGAGATGAAAATACTAGGAATTATTATTAGTAAAGCAGAAATGAATACAAATATTTCAAGACACTTTGTTGCAGAACTGGGAAGTTTCGCAAATGAAAGAAGTATAAATATATATACCGATGAAATAATTCCAAAAACTACAAAAATTCCTGAAACTCAAGCGACTGGAGAACTAATAACCGATGTTGACCCTAAAGCTGATGCCGCTCTTTCCTATTTCAATATTGCTATGCTTATAGATATAGCAGTAAAGAAAGATAGAATTAAAGAAAAGTTGAGTTAATCATATGGCAAGTTTTAAAGATAAAATAAAAGATAAGAAAACTATTGGACAAAGACAAATTAACTCCGATGAAGCTATCGGTCTTGCTTTTAATGAAGAAACAACAAAGAAATTAGTTCAAGTTAAAATATCTGCTCTCTCTCAAAATCCTTATCAGCCTCGTAAATCAATGAATAATGAAGAGATTCAAGGGCTTTCAGAATCTATATCCAAAAATGGTTTATTGCAACCTATTTTAATTAGTTCAATTGAAAATAATCCTCATAAATTTTATATTGTTGCAGGACATAGAAGAGTAGAAGCAGCTAAACTTCTAAATGAAGACACTATCTCAGCTATTATTGTCCAAATGAACAATACACAGTTAGAAGTTAATGCTTTAGTCGAAAATATACAAAGAGAAAACCTAACATCTATTGAAGAGTCTTTTGCTATAAAAAGCCTTCTAGACAGTGGTATAAAGCAAGTCGAGCTAGCAAAAATACTTGGAAAAAGTAAAGCTGTTATATCAACTTTTATAAAAATATCTACTTTAGATAAAGAGTTGCTTAGCTATATTCAAGATAATAATTTAGATATTGGGCGTACAATATTATATGAATTAACGAATGTAATTACAGGTAAACAACTCCAAGCAATGAAGCATATCCATGATGAGGATATGAAAAGGGATAAAATTAGAGATTACGTTAAAAAACTTAACGGTATAGAAGATGAAAAAGTTTCGCCGGCAAAACTTTTCAACGGTTTTTCATTTTCACATAAAAAAAATAAGATCTCTTTTAAATTAGATTTGGAAAAACTCGATGATAAACAAGAAGCGATAGCTACTCTTGAAGACATTCTCAAAGAATTACAAAATGATTAAAAGTTTTGCCGGCAAAACTTTTTATAAAGGAATATTATGACTAGTGATGGTTTTTATAATTATGATTTAGAAGTAACTATCCTTTGCTCCTTTATTTACAATGAAAATATAACCCATCCAACCATTAATCCAGATATCTTTTACAATCCAATTCATAAGTCAATTTACTTAACTATCCTATCCCTGCATAAACAAGGTACTTCAATAGATGAAGTTCTTATAAGAAATCATTTAGTAAACCAATTAAATATCAAAGTTGATAATGCAGAACAACACCTATTACGAATTATGAGTGCGAACCCTACCCTGTCCATTGATAGTTATATAGAGCTTTTAGAAGATTTAAGAAAGAAAAGAGATATTAAAACTACCCTTCTCACTTTAAATCAAGAACTTTTAGAAAATAAATCAGCTAGTGAACTAGAAAGTTCTTTATTGCGCTATACAGAAAAGATAACCAATCAATCTACTACAGAATTATTTAAAATGACTGCTGCTTCAAATATTGAAGCAAAGGACGCTGATTTTATAACTAAGAACTTCATTCCTGTGCCTAAGAAAACTGTCTCAATTTTTAGTGCCGGTGGTGGAACAGGTAAAACTTCTTTATTATTGCAATTAGCTATGCACTATCTATATGAAAACCCTAAGCAAAGAGCTTTTTGTTGGTTATCTGAAGACCCTCTAGGCCTTACTAAACACCGTTTAAACCGTATTATAACAGGCTTATTTCCTAAAGGGAGCGAAACGCTTCATAGATTAATACTATCAGAAGATTTAACCTTCCCTACTCTACTTGAAATGAATAGAAGCATGAGTATTAACCCCCTCTTCTATAAAATGAAATTAATACTCAAAGACTTTAATCTTATAATCTTAGATCCTTTAATTGCATTTTTTGGTGGAGATGAAAATAATAATGCACAAGCAAAACTTTTTATGCAATTATTTACTAAGTGGGCAGCTGAAGAAGATAAAACTATTATATTTATCCATCACTCTACAAAAAATACTTCTCAAAGTCGTGGTGCTTCTGCATTTGTAGATGCTGCTAGAGCTGTATATGAGATTGAGAAGATAAAAGATGAAGATGGTAAAGAAGTAGATACAGCTATTAGAAAGATATCCTTAACAAAAGACAACTATCGTGCTTTTAAGTATTTTGGTGGGTTTAGTAAGAAATTAAAAGTCTTTCCTGCTGATGATGAAGTTGCAACACAACCTACATTTGAAGTAGAATATAGTATTGATGATGAATTGGGGATACAATAAAGTTTTGCCGGCGAAACTTTTAAAGGAATATAATGAGTAAAGATACAGGTCAATTAAGTTTATTTGAAACATTTAAAACTAGTAATGCTACCGTTACCGAACTTAGAGTTGGTATTTTTGCTCCAATTACTCAAATAACTGCTACTTCCGCTATTCAAAAAGCTTTTATAGAAGCTGGCAGAGTTAGAAAAGTAGAAACTGCGTGGGGATCGGTTCAAATTAAAGGCAATATCCTTACACAAATACATAGAGATGTCATAGATGCTATATTTTCCACAGCGACATACTCTGAAACTACCTCTAAGGGTAATATTGCCCTCTTTTTCTCTGGTTATGAAGTTCAAGAATTTTTGGGTAGAAAATCTAAAACAAATAATACTTGGTTAAAGAAGAAATTAGATCAAATTAAAACAACTAATGTTGAGTTTACTGATAAGACAGGCAATACACATGACTTCAATTTAACTGACTCTGGTGGCTATTCAGTAAAAAAAGACTCATTTGTCATTGTTTTTACTGAAGGCTACATGAATTTCTTCCAAAAACAGGTTTCTGTTAATTATAAAAATGAAATGAAAAAGCTAATGGATGTAGGTGATGCTTTAATTAAAGCAATGATAAGGTTTTTCTTTACGCATGCCAATGGAATGAGTATTGAGCTTATTAATTTACTTGATGTTTTAGGATACCCTACAAACATCCCTGCTTCCCTAAAGAAGGCGCGTAGAGTAGTAAGGGAGCACACTTTAGAACTAGAAGAATTTGGTATTACGGTTGATCTTAAACGATGGATGTTTAAATATAAAAAACTTACTTCTGTTACTCATAATATCCCTGCAAATAAAAAAATATCCAATAAAAAAGGGTAGTAATTTAATAAAAACAGATAGCAATCTAATTTAAAAAGATAGTAATTTAATAGTAGCCAAGCTATCTACAATATTGCCTAATTTTAAAATGAATTTTGCTAAATAATCTAATTATTTAGCAAAATTCATTTTTATTTTAAACTATATATAAGTTAAGCAATAAATTGTGTCTCTCAAAAAGGTAGTAATTTAATAGTATCTAGTTTTTATTTAATTTTGGGGTAGTAATTTAATAGTAATAGGGTAGTAATTTAATAGTAATAGGGTAGTCATTTAATAGTAAGTTGTAAGTGATTTAATAGCAATAGGGTAGTCATTTAATAGTAAGTTGTAGAATATTATAGAATATATACAGAATATTATATAGATTGCGTATACGCATGACCTATTTTACAAAGATTAATTATAATAATAAAGGTCTATCGCCCCTACCCCCTTATAAAACTATTTTAAACACTTACCTAATATCCACCTAAACCAGAAAGAAGTTCTTTTTATATATTTAAACTATACTTTAGAGCTATTATATGCATCAACTATAGATATCTCTTTAAAAACAGATTTATTTTGACTTCAAGCGCATCAACAGTTCATTTATAAAGATATAAAATCCCTAGGAGTCTGTCGGACTCCACTCATCAAATAAAAAGCAATAAAATGCTAAAATAAGAACTAATAAATACAACAAAAAAAGATTTATACATGGCAAGAGATTACCTTAGTTCAAACAGACAACAAGCATATTTATTACCACCAAGTATAGATGAGTGGTTACCTAAAGAGCATTTAGCTCGTTTTATTGTAGAGATAGTCAAAGAGTTAGATTTATCAAATATTCATAAAGGGTATGGTGGACAAGGTGGCTCTAAAGCTTATAATCCTGAAGTATTATTATCACTACTATTTTATGGCTACGCAACAGGAACATTCTCAAGTAGAAAGATAGAGAGAGCCACCTATGATTCTATTGCTTTTCGCTATATTGCTGCTAATACCCATCCAGACCATGATTACAGTTGCTAACTTTCGTAAACGATTCCTTGTTGAACTAGAATCTCTCTTTGTTCAAATCTTGATGATTGCTAAAGAATCAGGAGTTCTCAAAGTAGGTAAAGTAAGTCTTGATGGGACAAAGATTAAAGCGAATGCTTCTAAACATAAGGCTCTCAGTTATGCATATATAGAAAAACTGCAAAAACAACTTGAAGCAGAAGTAGCAACCCTCATGAAAAAGCACAAGAAGCAGATAATGAGAAACCTGATGATGGTATGAATATTCCTGATGAGTTACTACGAAGGGAAGATCGCCTTAAAGTAATTAAAGAAGCTAAGTTACAAATAGAGCTAAGAGCCAAAGAGCGTTATGAAAAAGAGAATGCCGAGTATCAAGAAAAGATGGATAAGAGGAAAGCCAAAGAGAGTACAACGGGTAAGAAACCAAAAGGAAGAACTCCAAAGCCTCCCACAGCTACTCCATTACCTAAGGATCAAATAAATCTCACTGATAGTGAATCTCGTATTATGAAAACATCTGGTGGTGGGTTTGAACAGTGCTACAATGCGCAAGCATCAGTAGAACACGATTCAAGATTGATTGTACACAAGCATGTCACTCAAAACGCAAACGATAAACAAGAAGTCACCCCAACGCTTAAATGGTTTAAAGAAAACCCTGAGCTTAAACCATCTTCATTCTTAGCTGATGCTGGTTACTTTAGTGAGCATAACATTCTTCAATGTGAAAATACTAAGATCACACCCTATATTTCTTTCGGTAAAGATTCACATAATCAACCACTTGAAGAAAGGTTCAAAGCAGAAGAACCACTGCCGGACAATCCTACTTCAGTGGAAAGGATGAAGCATCGACTTCAAACCAAAGAAGGTAAACAAATTTATGCAGAGCGTAAAAGTACTGTTGAACCTGTATTTGGTATTATGAAACATGTAATGGGGTTTAGACAGTTCATGCTTAGAGGCTTTGAAAAAGCAAAAGGTGAATGGAGTTTACTCTGTATAGCATATAACTTGAAGAGGTTACATACTATTAGAGGATAAAAGGAGTTAAGAATAGCGTTGCAATGATGATTAAAGTGTAAACTATACTGAAATTTAGACTTATTAGGTATTTTTCAGTTTGGAAGTACATTTAGTTGAATTTAGATTTTAGGAGACCGACAGGACTCCTAGAGGTATCATACTTCCTCTCCCTCCAACAGTGCTTGAAACTTTTTTTGCAATACTAAGAGTGTTGCTGTCTCTGCTAGAGCCTTTTCCTTTCGTCGCAACTCCTTGGCTAAGGCTTTACTCTTACTTCTCTCCTCCTCTAGGGCTTTCTTAGCGGTAGAGTCTTCAGGTTTATGGGCTTTAAGGAAGTCCTTCTCCCACTCTTGGAGTTGATGTTTAAATAGACCTTTCTCTCTGCAGTAAGCACTGAGTGCTTCATCGTTCATGCTGTAGCTTTCTTTTAGGATTTGGAGCTTATCAGAAAGTGTTATCACTCCATCTGTTGTTTGAGTATCCTTAGTATTTTTAGCCATATGTGCAGGGTGGCTTTTGAGATATTTAAGCCTTTTGCTATTGTTCCCATAGTTTGGGTGTCTCTCATTTCAACACTTTTTTTACTGCTTTTTCTTTGTATGCTTTACTATATCTCATTGTCTTGTTCCTTATTAAGATTTATATCATAAGTTTCGGACAACTATCCTGACACAGGGGGATACAGCGGAGTATAAAACAAGATTGGTTTTAGAAGTTTTAAAAGAAGAAAAAACCTTAGCAGAAATAGCAAGTGCAAATAAAATAACACCCCTAAATCTACAGAATTGGAAGAAGATATTTCTTGCAAATGCAGAGCTTGCGATGGAACCTAGTAAGGCTATCAAAGAGTATAAAGAAGCTAATGCAAAGTTAGTAATTGAAGTGGGTGAATATGCTAAAAAAGTAGGACAATTAACCATAGAAAAGGACTGGCTTGTGGAAAAGCTAAAGGACTTGGGTTTATCTAAAAAACTAGAAATGGTTGATGAGTCTAAGTCTAAAGTAATGTCAGTGGTGAAACAGTGTGAACTACTACATCTAAGCAGAAGTAATATTTATTATGCACCAGTAGTAAACGAGCATAAACTAGCTATCAAAGAGGAGATTAAAGCCATCTTTGAGGAGATACCAATATATGGAGCCAAAAAGTGCATTGTCAGCTCAAAGAGAATGGCTTTAATGTTAGTCTGAACACCGTAACATCTTATCGCAAAGAGTTAGGCTTACGAGCTATTCTAGCTGTTAGAGAGCCCACCTGCCTTACTCAACCCAACATTGCACATCCTAAGCATTCTTATAAACTCAGAGGCTTGGATATTGTGAGAGCTAATCAAGTGTGGAGTACAGATATTACCTACATTAAAGATAGCTGGTGGTATGGTTTATCTTAGCTGCTGTTATTGATTGGTACTCCAAGGCAGTACTTAGTTGGCGAATCTCTAACACTATGGATACAGCTCTGGTTATGGATGTCCTTGATGAAGCACTTCTGAAGTATGGGAAACCAGAGATATTTAACACTGATCAAGGGAGTCAATATACTAGCTATGTTCATACACAAAAGCTCAAAGATAATGGCATCATAATCTCAATGGATGGAGTTGGCAGAGCAACAGATAATATAGCAATTGAGAGGTTCTGGCGAAGTGCTAAAGTAGAGAGAATTTACTTGAACCAATATAACACAATTAAAGAGCTAAAAGAAGATGTAGCAGACTATATGCAATTTTACAATTACAGGAGATTTCATGAAACACTTGATTATAAAAAACCGATGAATGTTTACTTTGAGAGTTTGAAAATTAACAAGGAAATTTTTAACACTCAGGAGAAAAGTGTAGCCTAAGGTTACACACTAGGATGGAATAAGGATTTTGGAAAAGTTGTCTTGACTAATTGGGGTGGTATAGTTATTATCTTATATCACGACCCAAGGGTCGAGAATTAAACCCTCCACTGATTAAAGAGATAGAAGAGTGGTGTGACAAACACTTTTTAAATGCTCATGCCATAGGTGGAAGTATAGCTCGTGCATTTACATATCTTAAAAATCAATTCACTAAGCTATCTATATACATAGAAGATGGTAGACTTAATATTGATAATAATATAGCTGAAAATCATGTAAGACCTATTCCTATTGGAAGAAAAAACTGGTTGTTTGCAACTGGCACTAAAGGTGCTACTGCTCTTTGTAATTGGTATAGTATTATTGAAACTGCAAAAAGCTAATGGATTAGATGCTTATGCTTATCTAAAATATATACTTACTCAACTTCCAATCTATCAAGCTGAGGGCAAAGATATAGAAGAGTTACTTCCTTAGAATATTGAGCTGAGTTAAAACTGTTTACTTTGATAGATGGGGTTTACTTGGTGCTTACTAAATTATCTTTATCAAAAAAAATAGTTGATGCAGGTCCAAAAAATTTGCGGCAAAAATTGGTTTAGTATTTATCCTTAGTGTTGTCTTTTTATATTTATTAAACTACATAGAACTTTCTATTTACATCATGGCAATACTTGTATTTTGTGCTAGCTTAGAATCCCTTTTTAGTTTTTGTCTCGCATGTATGGTATATCCTATATGGATGAAACTAAGTAATACGGAAAATATATAATAAATCATCCTAGAGGAAGTTTATAAAGTTCTTCAAGTAGCATAGGTTTATAAAAATAATAGCCTTGATAGCTTACATTGTACTCGAGTGCCATAATGTACTCGTACTGTTCTTTGCTTTCTATGCCTTCGATGATTACTTACATATCAAGTGAATGTGCAAGTGAAATCATTCCTTTGTATATTTATATATCTTACATCAGTAAAGCTAAAAGAATCCTTGTTGAGTGAACATTCAGTTATAAGTTATTTGAAGTGTTTATTTGATAGTATTAGCGTAAATATATGAAACGGATAGCTATGTTAATTATTAGTATAGGTAATGTATTACAAAAAGATGATGGTTTTGGTGTGTATGCTTCGACATACTTAAACAAAACTATAAATACTCACAAGATTTAAGCATTGTAAACGGTGGAGTAGAGGGGATAAACCTTTATAACCATCTTATAGAAAATGAGCATGTACTTATTTTAGACATACTCAACATTGATGATAAACCTGCATCTATTTATGCTATTCCCGCTCAAGAGATTGCAGGTTATGGCATCAACAACGGTGGTGCGCATGAGATAGGAATTATCCAGTGTTTAGACATGCTAGAGATGCAAGGAAAAGATATACCCCAGACTATGCTTATCGGTATAGTTCCGGGTGAAGTCACATTTGATTTTTCACTCAGCGAAGAACTTAAAAACGCTTTTGAAGATTATATATCCGTAGTGTTGCAGTACCTAAAAAAACATGAGATTATAGCTACTAAAAAAGAAGAAATCAGCTCACTTCAAGAGATTATCGACAGGACAAAAGACCCCTCTGGAGCGATGGGTTAAGTTTTAGATTTTCACTAAACTCGTTTCCCATCCATCGTATGCAGCGCCATAGTCTTCGCATAATTCTATGAGTTCTAAGGTAAGTTTGTCTATGTCGTAGTAAAAAGGTTTATCTATACGGTAAAAGCTTATTCCTTTGACATTATCTTCGTTAGATATTTCTTCTTTTACTCTAAACTCTTGTTTTGCAAGTGCTTCTAAAAGTTCTTCTTTTTTATCTTCGGATACAAAAAATAGTTTATGCTCTATTGCGCGAGGAACTTGGAGTGCATCGCCTGATTCTTTAAGTGAGTCACAAGCTTTGTGATTTTGTATGATTTGCCACTCCGGGGGAGTAGGATAGAGGAGTTTTTTATAGTAATTCCACTCATTGTCATCACTATGTCCATTTGTAACTTCATAGCCCTCATGTTCGTTGAGTCCATAGTCTACAAAATCTTGCCAGTTGTATGTAAACTGTGCGTAATACAAAAATGTAACATAGCCATCTGAGATAATACGTCCTACATATTTACCTATACGAAATTTTATCATAGCTGCTTCGAGTTTGTCTTCCATAAAAAGTATTTCAGGCTCTTCATTTTCTGTAAGTAGTCCATTGTCCGAAGTCTCTTTGAGCCTTACCTTAACATAAGCGATGTTAGGGTGTGTATAAACCAATTCTTCTATATCCATAGATATACCTGCGTTAAAGAGTATAGAAGCTGGTTTTCCCTCTAAACTTTTCATATAAAGTTCCCAATATTCTTGCATTTTAATTTCCTTTTATTGCATCTCTAAACTCATGAGGTACATATCTTCCCCATCGAGTACTTTAACACTTAGACTTTCGCACTTTAAACAATAGTAACGTACTTCGTCCACTTCAAAAATATTTCCACATTCTTTACATTCTAGTTTTAATTTTTGTATATTTTGTACCAACTCTGCATTAGCACAAAGCGTATCTTCTTTAAAAGTATCAAAGGCAATTTTTAAAAGGTGTGCATCTATACCAGACATCACTCCTATTTTTGTTATGACCTTATTTACAATAGTCGCGTTGTTCTTGGCTGCAACTTCTTCACATTGGTTAATAAGTGCTTGTACTACGCTGTATTCATGCATAGAGTTTCTCCTTTATGTAACTGTAATCTTTTTGGTGTCTCAATGGGACAAACCTTGTATACAAAGTCATGTCTTAAAGTATGAAAAGTACTTGAGTCTTGCCAAAATTCAGGGTGCATAACTGCTAGTTCTTCTTCTTTTTTTTGCTCTATCATAGCTCTGTTAGCTTCAAGATAATCTTGCTTATCCCAGATATATTCGCTGTCATGTTTTGAGATGGCATAGCGATGCAGGTCTTCATAGTATGTATCTTGAGCAAAGACTTCATCTATCATTTTACAAGATTTTGCCTTGTTTGCTGAGAGTGGAAGACATGATTCTAGCATCTGGGATGCAAGTGTTTCTCCTACTTTTTTAGGAAGTGTATACGTATGGTATTCACTTCCACTAAGCCCTAGAGTTTTATAGTGAGGGTTTAAAATAACTCCCTCTTTTGCAACAGCATAGTCACAAGCAAGACCCAAAAACACACCACCAGCACCAGCATTTCTGCCAAAAGAAGCAATAGTTACGACTTCATCTGCATAAATGATAGCTGAGACTAAATCATTCATAGCATTTATATTTGCCCATCCATCTTCACCTTGTTTTTGTGAATCTTCTAAAATATTTAAGTGTATTCCATTTGAGAAAAAATCCATTCCACCCACTAAAACAAGTACTTCGCATTCTGTTTTTAAGTATTCTACGGCGTATTTTAAGCGTATACATTGTGCAGTGTCCATAGCACCGTTATGAAAGTTAAAACAAAGGTAGGCAACATTGTCACGCTTCTCCATTGCTATTTCATAAAAAGTATCATAGGACTTATCAAAAATTAAAGGAAGTCTGTTCTCTTTAATCCCTTGAAGCTTTTGTTTAAGTACATAAGTAGCGGGGAGTTTAAATCCACTGAGTTCTTTTAGGTGGCTTATCCACAGAGCACCATCGAGTGTTGCTATGCAGATAGCACCATCACGCTTTCCAAGTATTTCTTTAACTTCACCCCTTAAGTTATCTTCCTTATGTGCACCGTAAAGATAGCAAGTTACACCAAGAATTTCATCCAAAACACCAGGAAAAGAATCACTTAAGTATATCTTTTGGACGATTGTACTTGTAGAGTCTTTCGTCCAATCAATTTGGCGTTTAGCCTGTGTAAACTTTTCATGAATAGGATTTAAAAGCTGCGCTATTTGTGTGTCACTTTGAAGGTTTTTAAAAAATACATCTAAGGCTTTAATGGAGTTGTGTGTAATTTCTTGTCTATAAAGAGAAGCCTTGTAGGTATCTCTTACTTTAAAATCGATCTGTGCATAAATAGCACCACCATCGTAGTCTTTGTTTGCTCTAAGAATAACAAGTCCCCATTCTTTTGTATGGCTTTGAAGCGCATATTCTAAAGAGTTTGGACCCCTATCACCTCGTGGACCTGGATGAAAAATATATGTTGGGTAGTTTTCATAAACACTCGAGGGAAGATAAAACTTTAAAAATGGACATAAAATCATCTCTGGCTCAAAGTCTTGAACTTCGTTTAGTATTTGTTTTTCGTTTATTGCAAAACATACAGATACTGTATGCTTTTTATCTTGAAGATATGTATAGACTCCCTGTGTTTGGGAGTTAAAAGCAGTAACTAAAAGAAGTATTTTCATCTATTTTACTTAGCAGATGCGTGGTAACAATTCACCTGTTGGTAAATCTAAAAAGCGTTTTGTTCCCCATGAAGAGTTAAGTAAAACTTTTGCTTTATACTGGAGTGTTACACTCGCTATTATGCAAGAACTAAGATGTGTCTTTTGCAGTATGCTTAAGGCTTTTTCTTCATCTTCTTTAGGTACACAAAGAACAAAAGTTCCTTCATTTGCTAAGTCAAGAGCTTCAAATCCTAGCATCTCACAAATTCCGCGTACTTCTTCTTGTACGGGTATAGTTTCTTCTACGATCTCAACACAAACATCAGAACTCTTTGCCCATTCATTTAAAACAGCACTCACACCTCCACGCGTTGCATCTCTAAGTGCTACGATTTTTATGCCAGCATCTATGAGTGCTTGAACTTGAGGATAAAGAGATGCACAGTCGGTTTTAAGATTGCTTTGTAACTCCATTCCCTCGCGTGCAGCAAAAATAGCCGCTCCATGCGCACCAATGTCACGACTCACTAAAATACTCATACCTTCTCTAAGTCCAGATGCAGTAATACCTTTGTATTGAATCTCTCCGATGGCTGTTGTATTTATAAAGAGTTTATCTACAGCACCTTTTGGCACTACTTTGGTATCGCCACTTACCACTATTGCACCATTAATCTCAAGTTCTTCTTTCATAGATTTTACAATTCTTTCTAAATCTCGCGTAGCAAAACCCTCTTCTATAATTACAGAACAGGTCATATACTTAGGTTTTGCACCCATCATTGCTAAATCGTTGCATGTGCCACATACTGCTAGTTTACCAATATCTCCACCGTTAAAAAACAAGGGACTCACAGTAAAACTATCAGTTGTAAAAGCGAGTTTCCCATCTTCGATAACAGCAGCATCTTCGCTTTTATCTAAAATATCATTTTTAAAATGCTTATAAAATACTTTTTTTTATAAGTTCGTTATTTTCTTCACCACCATTTCCGTGTGCTAATGTTATGGTTTTTGTCATAGCAAATTCCCATATTTATAGTAAGCGGCACAAGCACCCTCGCTACTTACCATGCATGAACCAATAGGTGTAGTAGGCTTACACGCAGTACCAAATATAGTACATTCTTTAGGTTTTGCCATTCCTCGAAGTATATCTCCGCAAATACAGAGTTTGTGGTCTTCTATCTCGGCAATTGGCAATACATCTTTGTATTTTACTTCTGCGTCATACGCTTCATATTCTTTACGGAGACTCAATCCACTATCGGGAACATTACCAAGTCCTCTCCATCTAAAAAGACTAGTTTTTTCAAAGTAAGTATTTATCAAATCTTGTGCTTTAAGGTTTCCATCATGATTTACAACTCTTTTGTACTGTACTTCAAGCTCGCATCTTTTTTCAACAAACTGTTTGACAATCATCGAAATTCCTTGCATAGCATCTACGGGTTCAAAACCAGTTACAACAACGGGACGACCATAGTCTTTTGGAAATTTATCATAGATTTTAGAACCACTTATAACACTTACATGGCTTGGTCCTAAAAATGCGTCGATTTGATTATTATATGAATCAACATGCACATCACGGCTATCGATAAGTTCTACCATAACCTCAGGAACAGTTACATGGTTTATATGAAAAAGAAGATTAGGAATTTTGAGTTTTATTGTTTGCTCAACAAGTACCGCAGTCATTGGAGTTGTTGTTTCAAAGCCAATGGCAAAAAAGATAATAGTTTTGTCTTTGTTGTCAGTTGCAATTTTTATACATTCCATTGGGGAATATACAAAGCGAACATCTGCCCCCTTTGCGCGTGCATCTTGAAGGCTTCCATTGCTTCCTGGAACTTTTATCATATCACCTAAGGTAACAAGAATTACATTTTCTTGCATTGAAAGTACATAGGCATGATCAATTCTTTCTTTTGGCATAATACATACAGGACATCCAGGTCCATGGATGAAATTTACATTTTTAGGTAAAAGCTGTGGCAATCCAAACTTCATAATAGTATGCGTATGCCCACCACATACTTCCATAATATTTATTGGTTTTTCTAGTTTTGCAGCATCCTCAGCAATCATTTTTGCATAGGCTTTTATTGTCTGGCCATCACGAAAATCATCATAAAGATTTTTAAGTTCTAAGTCTGCCATTAGATTTCTCTATTTGGACAATTGTCATCATCTGTTATGGCTGCGCGTCTGTCTTGTTCATCCATAGCTTCAAGTATTTCTCTGTAAACTTCAATAGATGCAGCGGCTTCTACTTCATCTATCTTGTTCATAACAAATCCAATGTGTAAGAGAACATAATCTCCAACCTTGACATCATTATCTTCCATCATCATAAGATTTGCATCTCGTTGAACACCCATGGTATCGACTGTACACATTGTTTCATCATCACTGATTTTAACAACTTTACTTGGTATGGATAAACACATATTAAACCCTCATCTTGCGTTTAAATTCTATCCAGTCAGCTACCGCTTTAATGGAGTCTAAATCATTTATATTTACTTCTAAGATATCCACATTTGGTTTAATCCGTCTAGCTTCTGCTTTTTCAGCTTCCATATCGTATTTAAAATGTGGCAATAAATCTGTTTTAGTTATAAGAACTAAATCTGCTTGACGAAACATAACCGGGTACTTAGCTATTTTATCTTCACCCTCAGGTACAGATACTAGAACAATGTTGAGATGTGTTCCTACATCATACGAAGCAGGGCATACAAGGTTTCCTACATTTTCTATAAAACAAACATCAATGAGATCTAAATTAATATCATGCAAGCCTTTATGCACCATAAATGCATCTAAGTGACAGGCTGTTCCTGTTTGAATCTGCACTGCTTCAATACCTTTGCTTCTTAAACGCTGGGCATCTCTTTCTGTTTCTAAATCGCCTTCAACTACAGAGAATTTAAAATCTGCTAGTTCAGCTAAGCTTTCAAGTAGACTCGTTTTTCCAGAACCTGGACTCGACATAAGATTAATTCCAAGTACTTTTTTTTGCTTCTAAATGGCTTCTGTTATGATCTGCTTCTTGATCATTTTTATCAAGTATTTTTTGAATAACTGAAATAGTTTTTGCATCATTGAGTTGAGGGTTATGATGTAAATGCTCATGTGCTTTTTGATGATCATGTGAATGACTGTGTCCCTCTTCGTGTGTATGTTCTTCTTCTGTAACACCAACTTCCATTCCTCTTATACTACAACCACAATCTGCACACATATTATCTCCTTTGTTACGCTATTAAAATATTTGTTCCTACTGCTAGTGATATTACACCAGCAACAGTAAATGCTCGTCTTAGATTTGTAAGATTCCCTAACAAGTTGGTATTAATGTAGAGCATTACTACTCCAAATGCTCCAAAAAACCAACATAACTCCTAATGTGAATGCTCCAACCATGCTAAAATCTACCATCGTTCCTTGGACTGCACCTAATGTTACAAGCATACCTCGAACACCTCCAGCTCCCATGAGTAAACCAAGACCAAGTGCTGATGTTTGTGAAGCACCATCTTCGTGAATATGTGACTTACCAAACCAAATATGGATATGTTCTTTCCCCTCATGTATATGTTTTTTAAGTTGAATACGATGTGAGAGAACCATGAAAAGTAAATACGAACCCATTGCTATAATAACTGTTGCTGAAATAACATCCCCATAGGCTAATATCTCTGGAGCTATTTCAAATGATTCTAATAGTTTCGCAAAAACAAAAAGGCTTAAACCATGTCCAACTGCAAAAAGAGTTGTGATAAGCAAAGTTTTTCTTTGATTTTTCCCTATTGAGAAATCTGCAATAGCGGTTAAATGATCGGGACCAAAAGCATGCAAGATGCCGTACCAAAAAATTATAAGTAATGAGGCTTCCAAAAGTGACTCCCTTAAATAATGAATATATATTCCTTATAATAGTCTGTTATATTTAAATATAAATTAAAAAACTGTATACTGCCATATAAATTGATACTTTTAAAGGAATTTAGATGAAACAACCTGTATGTGTAACACTTCAAAAGGGAAAAACTTATAATTTTTGCACTTGTAGTAAAAGTGCTAATGGAGTCATTTGTGATAACTCACATAAGGGTAGCGAATTTGTACCCGAAGAATTTATAGCAACGCGAGATGCAGGCTCTTACTTATGTCTATGCAAAAAGACACAAGGACCTCCATACTGTGACGGAACGCATGCTAAACCTGAGAAATTAAATTTGGATTTTTTACTTGAGTAAACCCGATGCAATTTGTCCTAATGCTATTCCTCCATCATTTGGAGGAAACTTATTCCCTATGATTGCATTTGGAAATCTTTTCCATATAAGCTCTAAAAGTATTCTATTTTGAAACACGCCTCCTCCTAAAACGAGAGGAAGATTATAATCTTCATAGACCGTACTTATTATTTCTACTAAGGTGTGAAAAAATCTACTTACAGCGGTACTTGTGTCTTTTTCTAAAATTATTTCTTGAATCATTGGGTCTATATTTATAATGTTGTTTTCATACATAAAATTATAGGAACCTTTAATAGAATTATTATATAAAGCCTCCATCATCATTCCACTTTCACCTTCAAAACTCATAACATGTATGATTCCAAGTAAAGATGAAACTGCGTCAAAAAGACGACCAACTGAAGAGCTTAAAGGAGCATTTAAAGATTTTTTCCAAGCGATATAATAGGTATTTAATTCCACCTTTGTAAAAGCATGTATAGTTGGGTTGTTCATTCCTATTGCTTCTTTGCCAAAGGAGTCAAAAAGTAAACTCAAAGCCACCCGTTTAGGCTCTTTAATGGCTTTAGTTCCTCCTAAAAGTTTAAAGTATTTGATATGTGCAATGCGCTCAAATCCCTGATAATCACAGCTCAGAAATTCGCCACCCCATAAGTTTTTGTCATCTCCATAACCTGTACCATCAAAAACTACACCAAACACTTTTTCTTTGAGCTTTTTTTCTGCCATTACTCCAAGTATATGCGCATAATGATGTTGTAGTTCTTTTGTTGGAGTATCAGTCATATGTGCTAACTTTGTACTTTCATAGTTTGGGTGTTTATCGTGGATGATAATATCAGCTTCAAATTTATATATGCGCTTAAGCGTATTGATATTTTTTTTCATAATGCTCTATAGAACTGATACTATTTAAGTCACCAATATGAGGAGAAAGAATAGCCTTCTCATCCATTCCAATCGCAATAGTACTTTTTTGATTCGCTCCCATTGCTAAAAGATTATTCTGCAACTTATAGGGAAGTTTTACACTTGTTGGGGCATATCCTCGTGCGCGTCTAAGCATAATTTCTTGCGCATTTACAATCATCATTACAGAATCATCACAAGCATTTACGATATCACGATTATGATCTAAAATATAATCATAGATGCCATGGAGTTTTTGAACTTCCTTTAAACTTGTGCAAATCGGTTCATCACTCAAGTTAGCTGATGTTACAATCAGAGGAGTGTCTAACTTAGAAAGTAACAAAAGATGCAAAGGAGTGTAGGGTAGAAGCAAGCCGATATAAGGAATATTTGGTGCTATTAAATTGTTTTTTGACTTTGCCTTGAGTAAAACTATTGGACGCTCTTTTGAGAGAAGTAAATTTTCTTCTGCTTGAGATATATTTGCTAAACTTTTTGCCATAGTTATATCTTTTACCATGACTGCAAAAGGCTTTTTAGGTCTTGCTTTTCTTAGTCTTAGCTTTTTAATGGCTTCATCATTACTAGCATCACATACGAGATGATAGCCTCCAACACCTTTTATAGCAAGAATATTTCCCTTTAAAAGTAAGTCTACAACCTTAGCTACAATGTTTTTTTGATACAGTTGGTTCTTCTTATTTTGGGCATCTATTAGCTCTAATGTAGGACCACAATCAAAACAGCCAATAGGCTGTGCATGGTAGCGACGATTAAGGGGGTCTGTATATTCTTTATTGCACTTCTCGCACATCTCAAAATCTTTCATGGAAGTGTTTTTTCTATCATAAGGCAAATCGTAAATCATAGAGTAGCGAACACCACAATGTGTACAGCTAATAAAAGGGTACTTATAGCGATGGTTTGTTTTATCAAAGAGTTCTTTTTCACACTCCTTGCAAGTATATATATCAGGAGGAATGTCAGCGCTATAATTGTGGTGAGTCTGAGAATCTAAAATCTTAAATGATGTAAATACTTTAGAGTCTATTTTTTGTGTATTTATAGTATCGATAAAAGCTAAAGAGGGCAGTTCTTTTTCTATTTTTTGTAAAAAAACCTTTAGAAGCTCAGCAGAAGTCGTGAGGGTTATCACGAGGCCTTGCGTATCGTTGAGTACAGTTCCATGCACTTTGAGCGAAGTAGCTAAACTATATATAAAGGGGCGAAATCCAACCCCTTGTACGCGTCCTGTAATTGTTACTTTATAAGTAAAGTGCCCCATGTACCGCATTCTCCTTGCCCATAGGGAAGATTTTATTTGTGTGTGGTTTGTACTGTCCTATTGTTCTTTGTATTCTAGCATAGAGTGATTGATTTGCAAATGTTTCACCACTAAGTACAAGGTTATTTGTTTTTACTTTTTCTAAAAGCTGTGGAACAATTTCACCAATATAGTCTCCAAATGATTCATAAATACTGTAACACATATAATCGTTCTCAACATCACCTAATTGATAACTCATAATACTTGTTAAAAAAGCATAATTATCAAAACGATTGTCTTTTACTTTTGTATCGATTTGTAAGCCACCTTTGCCTAAAAAGCTAAGTGCTTCGGCTGAGATACCCTCAAAACTTTCATCTTCAAGACCAAGGGTGATGGCGGTTACTTCAAAAATATCCATATCTCCTGCTAAGTTGTCTAAACGCTCCCAAATCTCAGGGTATGCTTTTTTATAATTTCCAACAAGTCTATCTGAGCCATCTCTAAGTGTACTTATTTTTTCCCATAAGTTGTCTGATTCAAAATCTATTGCAGGAACTGCATTGATGACCTTTGTGCCGTTGTAGTACAAAAAATTAAGTGAGCCATCAAAATGTACACCGACTGTTTTTTGTCCTAGTAAATTATGTTCTGCTATGACTGACATCATTGATGCTTCGTATTGTCCGAACTGCTTTTCATTTGAATGTTGGCTTTCTAAATCTTCATTTTCAAACATATATATTTCATTTGAGTGAATAGAATCGAAAACTTCTAAAGAGTCTATTATATTGTTGCCATCAACATTTACACAAGCTAAGTCATGCGCTACACTTACTCTTTTTATAGCACTTGGAACCTGCGTTGGATACAAGATTCTCTCACCAGAAATAAACAATGTTACATCTTGATTTATAAATATTTTTGTATCTTTTTGTGTTTGAATGGGCATGTCAAAATCTACTAAAAAGTCTGCTTCCTCTGTTTCATCACATTCTTTATAGGCAATATAATCAAGCCCAGCAGATACCGCTTCTTTTGATAAAAGCATTGTCATACCCTCATCTGGGTATTTCACTAAAACTGAAGAGCCATAAAGTTCTTTGAGTTCATCACTTTTAGTAGCAACTCTAAGAAGTGGTCGCTCAATACTTAGCAAGGCATTAAACTCTTGTTCTACTACCATCAAGTGCGTATTAAGTGCAGATGCAGATACTATTATGAGTGTTGATTCACTCACTTTGTCCTTATTGTTTTTAGGATTAAAAAACTTTCTATATCCGTGTTGTGTTTTCATTAGCACACTTTTTCCAGCAGCAACGGCACCACCACTTACTTCAAAAAGCTTTCTAAAATCACCTTTGTTATGTGCAAGATGTTCGCTTTCTTTGTCAAGCATACGAATAGAAATACCGCACTCAATACAAGAAATAAGCTTGTAGTCAAGTCTAAGTGCATTTACTTTTGCCTCTTCTTCACAGGCTTTACAGGGAACTAAAAATTTCATGGTGGTGTTAGCGCGTTTATACGGATACTTTGTTAAAAATGGATGTTGTGAACCACAGTTATTGCAAGAAGTAAAAGGATAATAATAGCGTCGAGATGCAACATCAAACATCTCTTTTTGACATGTTGGACAGGGTGCAATATTTACAGGTAAGTCTACTTCTTGTATGCTTTGAAATACTGGTTTTTCTTCGCTAAAATAATGTTTTGATTTTCCAAAGAAAAGTGATGAGGGTAAGATGTCTTCAAGCCCTAGTAAAAAAGATTCAAGTTTTTCATCTTCTTGTCTACAAATTAAGACAATTTTAGCATCTGTTTGAAGTACTTCAGCTATTATTTCTTGTTTTGCAGCATATGCACGAATAAGTTGTGTAATATAATTTTTGTTAGATGAAAATTTCATTTCAAAGATAAAATACATTTGGTTCCTTGTATGTTTGAATAGATTTATATACTATTGAACTGAGTAAATGAAGTAGTTAACTTAAATCAAGGAGATAACTAAAGATTATTATATATAATCTTACTCAGCTCAGGAGTATATAGAAATTACTAATCCAGAACTGTTAGCGATAACTAGCAACAGTCGGATTAGCGCATGACTCTATAACTGTTTCAAAAGAAACAAGCTCTGAGTTTTTTCTTTGGAGAGAAATATCAGATTTATCTAATTCTTCAAATATTGCATCAAGAAGTTTTGGCATATGTTCAAGTGCTTCAGGGGTCATCCCATTTTTCACTTCGATTATATCTTGAGGCACCATAGTGATAAGTTGTACTTCACCCATATCTTCATGGAAAGTACAAATCTCAATCATCATCGTAATTTCAACTTCATTCGCAGTTTTACGAGTAGCACCTTCATTGGACATAACTTCATCAGCATTTTCAGAACTAATAGTGCCTACTGGACCTTCTTTAGAACCTGTTCCAACTACAATTACCTTGTCGTATTCTTGATAGTATGTCATCAAACTAAAGCCAAGCGTACCACCCTCGACAATATTTAAATTCTCAGGTATTTCATAATTCTCAGAAATATACTGTACTAAGTATGCGCCAAGTCCTTCATCATGAAAAAGTATGTTTCCAATTCCGATAAGTGCTATTTTTTTAAGTGCCAAATTTTACCTTTAAACAAAGAAGCTTAGGCTTCTTTGTCCTGTTTATCTTCTTTTACAAATTTACTACCACCAACAACAATAGCGATATCGCCTTCTTGCCAGAAAATAGTTCTCCATACTTGATAGTATACATGAAATGCTATCCAAGCAAGTATTATCCACATAGTAACATGGTGAGCAATTCGTAAATCCATAATACTAGCTGTTGGTCCAGCTCCAACCATCCATCCAGCAACTGGTATAGTCCAATCTGTTGCAATATGTAAAACAGTAGGCCACCATTCACCAACACTACTTAATCCTGATGCTAGTCCATGTACATACATTTGAAGACCTGTAAAAAGCATCCATGCAATTAAAATATGAAAAATCATAAAGTAAACAGTATTAAAACTATCTGCATGTGTTGAATCAAAGTTTTTAACACGGTTTAGAGTAATAAGATTAACTAAAACAGCAGCAAATTCTTTTATATTTTTACCTGTTGGTAAAAGTTTTTTATATGGCTTTTCAAAGCGAGAAAAGAAATATAAATATGCAATAACAATAGAAGTTACATCAAAAATAATCGCTACCATAAAGTGACCCCATCTATTCCATGCCATTACATATTTGTCTACAGCATCTTCATTCATAAACGCTACATAATATGGCTCTGCAATATAGAGTCCAGTAGCAACAGCTACCATCATGCTAAATACATTGACCCAGTGGATGATTCTCATCGCACCGGTCATTCTTTCAACTTTTTCATATCCTTCTTTAGTAGACATTATAGCCTCCTTAGAATGCACAAGTAGGGTCAACTTTATAAGTAGCTAACTCCTTACCTTGTGTATCCATGATATGAACTGAACATGCTATACATGGGTCAAAACTGTGCACCGTTCTAATGATTTCTAATGGCTCTTCAGGATTTGCAACTACTGTCCCAATAATTGCCGCTTCATAAGCACCAACCTCACCATGTGGTCCACGAGGTCCAGCATTCCAAGTAGAAGGAACTACAGCTTGGAAGTTTGCAACTTTACCATCTTTAATTCTCATCCAATGACCGAGTGCACCCCTTGGAGCTTCAGCTAAAGCTCTACCTTTACAATCAACAGAAACTTTATCAAAATCAAAATCAGTCCAAGTACTTAAATCGCCACTAGCTGCATTTTTAGCTAACTCTGCTGCCCATTCAACCATTGCATCACCAATCATCTCTGTCTCAATAGCACGCGCTGCTGTTCTACCAACAGTGGAAAATAAAACAGTTAAAGGTAAGCCAGAGCGTTTAAGAAAATTACCTGCATATTTAACAGTACGCTTATCTCCATCAACATATCCGATTACTATACGAGCAAGAGGACCAACTTCTACTTTTTTGCCATCATACAATGGAGATTTAATCCATGAGTATTTTTCATCTGTTTTAAGATAAGCATAGCCATCATCTCTTTTGTCAAGTCCTGTATACTCAGGAATAGTAGTACCATCGTATGGATGCTCTGGTGCACCAGTACCCTCATACCAAGAGTGTGTTACATCTTCTGTAATTTTTGTTTCATCAAGTTTATGCACTTGAGAGATATCTCCATCAAGAACTACACCACTTTTAAAGAATGTATCTGCCTTATAAAAACCAGTATCATCTAGTCTAAAGTCACCGTATGTCATATATGAAAGGATACCACCACCAGTACCACCAACAGCTTTACCTAATGCACCTTTATGACTACTTGCATGGAATGTTGCATTACCATCAGTAGCTTCAGGAGCGTACATTGTACCTGCCATATAAATATCTGGAAGATATGCACCTTTAATAAAGTCATTTGTTTCTTTAAGTAATTGTTGAAAAAGAGCGATACGCGCAGGATTTTGAATATCTTGAACACATGTTACTCCACCAACAACTAAAGATTGAGGATGTGGATTTTTTCCACCAAAAATTGCTTGCATTTTTGCCATATCTCTTTGTACATCAAGTGCTTTAAGATAATGCGCTACACCAATTAGATTTTGCTCAGGTGTTAGTTTATAGTTATTGTTACCCCAGTACCCATTTCCAAAAATACCTAAACGACCTTCTTTTACAAACTTAATAATACGGTCCTGAATCGCTTTAAAGTCTGCTGCACCAGAGATAGAAGGAGCATGACCTGCTACATCCGCCCATTTTTGTGCTTCTTTTGCAGTTGCAGCAGGATCTGCTTTTGTAGCATCTACTACATCTACAAAGTCAAGTGCATGAAGATGATAAAAGTGAACCAAGTGATCATGAACATAAAGAGCACCCTGAATAAGATTACGAACTATACGAGCATTTTTTGGAATGGTAATGTCAAATGCATCTTCAACCGCTTCAATACTTCTTTGGTAGTGTGTACCAGTACAAACACCACAAATACGCATAGTCATAAGACCAACATCTCTAGGGTCACGACCTTTTACAATTGTTTCAATCCCTCTAAACATAGTAGAAGATGAAAATGCATCTATGATTTTATTGTCACTATTAATAATAGCTTCAATTCTTAAGTGTCCCTCAATCCTTGTTATAGGATCAACAATTATATGCTTATTACCATTCTCATCTGTTGTATGAAAATTTCCATCTGTATTTGTATGTTTTTTTCTTGACATTAGTTTACTCCTTCATCGTCTTTTTTACCTGCTACTGCACTTGCTGCTGCATGAATACCGATACCGATACCTGCTGCTGTTAATAAACCTAAACCGAATTCATCAACTGTTTTTTCAACGCCACCTGTTGGTGCTTTTATGTTTGCACTTGCCATTGGTCTTTCATATGCGTACTTATCCCAGAAATCTGGTTCAGAACAGCCAATACATCCTCGACCAACACCAATAGGCCAATTCACACCCTCGTTATAACGAACGATAGAACAGTTGTTAAATGTCATTGGACCTTTACAACCAACTTTATAAAGACAAAAGTTATTTTTCGCACCCTCGTCACCAAATTCTTCTACATATTCTCCTGCATCAAAGTGCGCGCGTCTTTCACAGTTATCATGGATTCTATATCCAAATGCAAACTTAGGTCTTAAAAGAGAATCAAGTTCAGGAATACTTCCTGTAAGAACGTAATGTAAAATTACACCTACCATATTTGATGGATTTGCTGGACATGCTGGAATATTGATAATTGGTTTACCCTTAACAACATCCATAACACCAACTGCATCAGTAGGATTTGGAGCGGCTGCTGGAATACCACCAAAAGTAGCACAAGAACCAACTGCAACTACTGCTGCTGCTCCCTCTGCTGCACGGTGAAGGTGTTGCTCGAATGTTTCACCACTTGCACCAATCGTACCATATTGTCCATTCATTCCTAGAGGAACTGCACCCTCTACAAAAAGAAGATATTTACCATGAAAATGTTCCATAGCTTCGTCCATCTGCTTTTCAGCTTGATGTCCTGATGCAGCTTGAAGTGTTTCATGAAACTCTAGAGAGATAATATCTAAAATTATTTCATCTATTTGTGGTCCATCTGAACGAAGAAGAGCTTCAGAGTTACCAGCACAATCTGAAAGTTCTACCCATATTACTGGTACTCTGTTCATTAGTTCGGCAGCCTTAGCAACCAATGGAGTAAAAGAAGCAGGTAGCATTAACATTGCTGTTGTTGCTGATGCCCATTTAAGAAAATCTCTTCTTTGTAAACCTTGCTCCTCAATCGTTTGAGTAAAGTCCATTCTATTGTTTAGTGGAGTGAGTTTTTGTAACTCATCTAAACGCTCCTGACATTGTATAAAAAGATTATCATAATATGAATCACCTTTATTTGTATCTACTTTAGCACTCTCGGCTGTAAATAGCTTTTTTATCCCTTCTATTCTATCGCTCATTCTGAACCCCTTTTTTCTGTATGAATAATCGTTCACAATACTACAAGAGAATAACTTAAACAAATATTATAATATCAATAATTACTCCAATAAATCTATTTTAAGACAAATTTACACACTTGAAGTGAATATATATTCATCTATATTTAAGATATAAGTTTGTACTATACTGAACTATGATTCACTAATATGGTTTTTCATAAATAAATAATTAAAGAGAGATACAATGAAAAAAGAAGGTGCTTTTAATTTACCATCACTTCGAATGTCTACGCGCGTGCTATTTAGTGGTTATTTACTTGTAATGGGAATTGGTATTCTTATGGCCTTAGCGCAAATTATGTTAACGCATGGAATGGCAGATGGAGAGATTGGGGTTTCTGTTGATGATATTGTTTACAGTTATCATGGAAATAGAAATTCATCTAAGTTAGAAGTAAAACTAAATGGCTCAATGCAAGATAAAGCAAGTGAAAAAGACAAAACACTTTTAGTAAAATGGGCTCGAGAAGGTGCAACACAAGAGACTTGGAAGGATGTACAACCAATCTTTGAAGCTAACTGTGTTGCATGTCACTCATCTATACCAGGGCTTCCTCACTTTACTGAGTACGAAGCTACAGCAGAGGTAGCAAAAACAGATATGGGTGCGTCGGTTGATTCCTTAACTAGGGTTTCGCATATTCACCTTTTTGGAATTGCGTTTATCTTTATCTTTTTAGGTTATATTTATTCAATGGCAGTTGGGATAAATGAGATATTTAAATCTATTGTAATGGCTATTCCTTTTGGATTTATCATCATTGATATATCCTCATGGTGGGTAACTTCAATTTATCCAGGTTTCGCATGGTTTACAATTATTGGTGGATTTGGTTACATGATGGCATTTGCTGTAATGTGGTTTACATCAATGTACCAAATGTGGATTATGCCGAGAAATGGTAAAGCTTATGACAGTAATGAGTGGTTTAAGTAAGTTTAGAAATTACTCCAAGCTAGCTATTAGTTTTTTAAGATTCTCAAAAATAGATAGCATGTGTGTTTTTAATGCATCTTCAAGTTCAAAACTATTGAAGATGGCTTCTAACTCTATGGTACTTACAATAGTTTTAGAATCCATTTCGTACACTGAAATGCGACAAGGTAAGTAGACTGAAAGTTCAGGGTGCTTACTCAGTACTGCTTGTGCTGCACTTGGGTTGCAGATTTCAAAGACTGTTATCTCTTTTTCTATTGGGAAACCTTTGCCTTGGAGTATCTCTTTAAAGGCGTACTCTTTTAAAATTCCAAAACTAAATTTTTTGACTTTATTTCTCAAGTCCTCTTGAACTGTATGAATATCTTTTTCTATGGTTTGTGTATAAATCATGGTAATTCCTTATATTTTTATATCTTTTAAACGAAGCGCATTGACTATGACAGAAACTGAGCTAAAACTCATAGCTGCTGCTGCGATAACAGGAGAGAGAAGTATGCCAAAGAATGGATATAAAACTCCTGCTGCTATTGGAACGCCTGCGCTATTGTATATAAAGGCAAAAAATAGATTTTGTCTTATGTTTTTCATAGTAGCACGACTGAGCTTTAAAACTTTTAAAATTCCAAGTAAATCTCCTTTGATAAGTGTCACTCCCGCACTCTCGATGGCAACATCAGTACCAGTTCCCATAGCGATTCCAACATTAGCTTGTGCTAATGCCAGTGCATCATTTATACCATCTCCAGCCATTGCAACAATCGCTCCATCACTTTGGAGTTGTTTTATGATGGCAATTTTTCCATCAGGAAGAACATTTCCATGAACCTCTGTAATGCCAAGTACTTTTGCAACACTTTGTGCCGTTACTTCGCTGTCACCACTTAGCATCACTACATGAATATTTTCATCTTGAAGTGCTTGTACTGCTTCTTTAGATGTTTCTTTGATAGGATCTTGCACTACAAAAAGAGCTGAGAACTTAGCATCTACTGCCATAAATATCAGACCTTTTCCATCTTCATTGAGACTTTGAACTTCTTGCTCGATTGCGTCAAGGTTTATATTTAACTCACGCAGATACCTTTGACTTCCTATAACTATCTCTTTTTCTTCTATTTTAGCAGAGATGCCCTTACCTGTGATAGCTTCAAAATCTTCTATTTTTGACACACGCACATCATTGCTTTTTGCATACTCTACGATAGCCTCAGCTAAAGGATGCTCACTCACGCTTTCGAGTGAAGCAGCATATGCAATCATCTCTTTTTCATCAAAACCCTCAGCTAGTTTTATGCTCGTTACTTTTGGTTTTACCTCTGTAAGTGTTCCTGTTTTATCAACTACGAGTGTTGTTACTTTTTCCATAGTTTCTAAGGTTTGCGCATCTTTTATAAGGATTCCCATCAGTGCAGCCCTACCCGTTCCTACCATTATAGAGATAGGGGGTTGCAAGTCCTAAAGCACATGGACAAGCGATGATTAAAACAGCAACTGCCGAAACAAGCGCAAAGGCAAGTTTTGGCTCAGGTCCAAATAACCACCATCCACTAAAAGCTAAAAGTGCAGCTAAAATAACAGCAGGCACAAAGTATCCAGAAACAGTGTCCGCTAACTTTTGGATAGGTGCTCGTGAGCGTTGGGCTTGTGATACCATCGTTACAATTTGAGCAAGCATAGTATCATTACCAACTTTTTGTGCCATCATCAAAAATGAGCCATTTTTATTGAGTGTTGCACCTATAAGTTTATCATCTTTTGCTTTTTGGATTAAGATAGGCTCTCCTGTAATCATCGACTCATCAACATTACTTCGTCCCTCAGTTAGTACACCATCAACAGGTACTTTCTCTCCTGGTTTAACTCTTAAAATATCACCTACATGCACCTCTTCAAGATTGACATTTTCTTCTTCGCCATCTTTATTTATTCTATGTGCTTGTTTTGGTGCGAGGTTTAAAAGTGTTTTAATTGCACTGTTTGTTTTACTTCTTGCATTAAGTTCTAAAACTTGACCTAAAAGAACAAGTGTTGTAATAACCGCTGCTGCTTCAAAATAAACATGAAATCAACAACCCCGAGGCAAGCCTTTTAGCTAAACGCTAAAACTTTTTTTCGTAAACTAAAAAGTAGTGGTATATCCAGAGGTTATTATCTTATATCACGACCCAAGGGTCGGGGAATTAAACCCTCCACTGATTAAACCCTCTTGAGTTTGCATCAATGCTGGGAAAATCTCAGGTGCTAAAAGCGCTACTATACTGTAAATATAAGCCGCTCCAACACCAATGGCAATAAGCGTAAACATATTTAAGTTCCAAGTTTTTATAGACTGGTAGCCTCTTATAAAAAATGGATACCCAGCCCACAAAACAACGGGAGTAGCAAGAATAAACTCAAACCATTGAACCTGTGACATAGAAATCATGTCTGGAAGAAACTGCGGAGCTAAATCACTCATCATTGCAACTATAAAAACAGGAACAGCAAGAACAACACTCACCCAAAATCGTTTACTCATATAGTCTAACTCTTCGTTATCATCTTCTGCTTCTACGCTTATAGATTCTAATGCCATTCCACATTTAGGACAAGTTCCAGGTTTATCTTCCATGATTTCTGGATGCATAGGACAAGTGTATTTCCCGGCATCTATCTCACATAAACTATCTGTACATGTATGACTCATAAGGCACCTCCATGCTGTCTATTTAAAAGATTTCTTTTTATTTTATATTCTTCATCGTTAATCTCACCATTTGCATACTTTTTATCAAGTATATCTTTAGCGGATGCATCATTTTTGAGTAAGGTGTTTATAAAGTAGATGAAAATGAAGATGAAGACAATGGCAATCAACCAGCCTGACCCCATTCCAAATCCATCCATTCCTGTGTAATCATTCATAACCTGCTCCTTATTATTTTGTAACTAAAAACTGTCCCATCATTCCTCTGTCTTCATGCTCTAAAAAGTGGCAATGGTACATATACGGTGTTGTTTTATCCGTATAGTCTGTCATTTTAACAACAAGCTTAACACTATCTCCCGAAGCTAAATAGACTGTATCTTTATAGCCTTTTTCATTCTCTAAAACATTATGGATACTACCATTTCTCTCCACCACCATAAAGTGCGTCCCATGCATATGAAAATTATGCTCCATTCCCATCATCATCATTTTTTGATTATGTACTTCCCAGATTTCAACACGATTGAGAGGAATCACTTCATTCACTCTATTCATATCCATACTTTTGTTGTTAATATACATCTGTCCCATCCTTGCTGATAAAACAAATTTTCTACGGTGCGTAGCATCTTGAACTAAGCCTTTATCTAGCCTAGTTAAAACGGATGGAACTTTTGTCCTATGTGTAGCCTTAGTATTTACATTGATTTTTAAAAAAGCTTTTGCTTGTCGTGTCTCCATCAAATAAAGTGAGCCGCCTAAATCATCTTCTAAATTCACAACTATCTCCGCTCTTTCTCCAGGACTTAGTAAAACTGAGTTTAAAACTACTGGAGACTCTAAAAATGAATTGTCTGTTGCAATTTGCTTAAAACTTCTGTTATCAGAAAAACTTAAATTATAAACCGTAGAGTTTGAGCCATTTAGCAAGCGTAATCGAATCTCTTTAGCACTCACCTCTACATAAGGATTTATCACACCGTTCGTTACAAATGCATCACCCTTGTAGCCCATCATCGTTTGGTGCATACTTGGTGCGTAATGAAGTTGTCCTTTTGCATCAAAGAATCTATCTTGAAGTACTAAAGGTATATCATCAACTCCATAGTCTTTTGGCAAGTCCAAACTTTGACTCTGTTCATCTTCGATAATGATGAGTCCTGCTAAACCTTTATACACATGTTCTGCCGTTTTTTCATGGGCATGAGGATGGTACCAGTTCGTACATGCTTTTTGCTTTACTCTGTATTTTGCTGACCACCTTGCATCTGGAGCTATGCTTTGATGAGCAGTTCCATCCATTTTAGCCGGTAGATGCATTCCATGCCCGTGCATGGTAGTGGTTTCATCAAGTTTGTTAGTATAGTTTAGAGATACATCTTGTCCATTTATAAGTTTTAATGTAGGTGCGAGGTAAGTGCCATTTACAGCATAAGTATCTGTAAGTGTATTATCAAAAAATTCGTGTTGTGCTTTTTGGATTTTTAAGTCGTAATGGTATGTTCCATTACGATTTTCACCCTCAAGAAGTGGGGGAATTGCTAGAGCTTTATTAAATGTTTTATCATTTGCACTTGAAGATAGTGGATTGGAATTTGTAGCCGATGTAAAATCCATTCCCATTCCACCCATACCGCCAGCTAAAAGCATAGGCATGCAACCAGTCAAAACAACACTCGACGCAACACTGCTTAAAAGTATAAAATTTCTTCTTTTCATAATATTTTCCTTTCTTATATAGGAGAATATTACTCTATAAGCGTTACTTCAATATTACTTTGTGTTTTTTTATTGTTACTTTATTTTAAATAATTTATTCTACTTAAAATAATAATAAATAAATTTTAACTTGTGCTATAATTCAATTAAAAGGAATAAGAACAATGAAAAAATATCTTCTAATTTTTCTTATCACTTTTCATTTAATGGGTAGCAGTCTTTACGGAACTAAAACTTTTTTAATAAAAGATACTATTCATCAACATCATCATACGCATAACGGTTCGCATCATCAACATAAGCATAGTCACTCTCAAACAAATATGAATTTTGTAGATTTTTTCACAGATACTGACAATAAAGATACCCTTTATTTTTCAAATACTACGCAAGTATATTTAGAAACTACGGTATGGATGCCTAACCCTACCCTAGAATCACTTTTCCGTCCTCCAAAAATATAATTTTTCACTTATTTTATTATTAAAAAAACAAGGAAATTAAATGAAAATATTTTTTATATTTGCCTTATTTCTTTTGCTAAATACTTCTATGTATGCGCATGGTATTTCAGCATCAGATATGCAGGCAATGATTGACGGAGGAAACCTTCGGTATATCTGGTTAGGTGCAACACATATGTTGTCGGGTTATGACCATTTACTTTTTCTTTTTGGAGTTGTACTTTTTCTTACCACTACTAAAGACATTGTAAAGTTTGTAACTGTATTTACTATAGGACACAGTATCACTTTAATATTTGCTACTTTTATGAGTATCAATGCAAATTATTATTTGATAGATGCTGTGATAGCACTGAGTGTTATTTATAAGGCATTTGATAACAACAAAGGCTTTGAGAATTATTTAGGTGTAAAGTCTCCTAATTTACTTGTCATGATTCTTATATTTGGTCTTATTCATGGATTTGGACTCTCCACTAGGTTACAACAATTACCACTAGGTGAACAAAATTTCGATATGTTATTAAAGATAGTATCATTTAACATAGGGGTAGAACTTGGACAAATTCTTGCCCTCATAGTTATGCTAAGTGTATTGACAATGTGGAGAAAAACAGCATCTTTTTTAAGGTTTAGTAAAATTGCAAATCATGCCTTGATGTTTGCTGGTTTTATGTTATTTTTGATGCAATTACACGGCTATCTACATACAACAAACGAAGAAGAGTTTGGATTTAACGCAGATGAGCATTCTCATATTCATTTAGATATGAAAAAAGCTGAACAAAAAAATTATCAATACGATAGTTTATAAAAGGAAAATAAATGATACGATTAGTTAAAGCAACAGTAGTTACATTAGCACTTAGTTTAACAACATTATATGCAGGTAGCGGACATAATCACGATAAGGGTCATGGACATAGTCATGGTGTTCATTCTAAAAAAGAAATGAGTAAAGAATCGATAAAAAGTATCGCAGAAAAAGAAATGAAAAGATTGGCTTCAGAAAAAAAGATTCCAAATAGTTGGTCATCCATTAAAACTTTAAATATCAAAAAAACTGGGCACCATAATGATTGGGCAGTGAGTTTTAACAACCCATCCATTCAAGAGAAGGCAGAACAAACTCTTTATATATTTGTAGGTTCTAACGGTGATTTAAAAGGTGCTAATTACAGCGGTAAATAGTTATGAAATAAGTCTGTCTCGTTCAGACTTATTTTACATATAAAGGAAACTCTCATTGATTTACTATATAACAAAACTAATTATTACAACAGTTTTAATTGTACTGATTTCTGAAATTGCTAAAAGAAACAGTTTGATGGGTGCAATGCTAGCAGCAATACCATTAGTATCTATACTTGCAATGACTTGGATGTATGTAGATACAAATAATGCTAAAAGTGCAGTGGATTTCTCAAACTCTATTGTTTGGTTAATAGTCCCATCAATGACGTTATTTATCACCTTCCCAATTTTAATAAAAAAGGGACTTAGTTTCTATCCAAGTATGGCTATTGCAATAATAATGACTATCATTGCTTATTACAGTGTTATATTACTTCTTGATAAATTGGGGATTAGGTAATCTAACTAGTCATCGTCCTCTTCATCAAACATATCATCCATTTCAATAGTCTTAGGTTTGGCTTTGACTGGGGTAATTTCAGTTATATTCTCTGGGGATATATCAATAGCCATTGCAACGAAGGTTGCTAAAGCATTATCATCTATTATTACTTGACATTCTTTAGATGTATTGTAAACAGTAAGTACACCATTCGTATACAGCACATCTTTCGTAGCGATTCCTAAATCGGCTGCTATGAGATGTAAGTCAGGACGCGTTAAACGCT
>JAUZSC010000017.1 GCA_030949825.1 Sulfurimonas sp.
AACATAAAATATTTGATAGAATAGACTGAAAATAAATAAAGGATTGCTCATGACTATGATGATAAATATTCAAGATCATTATCTTGGACAACTAAAAACTTTTATAAAATCATTGCCTGTAAATGCTGTTGAAATAAAAGACTCATTGGATACTGAACTCTCAAATAGAATTAATAATTACCAAAATAATAAAGCACAGAGTGTATCTTTTGATAATGGACTCGATGCTATTAGAAGTAAGTTAATATCGAAAATTTAGTCCTAGAAAAAACAGATAGATTTAATGAAGAGCTAACTATTATCCTTGATTTTATAGCTGAGGATAGTGTTAATAGAGCTTTAATCTTCTTTGATAATCTTATAGTAAAAGTTAAAAAAATACCTGAAAATCCTTACGTCTACAGACAAAGAAACTTTTTTGATGATGGGAAAACTAGAGAACTAATTTTCAAATTACATAGATGATGAATCTCAAAAAATTATAATTCTTGGTATTTTTAATCAAAATATTTGGGAATAATAAATTAAAATATTTCCAACAGCCAAACCACCCAAAGTACCGATAAGATAACCCATAATCGCCATTAAAACACCTACACTTACCAATGATTTGTTATACGCTGCGGCTAAGATTGGGGCAGATGCTACTCCGCCTATGTTTGAAAGAGATGCTACGGCTACTGAGAATAAATCTAACTTGAATATTTTTGCACCAAGAACCATAAGAACTGCGTGAATCACTAAGATAAGAAAGCCCGCAAGCACATAGATGCCAACATCTGAGAAACTCTCAAAGACTGCCTTAGAACCAATGAGCGCTATGATGATATACAGCATCGTTGTTGCGACTTCACTTGAACCATTCATCTCTTTTAGTTTTGTAAATGAGCCTAGAACTCCTAGAACTGATGCCACTAAAACAATCGTTGTAGTTGTGTTTAAAATTGTCAAATACTCTGCAATAAACTGCGCAAGAAAAGAAGCAGAGATGCCAAGTAAAATGATAAGCCAATAACGCTTCACTCCCATAGTACAGGCACAGCCAATATTTCCAATATACGCCATGTTTTGCTCACTCTTTGTAAAACGGTTAAAGATGTGCGCAAAGGGAACTAAAAAGAGAAGTAACATAACCCATAGCGTGTAGTTTACACTGTCAACTACAAGTGCATATGCAAAAGCGCTCTCGGAAACTTCAAGTGCTGAACCAACGGCTATCATATTTGCAGTTCCACCCATCCAACTTCCTGCTAATGCACCAAAAGCAGATGCCATATCTTTGTTAAAGTCAAACAACACCGCTACGACTATAAAGCCAACAGTAAGTGAGAAAAGTGCTAGAATGTAAGCGATAAGTAAAGATTTACCTAGCTTAAAAAAATGTCTAAAATCAACTTGAAGTAGCATTAAAAAAAGCATAGCTGGGAGTAAGTTTGTTTTTGTCAGGGAGTAGATGCTGTTTATCTCTTGGTTGTACTCAAACACACCTAGAGATGCAAGTAGCATACTAAAAGCGTAAATCATTACAACCGCTGGAACAAACTTAAAGACCTTCCAAGAAGTCTTTGATTCTAAGCTATGAAAACCTGTCGCTATAAAGGCAAGTACAAAAAGATAAAGTATCGGTGTGCTAATCACAAGGCGCGGCTTTAAAACCTGAAATATTAAAACGCAAATCTCTCATAAATTCTGAACCTGGATCAAATTTTTCTGTTCTGTATCCATCATCTTTTTCTAGCCAAAGCTCTGTGTCCTCAAAGCATCTGTACTCATGGTGCCCTACAACATACTCTATAGTAGGAAATTTCTTTTGTAGGTATTTTACTAAGAATATATTTGCTAAAAGTTGATTAACCGTAAGGTCTTCTTTATAGCCGACACCACCAACATTTTCAATGCCTATAGAGTTGTAGTTCAGTCCAATAACATGACGCGCCATAAAGTCGAGTGGCATTAACTGATGAATCGTTCCATCGCGTTCAACCATAAAATGCGTCGAAACATTCAAAGCACTCGCCTTAGAAATCTCGGGTCTATCGTTTGGTAAAGTTGAACGAGTGAAGCGTTCTACAGATGTTTCGTAAGTCTTAATTGCCGTATAATGGATAAGCACTATTTTAGGAATAATTTTAATATTTTTTACATTTAAGCCGTAATGGTTTTTGATGTAGTCTTTTGTAAGCTGGATTCTTTTTTCATCAAACTGTATAGGTGTTTGAATGATTTCGTAGGCAAAAAGTGACAAATTCAGTGTGAATAAAAGTACTAGTATTTTCATGGCGTAAAGTTACCCTCTATTTTTTTTGATAGTGTAACATATCTTTAACATATTTTATAAAAAGGTCGCTTAATGAAAATAATTCTGCTTTTATCTGCCCTTATTTTAGTAAATGCATCTGCAATTACGCTTCCATCCACTTCATCCCAAAACTCACTTATCGTTTATAATTCGAATGTTGGTTTAGTGCATGAAAAACGAGAACTCAAACTTCAAAAAAATGATAGACAAATCATTTATACAGGCGTAGCATCTAGCATCAATACTGATTCTGTAAATGTTTCGCTCCCCTCTGGCATCTCACTGTATTCCCAACAGTACCGCTACGATAAGCTAAGCAAAGCGAAACTCATAGATGCACATATCGGGAAGAGCGTTCAAGTAAAAGTAGCCAAAGATGCTAAAAACTTTAAAGTCATAGATGCTGTCTTACTTTCTAATGATGGGAATTCTTGTATTGTTAAGAGTGAAAATAAAATCATCACCGTTGCTAGTAAAGACATTATCTTTAAAAGTATTCCTAAAGAGCTTATAACAAAACCTTCGCTTGTTTGGAATATAAAGTCCAAGAAAAATATCAACTCAGATTTAACTATAGACTACCTTATCAACAACATTTCATGGAAAAGTAACTATATTCTAAATCTTGATGGTGATAATGCAGATTTAAATGGATGGATAACACTTGATAATCGCTCAGGAAAAAGTTTTAAAAATACCTCACTCCATGTTTTAGCTGGTGAGTTAAACCGAGCGCAACAACCACGACATAACTATAGAGTAGCAAAGTCTATGGTGATGAATGATTCCATGCAAGGAGTAACCCAACAAGCACATGAGGGTTATCATTTTTATACCATACCCTTTAAAGTGACACTTGCAAACAATGAAAGAACACAGATTAAGTTCATTACGCAGCGTGACATTCCTGTAAAAAGAAAATATACTGTCACTATGAGTAATCCAAATTATTTAAGAGGTGAATCAAGCCGTGATGTTACACAGTTTATAAGTATGAAAGGGCTTGAGTACCCTCTTCCATCGGGAATTGTGCGAACCTATTCAAAACTAGAAAAAACGACTATACTTCTTGGTGAGACTAGAATCAAGCATACGCCAAAAGACACAGCTATTTCGCTCAAACTCGGAAAAAACTTTGATGTTAAAGTAAAAGAAACACTTCTAAATCGCGACAAAGGAAATTGGAAACTTGATGTAGATGCGCAGTACTCTATTAAAAATAGTTCTGATGAAACCAAAGATATTGAGATACTCATTCCATTTAATAAAAATGATGGAAGTGAAGTTAAAAGTGATGTTAAATATACATTTACAAAAGGAAATATGGTCACATTTAAACTTCGAGTTAAAGCCAACAGTACAAAGAAATTTAAAGTATTTTACAGAACTAAAATAAAAAACTAAAAGGAATAAAGTGGCAAAAAAATACATAATACTTGATACAGAAACAACAGGAACAAGTGAGACAGATAGAATTATACAACTAGGGTTTATAGTTCTTGGAGCAAAAGAAGTAGAAGTTCAAAACGAATTTTGTAGTACTGATGTACCTATAAGTTTTGGAGCCATGGAAGTGCATGGTGTTACTCCTGATATGATAGAGGGTAAAGTGACTTGTACGGAGATGACTGCGTATAAACGACTCCAAGAGCTAAATACAGATGAAAACTATATGATAATTCATAATGCTCCCTTTGACTTAGGTATGCTTAAAAAGGAGGGTTTTGACAACCAGATGCAAGTCATCGATACACTTAGAGTTGCAAAGCATATACTCCCCGATGAAGATGCACATAGACTTCAGTACTTTCGTTATAAGTTTGAGTTGTATAAAGATGAGCAAAAAGAAGCAGATGCTTTAGGCATAGAAGTTAAAGCACATGACGCTATCGGTGATGTGTTAATCTTAAAACTTTTACTTTCAAAACTTCGCACACTCACACAAGAGGCATTTCCAGATGCCAATCCTGTTGAGAAGATGGTCGAACTTACTTCAACACCAATCATAGTCACAACATTTAGATTTGGAAAACATAAGGGAAAATCACTCCAAGAAGTAGCAGGCTCAGATGCAGGTTACTTACGATGGATGTTAAGCTCTATGGATAATCTAGATGCTGATTTAAAGTACTCTATAAATTTAGTTTTAGGTTCATAAACCTGAAACTGAGTATGCATAGCTTTTAAAAATCTCTTTAGCTTTTGCACTCAGTATGAATGCATAAAAAGCTCTTGCCTCAAGGTTTTTTTCACCCTCTTTTAAAATAACGATACCTTGGCTAATCGGCGTGTAGAGTTTAGCATCTATCTCCTTCCAATGCAGACCTTTTTTATAGTGTTTCATCTTTGGACTCATCAAAGATGAGGCAGCGACAATACCAATGTCCGTAGCACTCACAGCATAAGATATAGTTTGAGAAATAGATTCACCGAAAATAAATTTATGTTTAAGTGACTCATATATATTTGCATTTTGTAAGGCTTCTTTTGTAGCTATGCCATAGGGAGCGGTTTTAGGGTTTGCTACTGCAATTTTTCGTATTTTTTTATCTTTGAGTAGCTCTAAAGTTTTTGAAAAATCTTGTGCTTTAACACTAAAAAGCGCTAAAGAGCCTTTTGCATAAACGACTGGCTTACTTACTGCTTTTTTACTTTTATACAGTGCATCTGGATACTTCATATTTGCCGACATAAAAACATGATAGGGTGCGCCGTGATTAATCTGTGCTGTAAGTTTTCCGCTGCTTCCAAGGATAATGCTTACGCTTGTATCTGGGTGAAGTTTATAAAATTCCTTTTTTAAGTCTTCTATGGCATAACTTACATTTGCAGCTACTGCTATTTTTATAGTTCCAGAAAATAAACTGCTTTGCAAAAGAAGAAAAAGAAGAAAGAAGCCTTGTGATTTCATGTTTAAAATAAATAGTTGAGTTCAAAACGGCTATCAAGGTAGTTGAAATCATCATCTCTCTTGTCAATAAAATCTGCGTAACCAAGTCTTAAGCGCCATTGTAAGTTTTCAAAGGCAGGAATATTTTGAACAAAACCTAAATAATAATACATATAATCTAAAGACACAAATTTTTCCTTATCGCCATTAACATAAAGCACCGAAGTTTGGATAAAAACATCTTTGTAGATGCCCTCATCGTTTGCATTTACTTGTAACTCTAAACGGTAGCTTTGCGTGTTCGCTCGCCAGTTGTAGATGCCCATGGAGCGCGTGTATCCTGATGTCGGAAAGCCTCGCCATGGAGTGATTAAGTCTGCTTCATCAAAAATATGTGTATAGCCAAGATTGAGTTTATACGCATCTAACTCCGCCACGATTCGTGCTGCTAGCATCTGTGATGCTAAAGAATCTGGATTTTTATACCCTGAAGTATTTCCTGTGTATGAAGCTCCCCCAACTTTTCCAGCTCCATTGTCAAACTGTTTAATATAACGAATAGCTGGCGTAATTGTAAGTGAGTTTTTAAGTTTAAAAGCATAATTTAACTCTCCCATAAACTGTGAAAGCAAAGAGGGAACTGTATAAAAAGAAGCGTCTATTTCTAAGTTTTTTACAGAATTGTTCTCTATTTCAGCAATTATCAGAGCTGCATCTGTCGGCTTTCCTGCTGCTTTTAATGCTGAATATGTAAGACCTTTATGCATTGCACTATCATCATTCTCACTCCACTGCGGTTGTACAGCCGAACTACTGTTTGCATCTCCTACCATCAGTACAGCATGCGATTTTTCATGATCTCGTAATTTTTGTTTATCTAAGTAGGCAAGCTGTATCTCTGTATCTGGAATTATCTCAGTTGAAAATACAAGTGCATCAAAGGTATTTGGAACCATTTTTGTGTCATTTGGCTTCGTATAAAAAGTATTTACTATCTGGCGACCAAGCGTAATTTCACTCTTCTTCATTCCGCTATAACGCACATACGCTTCACCTAAAACTGCCATTGATTTATCTTTGTTATTTACATAATTAAAACGGCTAAGCGTATCTTTACCTGGTTTAAAGGCATTAACTGGATTGTTTGTATCGTTAAAAAAAGCGTAGGAGTAAAAAAGTGCTGTTTTAAAATCAAAATCATGCAAGGTAGCACTTTTATACACAAGTGAAGCACCGAGTCCACTTACTAAATGTGTTTCATGATTGGCATCTTCATTTGCCCATTTGAAATTAAAAGTGTTTGAACGAATACGCCCATAAACTTCACCCTCTGTAATCATTTTAGCTAAAGAGTCGACATATGCTGGATTTATAAAATAGAGGGTTTCTCCATTTGCTAATAGCGCTCGTTTTGTTTGTGTCTCTTGTGCAGATGCAGATGCATATAAAAAAATAATGAGTAAGTAGCTAAGAAGTCTCTTCATGAAAGTATTATATAAAAATATCCCTTATAAAAGTATTATAAACTAAGCAAAATTTTATCATAACTTATACTGATAATATTATAAATAAAGTTAAGGCTATAAGACCGCTTATAAGAGCATAAGGAAGTTGCGTTCTTACATGCTCGATTATCTCACAATCTGCTGCCATTGAAGAGATGATAGTAGTGTCAGAAATAGGTGAGCAATGATCACCAAAGATTCCACCCGAAATAACAGCTCCGATAACAAGGGCGACATTAGCATCCATACCTAAAGCCATAGGAACCGCGATGGGGATCATGATACTAAATGTCCCCCATGAAGTTCCGGTTGAAAAAGAGATAAGAGAACTTAAAAGAAAAATCATTCCCCCAAGAAAAATAACATTGAGGTTATCTGTTGCCAAACTTGCTAAATACTGACCAGTTTTCAGGTCTCCTGTGACCTTTCCAATTGCAAATGCAAAGACAAGGATTAAAGACACGCTAAAAAGCTTTTTAGCACCCTTAAGTGAGGTTTTAATATACTCTTTTGTAGTCATTGTTTTTGTAAGGAGATAATAAAAGAACATAAAGACTAAAACGCTTGCCATCGTGTAAAAAATAGAAGTCGAACCACTGCCCTTTAAGATATCACCATTGCCCGTAATGTATAAAAAAACAAAAACTAAAACCAGCATAAGAGAAATAGGAAGAAGCATAAGATACATACTCCCTTTTTCAACTTCAACAAAACTTTCACTTTTTGTATATTTCAGATTTTTCATAGGACCGATATCTATAGCAAACCATATATATAAGAATGTCACAAGCAAAGCACTCATCGCGTAAAAATTATAAAGTACCGAGTCTATTAAAAGTTCTAGCGCATTTACTTCTAAGCTTCCAGTAGATATTTGTGTAGTAATAAGTCCGAGAAGTAAAGCACCGTAGCCATTTATAATAACTAAAGAACCTATGGGTGCAGATGTTGAGTCACAGACAAAAGCAAGTTTAGCATGGGGTATTTTGTATTTATCGCAAAAAGGTTTTCCTACCGCTCCTGAGATTAAAGCCGTTATGGATGTTTCTATAAAAATAACAAGACCTAAAATATAACTGAGCATTAAGGCTGAACGAGGAGAGGAAACAAAGGCTTTTTGATGCAATGCAAAATGTATAAAACCGCCAACCCCTCCACTTTTTTCAATAAGCGCCATAATACTACCAACGAGAATAAGAAAACCTAAAGTTTTTAAAATCCAGTCCGTAGTTAAGAGCGTGTAAAACAGTTCATAAAGGGCTTCTAAAGAGTCAAGAGGAGAAAAGTTATTTAATATGAGAACACCTAAAAGTGTTCCTGAGAAAAGTGAAAAAATTACATTCTTAGTATAAAGTGCGAAAAAAATCGCAAGAAGCGAAGGAAATAAAGAAATATATGAGAATTCTATAGCTCTTTCCTAAAATTCTAATTCTAAAAGAACTTGCCCTGCACGACCAAATTTTTCTTTATAGAGTTCACATTCTTTTTCTCCAACTTGTTTAAATCCAAGTTTTTTATAAAAAAGTATTGTCTCTAAAGAACCGATTTCTACTAGAGATTGTCCTATTCTATAACCTTTAAGTCTTGCAGTTAAAAGAGATTTTGTCATCAATGCTTTTAAAATTCCAACATCAATAAAACCTTCAACTTCTTCCATAAAGTCAAACATAAGTGTACGGTTGTTTAAATCAAAATCACAACACGACATCACTTCGAGTGCCTCAGTAGTATCTTTTTGGCAACCTATTTCTTTAAGTGCTTCTATAAAAGTCTCTTTAGTCGCTATGCGTGGCTCAAAACTACATAATGTACCCACACTTTTACCGTCAAGCTCAGCAATCAAAAAATTGTTAAAATTACAATGTGCTTTTGCAGCTGTCTGTGTGAGGGCTGTTAGACCTTTTAAAATCACTTGATCATCGTTTGTATGAAAGATTAAATCAAAGATTCCATCTTTTTTACCAGCGCGTGAACTTTGCAGTATCATCTGCGCTAAAAACTCAGCATCTTTAACAACAGCCTTTCTAATTTTAATACTCATAGTTTCTTCCAAAATTTAATTTAATTCATATAAAACTAATAGTACCATACTTTATGATAAAAAGTTTCTTAATTCTAATGAATTTCTCAATACTCTTAGTCGCCTCACAGCAAATAGTACTCGTTGTTGCAGATGATTTCAACACATCAAGCGCAAAACTTGAATGTTTTGAGGGCTCTAAAAAGGTCTTTTCAAGCATAAAGGTAAACCTAGGCAGAAGAGGCTTAGGGTGGGGCTTAGGAGAGTTAGAACTAGAAAGAAAACATACTGATGTTATCAAATATGAGGGCGATAAGAAAGCTCCTGCTGGAGTCTTTAAACTCAGCTCAATATTTGGATATTCAAAAAGTAACAATTTTAACATGCCTTATCTCTTTACATCAAAAAATCTAATATGTGTGGATGATAGTAAGTCTAAAAATTATAATACAATCATCAACATTCAAAAAGAAAAACCAAAAAGCTTTGAGTTTATGAAAAGAGATGATGCACAATACGAGCTTGGAATCGTAGTGGAGCATAACAAAAATGCCATAAACCAAAGAGGTTCTTGTATATTTTTACATGTTCAAAAAGAAAAAGCTACAGGAACTGCAGGTTGTACCTCTATGACATTAGAAAATTTAGAACAGATTGCATCTTGGTTAAATGCAGGTAAAAATCCGATTCTTATTCAGATTCCAAAATCTTCTTCATTTGAGATTCTAAAACTTTATCCCCAACTTTATAGCTCTGAAATTTTACAAAAAAACTAGATGCTTTAAAACCAAAATCTCACACCAACTGTCGCATAAACTTCATCAAGTGCTGCGAAGTCATTTGTATTTCCATAGTTTTTACTCCACTCCACTCCAAGATAAGGTGCGAACTCTCTAACAACTTCATATCGTAGTCGTGCGCCTAAAGTAATGTTAGATATACCCTTACCTAGTCCCATTTTTAGATCATCTTTTGTGTAGGCACTTATTGCCGCACTTGGAGTTAAGACTAGTTTTTGTGTTATAAGTGCTTCGTATTCTGCTTCAACTCTAAAGCCTACATTTCCATCTTCTCCCACTAAAAGAGCTGCTCGTGTTTCAAAAAAGTAAGGTGCTAAACCTGAGAGTGCTACTACACCCCACGATGTGTCTTCTTTATCTTCTGTGCTGTCATAAGCAAGACCAAATTGAATATCCCAGTAAGGTGCTATTGCTCGAGAATACACCAGTTGGTTTTCACTGTTGAGGGAAGAAACTCCCTCGGCTTTTTCACCTTCAGAATATATATAAACCTTATTTAAGTCGTAGCCTATATACGCATAAGTATCCCAACTAATAGTTCTTTCATCATTGTACTGATACTCTAACTGATCTACCATAACGGTAGCTCTTAAAATATCTCCACCTCCACCTGCATAAACAGATGTACTCAGACTTAATGCCAATACCGTACTTAATAATAATTTTTTCATCTCTTCCTCCTTAAGCCACTACTACTTTTCTAAACATTCCTGCCATGTGATAAAGCAGGTGACAGTGATACGCCCAAGAACCTTTGGCATCTACATTTACACGAAAACTTATCTTTGAACCAGGTTGCACAATAATCGTATGTTTTTTAGGCAGATAATTATCATCCCCAGTTTCTAAATCACTCCACATTCCATGCAGATGCATAGGATGGTTCATCATTGTGTCATTTATGTAAGTGATTCTAAGTCTTTCACCGTATATAAATTCTAAAGGTTTAGCATCTTTGTATGCTATTCCATTTATCGACCACATGTAACGCTCCATATTTCCCGTTAAGTGCAGGATTATCTCTCTGTCTGGATATCTATCGTGCATTGTTGGTCTGAGTGATTTTAAATCAGCGTATGTTAAAACTTTTCTACCGTTATTTCTCAGCCCTACTCCTGGGTCATCGAGTCTGTACTGAGGATCCATTGCTTTCATTGTTGTTTGTACACCGCTATCTTTTTCAAGTGGAGTAATTGGAATCATTGGTTTTTTCATATCCATTTTTACTTTCTTAGCTGGCATCTTCATAGCTCCGCCACATTTCATAGCAGTTTCTTTTTTCTTTGGCATCTCTTTTGCATCGTTTTTCATTCCAGGCATAGCATCTTCAGATTTTTCCATGCCAGCCATTGAAGCCATGTTCATCCCCATATCTAAATGTGTTAATATCGGAAGTGGATCCATCTCTGGAGTTTTAGCCACTTTACTTGCATCATTCGTTAAAGCTCCAAGCGCATAACCACTTCTGTCAAGACTTTGTGCAAAAATTGCGTAAGCTGTATCGTTTTTTGGCTCAACGATTACATCATAAGTTTCAGCAACTCCGATTCTAAACTCATCTACAGCTACTGGTTGCACATAGTTACCATCAGATGCTACGACTGTCATTTTAAGTCCCGGAATCCTTACATCAAAAAACGACATCGCTGCTGAGTTTATAAAACGCAGTCTTATTTTTTCCCCATTTTTAAAAAGTGCCTTAAAGTTTGTAGCAGGATTTTGTCCATTCATAAGGTAGGTGTATGTATACCCTGTAACATCAGAGAGGTCTCTATCTGCCATTGCCATATTGTTCCACATTTTTCTTGCGTTAAATGCAGCTAAAAATCCATGCTCGCTTACTTCAGAGAAAAAATCTCCAACAGTTCTTTGTTTAAAATTGTAGTAATCAGCAGAGAGTTTTATCTTTCTATATACAGCTTCTGGTTTTTCATCTGACCAATCTGATAAAGAGATTACATATTCTCTATCGTACTCAAGCAACTCTTTTTTTGGCTCAATAACTATGGCTCCATACACCCCTGATTGTTCTTGAAAACCTGAATGTGAGTGGTACCAGTATGTACCACTTTGCACAACAGGAAATGTATATGTAAAAGTTTCTCCAGCAGGAATACCATCAAAGCTAATACCTGGAACACCGTCCATTTCAGGAGGAATAATAATTCCATGCCAGTGAATAGATGTGCTTTCATTCAGGTTATTTTTCACATGGATGGTAATATCATCACCTTCCCTCCATCGAAGCGTTGGACCAGTTATCATAGAGTTGACAGCTTTTGCAACTGCTGGATCACCTGTTATATTTACATTTATTTTGTCTATTGTGAGGTTAAACTCTGTACCGCTGAGTTCTTGTGTGGGTTTTCGAGTAGAAATTTTTGTGCTTGCATTGAGTGTTAATGAAGAAGAAGCGACGAATGCAGATGCTACAACACCTTTAACAAAAGTTCTTCTTGATATATTTGAATTATTATGAGTCATTTTAAATTCCTTCTATTTGTTTGATAGAAGAAGTATACAAATGAAGAATTACCTCAACATTACCTTTGTTAAATTTAAAGTGAATGTAGTTCCCCTGCCTAAGATACTCTCGACTTTAATGCCAATAGATAACTCTTCACACAATTTTTGCACAATATGAAGACCAATCCCTATGCCTTGTTTATTCTCTTTATAATAGCGTTGGAATATCTCTTGAGGATTTTTTATACCTATGCCACTGTCTTTTATACTTAAAATATTATTTTTAAGCTGTATTTCAATTGTCCCATTTTCTTTATTATATTTAGCAGCATTACTTAATAAATTGTCAATGATACGAATGATTACATCTTTAACTATATAAATATTTGTAGCTTCACATTCTTGAGATATATCTAAATTTGGGTACATTGCTTGAAAGTATAGAACTCTTTGCTCCAGTACATTGTGAATATTTACATCTTCATTGTCTAACTTACTTTGACTTATAAAGTAATGTAAATTATCTTGAAGTGAGAGTATGTTTTGTATGGACTCATCGCTTCTCTTTATTGCGTCATTATTACCAAACCTCTTTTTCAAAATTTTCAAATTAATCTTTAGGGCAGAAAGTGGTGTGTTAAAATCATGCAGGATGTCTTTTACAAACTCTTCGTTAAGTTTTAAAGCATGTTTGAGTGGTCGCATTGCATACAGGGCAAAGAGAAATGATTCTAAAATAAGCGCTATAAGATATAAAAAGTATTCGAGTAATGCATGTTTTTGTATCGTAGCGCGTTTAGCAAGATAAGTATCTTTTGGTATACTCATTTTTTCATACTGCGTGTTCTTTCTAAAAAGCATATAAATCTCATCATCTGTGTAAAAAGTATGGAGTTCTTTATCTTCTTTACTTACTATGAAAGAACTTGTAAAAGAATGGCACGAAGAATCTAAATGGCATTGCATCATTTGATTACCAAGATGCATATCATATTCGTGTAAAATTTTATGATAATGCTGGTAGATTACTAACGATAAAAACACTAACTGCACGCTAAAAAAAAGTAAAAAACTCTTTAGAAGTGATTCTTTTTCATATGTCTTCAAGCATATACCCTACACCCCGAACATTTTTGATATCAAGATTTAATTTAGATTTTAGTTTTGAAAGATTTACTCGCAAAGCATTTGGATTTGGATGTTCTAAAAAATCAAACAAAACCTCAGTAGGTACAATGGTATTTTTTTGCATTATTAGTGCATGAAAAATATGCCCTAAGACATCCGCTAAACCAATAGTTACACCATCTTGGGTAAGTGCTTTTGTTATTGGATTGTAAAGAAGGTTTTTATAGCTTAGCAACTCTTCTTTCATGTATCTACTTTTTATTCGTATAACTAATTCTTCAGGGTCGTAAGGTTTTTTAATATAATCATCCGCACCCGCATTAAATCCCTCAGCAATAGAGGAAGTACCGACAAGAGCAGTTGTATAGATAGTAGGTGTTGTATCATCTGCCGATTTGAGAGATTGGAGTATTTTAAAACCATCATCTCCGGGAACATTCACATCAAAGATGTATAAATCATAGCTAGTTTTATATGTTAAGTTATATACATCATCACTATTGTAAGCACTCTCAACTAGGAAATCTTCCATCTCAAGATAAGCTTTTATAGATGCATGAAGGTTTTTGTCATCTTCTAAGAGTAATATTTTCATGGGTGTATTGTAGCTAATTGATTTTGAATATGAGGTATTAAGGTTTACAAAAAGACTAAAAAAGGCAAGTGCCTTTTTTAGTTGGTCAAATTAATGTCCTCCGCATTTTCCTGCAGCTTTCATTTTTGACATGTCTCCACCCATATCTTCAACACTTGAAGGTGTTTTCATAGCATGTTCTAACTCCATACCTGCCTTATTATGTTTACTTGAAGCCTTTCTTTGATGTGTCATTTTTTGATTGGCACCACATTTTCCTGCAGCTTTCATTCTTGACATATCTCCGCCATTATCTTCAACACTCGATGGTGTTTTAATTGCGTGTTCTAACTCAGTTCTTGAATCTCCGGCATACGCTACTGACATTGTAAGTAGTCCTACTAAAATTAACTTTTTCATGTTGTTTCCTTTTGTTAAGTTAGCAGAATTATAAACTACATGCATTACTTCAACATTACCTTGTTTTTACATTTTCGTTGTATTAACAATTTATTAACAGCTTAGCTATAAACTTCTTCACACGCTACTTAAAAGGATATTTATGCAAACCATAGATCAATTAGTTTTAGATGAGAATAATGTTGCGTTTCATGCGATGATGGGAAATAGTTATCAATTAAACGATATTGCAAAAGAGATGCTTGTTTTACTCAAGCACCATAAATCAAAAGATGAAATCGTAGAAGAGCTTTGTAAAACATACGCGATAGATGAAAATCAACTCTATATAGATGTAAGTGATTTTATATCTAAACTAAAAGTTTATGGTTTAATGCTGTGAAAATCGCGGTAAGTGGACTCAACAACACAGACAATCCTGCACCAGGGATACCAGTTATAAAAAGTCTAAACGAGAAATACTCAACAGTAGGTTTTGCTTATGACACCAACGAACCAGGTAACTATATGGATATAGTGCGTAAAACATATCTTATGCCTTACCCATCATTAGGTTTTGATGAGCTAAAAACTAGACTTGAAGAAATTCAAGTAAAAGAAAAACTTGATGCAATTATTCCTAACCTAGATGCTGAACTTCCTTTATACATTAAGCATCAAAAAGAGATAGAAGCTATGGGAATAAAACTTTGTCTTCCCTCCGCTGAAAACTTTGAACTTAGAAATAAGAACAACTTAGATGTACTTGCCAAACAATTAGATATTACCTATCCTAAAACATATGAGATAGGTACAATTAAAGAGCTAGAAGAGATTGTGACTGTAAGTAAAAGTCAGTTTCCATTGATGGTAAAGGGAAATTACTATAAAGCCTATATGTCTCATAACTTTGAGAGTGCGGTAGAGAATTTTTATAAAATATCTAATGAGTGGGGATTTCCCATACTTGTTCAAGAGGTTGTTTACGGTGAAGAGTTAAACCTTGTAGGCGTAGCCGACGGTAAAGGTGAACTCAAAGGTGCTGTAGCTATTAAAAAACTCACAACAACAGACTTAGGGAAAATTTGGACGGCAGTTACCATACAAAATGAAAAGTTGATGAATATTGCTAAAAAGTTTGTTAAAGAAACCTTATGGAAAGGTCCATTTGAACTTGAATGTATAGTAAATATGAATCAGATTTATCTTATAGAAATTAATCCTCGTTTTCCTGCATGGGTTTATTTTGCTACGCAAATCGGTGTTAATCTACCTGAGATGCTTGTAGATATTATGCAAGAAAAAGAAATAAAACCTCAACTTGAGTACCCACAAAATAAAATGTACATTCGTTATACAGGTGAGTTTGTAACTGATTTTACAAATTTTAGTAAATTATTATCAAGCAAGGAGTTAGAAAATGTCCAAAAAAGTATATAGTAAACCAACAATAAATAAAATCGATTTTGCAATGGTCTCAAAATATGGAAGTCCTGCTAAAAGTCAAAAAATCAGAACAGAAATCGATGGAGTAAAAGTGTCAGACCTTATTAAAGAGTTTGGTAGCCCAATATATGTTTATTCTCAAAAGCAAATAGAAGAAAAGTATAACACTCTTCATTCTGCATTTACTTCAAGATATCCAGATGTTCAGTTTAGTTGGTCGTATAAAACAAACTATTTAAATGAGATATGTAAAATCTACCATTCTCTAGGTTCTATTGCAGAGGTTGTAAGTGAGTTTGAGTACCATAAAGCAAGAGCATTAGGCGTAGAGGGAAAAGACATAATTTTCAATGGTCCCTATAAACCATATGCAGATTTAAAAATAGCTGTGCAAGAAGGTGCTAAAATTCATGTAGACAACCTTTTTGAGCTTGGTGATTTAGAGAAAATTGCAGATGACTTAAACATAAAAATACCCGTAGCCATACGCATAAATATGAACACAGGCACCTACCCACAATGGAGTAGATTTGGTTTTAACTATGAAAATGGTGAAGCGTATGACGCGGTTAAAAAGATGTACGACAAAGGGAAAATATATTTAGTTGGGATTCACTCTCATATAGGAACATTTATGCTAGTGCTAATGCCTATAAGCTTGCCACTATAAAGATTATGCAACTCAAAGAAACAGTTGAAAAAGATTTTTCTTGTGATATTGATTATGTTGATTTGGGTGGTGGGTTTGCTTCAAAAAGTAATCTTAAAGGTGTCTACCAATCCGCTGATGTTATCGTTCCTACTGCTGATGACTATGCAGAGGCAATTACGAATGTGATTTATGAGATGAACAAAAGTGAAAAGTTACCACGACTTTATCTTGAAACAGGACGCCACCTCATTGATGAAGCAGGATACCTTCTTACATCAGTACATGGATACAAAAGATTTCCTGATGGAAAAAAAGGCTATATCTTAGATGCTGGGGTTAATTTACTTTATACTTCCACTTGGTACAACTTCAATATAGAGCTGGACAAAAGATACGAAGGCGATAATGAAGCTTCTTTACTTAATGGACCTTTATGTATGAATATTGATATCATAGAAGAAAACTTAATGTTGCCACCACTTGACAGAGGAAGTGTACTGACTATATCTCCAGTTGGTGCATACAACTATACACAATCAATGCAGTTTATACGCTATAAACCCGCCGTTGTACTTATAGATAAAAATTCCAAACCTCGTTACATTAAAGAAGTAGATGATTTGGCTACCGTTAATTATAAAGAAGTATAATATTTTATGAATGAATTAAAACTAATAATGAACAATATACTAAAACCCTATAGTTCAATTTTATTTTTAAATAATAAATATGCAGGTCTTTTTTTGTTACTCGTTACATTTATAAACCCTTCTGTTGCTATCAGCGGCATTATATCAATTGTTTTTGCAATACTTTTTGCAGAAATCATTGGTCTTAAAGAAGCTTTTTTAGCACAGGGTTTTTATGTCTATAACTCTTTGTTGGTTGGTATGGGAATTGGCTTTATTTTTATGCCTAGCTTTTTAAGTGTTCTTCTTATCGCCATAGCTTCAAGTCTTACTTTGATGTTGTCTTTTATGCTCAACAGACTCTTTGTGGGCTATAAAATTCCCATTCTCTCTTTACCATTTTCTATTGTAACTATATTTGTTTACTTGGCATCTTTGAAATACTCTAACCTACTTTCTTCACTGGTAAATAATGCAAATATTTATGACATAGACTTACCTTTAATCATCAGCGCCTTTTTAAAGTCATTTGGAACTATATTTTTTCTTCCAAATAACATTGCAGGTCTTATGATGATTCTTCTTGTTCTTTATTTTTCCAGGATTACAGTTGTCATGGCGCTTGTTGGCTTTTATTTTGGTGTATATATTCATAGTATATTAATTGGGTCTTTTACGCTCGCACTTTATGACCCTTATGCTTTTAACTATATATTGGTAGCTATTGCCTTATGTGGAGTGTTTTTACTTCCTACACTCAAGAACTTTTTACTTGCTCTTATCGGTGTGTCTATTAGTGTTGTTTTAACGGATTCTATTGGTATGTTGTTTAATTATTATGCTATTCCTGTTTTTACTATGCCTTTTAACATAACGGTTATCACTTTTATATTTACACTTTCTATTATCGCATATAAAGAGTTTAACTTAGAGATAAAAGCGACACCAGAACTTTCACTTTCTAACTACTTGAGTAAATATTTTAGATTTGCAACTACAAGTCCTAAAATATCTCTACCATTTACAGGTCAGTGGAGTGTCTACCAAGTCTTTGATGATGAGTGGACACATAAGGGAAAATATAAATATGCCTATGATTTTGTTAAGCAAAAAGAGAATAAAAACTATAAAAATGATGGTTTATTTAAAGAAGACTACTATGCCTATGGAGAATCAGTAGTCGCTCCAGTGAGTGGTTATATAGTTGATTTAAGAAGTGATTTAGTAGACAACGATATAGCCGTAGTTGACAGAGTAAATAACTGGGGAAACTATATCATTATAAAAAGTGATGATGGCTTGTTTGTTGAGATAAGCCATTTAATGCAAGCTTCATTACTCTTTCATATTGGTGAGTATGTTCAGGTAAATACTATCATTGCAAAATGTGGAAACAGTGGCTACTCACCTGAGCCACACATCCATATACAAGTACAAGAACTTGGTCTTATTGGTTCATTTACACGCTTCTTTTTATTTAGCGAGTACATCATAGACAAGACTTTAGTCTTAAATAACTCTCCTAAAAAGAATGAATCTATTCTTGCAACGATTAGTAACAAAGAGATAAGTTCTAAGTTTTTGTTTATACTTGATGACACTTTCACCTACGAAGTCTTTGAAGATGAAAAAAGTATAGATACTGTTGAGTTTAAAGTTAAAATGGATGAAAGTGGAGAGTTTTATCTTTGTGATAAACACAACAATAAGCTGTATTTTTACAATGATTTAAAACAGTTTTATTTTTATAATTATATTGGAGGGAGTTCTTATCTTAAAGAGTTATTTATACTCGTACCTCGCGTTCCATTTGTAAGTGGTCAAAAAATAACATTTACTGATTATTTACCTACATACTTAGTAAATTCTAAACTAAAAACTCTTTTAATAGAGTTAATCTCAACAATAAAAAAGGATGTATACAAACAAAGTTGCGAGTACACTTTTGATGGACTAAGGATGTCTTCAAAGTACGGAACAGTTTCTATGGAGCATTTTCACAAAGGCCCCACAGAGATAAGATACAATAACACAAAGTTGAGGAGAGTGAAATGAAAAAAATAGTAGTAGCAAGTGTATTAGCGGCAGGATGCCTGTTTGGGGACACTGTAACAACAGTAGTACCGTATATTGCTTCAGTAAGTTACGATAATGACAGTGCAAAATCAGCTAAAGACGATAGTAGAATGTATGGGATGCACGCAAGTGTTGGAAATTTAGATTATCTTTTTGAGCTCGATTATGCAAAGTTTACTACAAACTATAAAAATAGTGCTATAGAAGATTTAGATCAAGATGACATCTTCGTAGCTTATTCAAAATACTATAAAAACTGGATGTTTAAAGTCGGTGACCATTATGTAAGTACAAATGATCCTCTTTTAAACAATGGTAATGTAGTAATGGCGAGTATTGGTGGCTATACATTTGATGGTGCCGATAAATATAGTTACGGAATCGAAGGCTATTACTCAAGATATTCGGATGGACAAGATGAAAATAATGTTAGAAAATCGATTAGTATTATTCAATTCACTCCTTATGTGAGTTTCTTTCATAAATTTAGCGATACTGTTAAAAATACCCTTCTTGCAAAATTTAATCACCAAAGTGCAAGCGATTATGTAAAAGACAGCTACACTTCATTTGAAATTTCAGACACTATTTACTATAAAGATGTGTTTACTACATTAAAATACTACGATGGTAAAATGCGAACGGGTGTTAAAGATGGTGGCACTACTGTTATAAATACACTTGACTTAATGCAAGATGGTTTTGATATTAAACTTGGGTATTACATAAGTGTAAATGCTGTGCTGAGTGTAAGTTATGGACAAAACAACTTTCAAGAATTTGATGTAGTTACAGGAACGCTCCTTCCAAGTGGAAAAAACTCTGTAGCAGTTGCCGCATTTAGCTATAGTTTCTAATGCTACGATTTTTTTTATTACTTGCCTTAGTCCTCTCAAGTATTCAGGCAGATTCTAAGAATCAAAATATTAAAGATATCTATCAAGAATCGTACAGCTATGAAAATGTACAAAAATATGATGAAGCTATCAAAACTCTAGCTCCATTGTATAAACAATATCCTAAAGGCTATACGCTCAATCTGCGTTTAGCCTGGTTATCGTACTTGAGTAAAAACTATACTGATTCTATAAAATACTATGAAATCGCATCAAACACTAAACCGTATGCTCTTGACCCAAAGACAGGACTCATCAAAATATATCTCGATACATATTCCTTTGACAAGGCAGAGATAATTGCCTATGAAGTACTTAAAATCGACTACTATAATTACTTTGCTAATCTTTATATCATTAAGGCATTAATAGCTCAAGAAAAGTATGCTATTGCTCAAGAACTCACGACTAAAATGCTACTTATTTACCCTACCAATATATTATTTTTAGAACAGTTGTCTCTTGTTTATAAACATGAGAAAAGTCCTTACCTACAAAAACTCTATAAAGATATACTTATTTTAGATCCAAACAATGTACTCGCAAGAAGTAATCTGAAGTAATGTTTAGTATTCTTGTTTGTGATGAAGCACTCAATACTTACAGAGATACGCTCTTTGCAAATTACAATGTTGATTTTGCTCGAAACAGCGATGATATTTTAAATCTTAGCTATGAAAAAAAGTATGACTTATTTATTGTAAATATACACTACCACTCTCTTCTAAGTGAATTAAATACTAATATAAAAGTTCCTACTATTTTTACAGATGAGTTTTATACGATTGAAAAAATGAAGATAGCTTTTAAAGTTGGGGATGACTATATCATCAAACCCATCTATGTAGATGATTTTGAGATAAGAATAGACTATTATTATAGAAAACTTTTCAATCATTCTAAAAATATAATATCTTTGAATGATTTTTACTATCATATACACTCAAAGCAATTATTTTATAAAAATAAAAAAATAAAACTCTCACCTAATGAGCTAAAACTCTTAGAAGTACTTTTAAAACATCTAGCAAAACCTGTAAGTAAAACGATAATTTATGATGAACTACAAAGCAGTAGCGAAGGCTCACTCCGAGTATACATATCAAAACTCAATAAAATAGGCTTTGATATATCGTACGATAGGTCTACGCTATCGTACACCTTGAGTTAAAGCTCAAGGTGTATATTTTAGCTATTTCTTATTATAAAACAAAAAATAAGTAGAAGGTAAAATAAGTAAGGTCAAAAGTGTTGAACTTATAATTCCCCCCGTTATAACCACAGAAAGAGGATACTGAATCTCACTTCCTACACCCGTTGCATACAGCAGGGGTAAAATACCAAAGAGCGTTGTAAATGCTGTCATAAGAACTGGACGGAGTCTTAAAAGTGTTGCATCTTTGAGTATGCTTTTTAAATCTTTTTTTGGAAACTTCGCTCGTAAATCATCTATGAAACTTACAAGTACGATTCCATTTAAAATTGCGATTGCAAAGATTGCTAAAAATCCTACTATGGCTGAAACAGAGAGGTAGATGCCGCTCATAACAAGGGCGATAATTCCACCGATAAAACCAAAGGGGACATTCATTAAAATCAGCATTGCTTTTGAGAGAGAATTAAAGGCTGTGTATAAAAGTAATATAACCAAAAGTAGTGTAATAGGGATAATAACCATAAGTTTATCAGTTGCTTCTTTCATATTTTTAAAGTCACCTGCCCAGCCTATGTAGTAACCACTTGGAATATCGACTTGTGCTTTGATGATTTCGTCAGCTTCTTTAACAAACGATGCAACATCTCTTCCCTCTACTTCCATAGAAAGAACCATATAACGGCTAAGGTTTTCACGCTTGATAAAAGATGCACCATGACTTACACTAATGTCACAGACTTGATCTAAGCTCACTAATGCACCCGTACTTGAACGCAGTGTAAGTGCTTTTACAGATTCTATATCTTTTTTAGCATCTTTTACTTTCGCCACGATTCCAAATCTACGGATACCTTCTATTTTTTCCGAAATAGGCTCTTCACCAATTCCGTTACGAATAACACGCATCACTTCTTCAACACTCATTCCATAACGAGCAAGTGCTAAGTAGTTTGGTTCTATTTTGATTTGTGCTTGACCGAGTTGCACTTCAACTTCCATCTCTTCTAAGCCATCAACATTTTTAAGTTTAGCTTGAATAGACTTAGCGATGGAGTCAAGATTTTTTTGGTCATCACCATAGATTTTAATAGCAAGTTCAGCCTTCACTCCCTCAAGTAACTCTTCTATACGCATAGCAATAGGTTGCGTGGGAATAAACTGAATGTACTCAAAAGTTTCTTTTAAGTCCTCATTCACACGATGTGTTAAATCTTCAAGGTCGGGTATATTGTCTTTAAGTGTTAAAAGAACTTCCATATAATTAGCTTGCGCGGTTTCTCCCTTTTCACTTCTTCCTATCATAGATAAAACAGATGAAACTTCATTTGAATAAGTTTTGAGAATATACTTCTCAATCTTTCCTGCAGTCTCAGTTGAGTGTTCTAAACCAGTACCAGGAATAGAAATGACTCTATACATAATAGACTCTTCATTAAGCTGGGGCATAAACTCACGACCTTGCTGGCTTAGTGTATAGGCTAATCCTACAAAGACTAAAGAGATTACTACTAAAAAGGTTTTAGCATTGCCTAGTGCTAACATCAAAAGGGGTGTGTAGAGTTTTTTGATGCCTCGCATCACTGCATTTTCTTTAGATTTTGAAGGCTTAAGAAGCAGGAGTGTTAAAACAGGAACTAAAACAAGTGCTACAAGTAAAGAACCTAACATTACAAAAACGATGTTAAGTGCCATTGGAGAGTAAAGCTTTCCGGCTAATCCATCGAGTGACAAGAGCGGTATAAAAACAGCAGCAATGATTAAAACTGCAAATGTAACAGGAGATGCTACTTCTTTAGCCGCATCTGCTACGACTTGGAGTTTAGGGGCATCTGGTTCATCATTGAGCTTTCTAAAGCTGTTTTCCACTATAACTATGGTTCCATCGACTATCATTCCCACCGCAATGGCAAGCCCACTTAAACTCATAAGGTTTGCACTTAAACCGTAGTAATCCATAAGCAAAAAAGCTATAAGAAGCGAAATAGGAAGCGAAACTATAACAATAAATGCAGAACGAAGTTCAAAAAGAAATAAAAACAGAACTATCGCCACTAAAATCATACCTATCATTAGCGCAGAGGTCATCGTGCTTACTGCCTTATGTGTTATGTCTGTTCTATCATAAATCGTTTCAATACTCACACCCTCAGGAAGTGCTGCATCTACAGTGGAGAGTTTTTCTTTTATATGTTCTACAACCTTAGCAGCATTTGTCGCTGTTCTTTGAAGAACCATGCCCATAACTGCCTCATTTCCATCTATACTAATAGAACCAAACCTTGGTGCCGAGCCTGCCTCAACACTCGCAACATCTCTGATGGTTATAGATTGTCCTGACTCTGCTTTTAAAACAGTGTTGCGAATATCATCCAAAGTTTTATAAAGTCCTGCACCACGGATAAGATACTGTTCACGGTTAAACTCTAGGTACTGTCCACCCGCTGCTTGATTACTTTTTTTAAGGGCATCTACTACATCTCCATAAGTAACGCCAGCATTTTGAAGTTTTTTCGTGTCTATGAGAACATTGTATTGTTTTTCATATCCACCCCAACCGATGACCTCTTCAACTCCGCTCACACTTTTAAGGAGTGGGGTTACAATATAGTCTTGCATCTCTCTAATTTCACGCAAAGAATATTTATTTTCTTTGTCATGTAATTTATACCAAAAAACTTGTCCAAGACCTGTGGTGTTTGGTCCTAAAACTGGTTTTCCCCAGCCCCTAGGAATATCAATGCCAGTGAGTCGCTCACTCACAAGTTGGCGTAAAAAATAAATATCTAAGTCATCTTCAAAAAAGACAGAAACATAAGACAATCCAAAAAAAGAATTTGACATAATCATCTTCACACCCGCCATGCCCGATATGGCTGATTCTATTGGGTAGGTAAGGAGCCTTTCAATGTCTTCCGCAGAATTTCCAGGACTTTCTGTGTAGATAACAACTTGCTTAGGTGTGATGTCTGGAAAGGCATCTATGGGTATTTCTTGGTAAGCTTTAAAACCAAAAGCACTCAGGGCTATGAAAAATGTTAAGACTAAAATTTTATACTTTAGCGATATATCTATAAGTGTATGCAACATATTCTACCCCTAATGACCGTGTTCGCCAAGTGATGATTTGAGCATCATTGACTTCACGAAATAGCTTTTGCCGCTTACATATTCTTCACCGATTTTTATGCCTTTAACTGCAACATAGTTTTCATCTTGTGTAATGATTTGAATAACACGCGCTTCGTAAGCTGCTGACTCTTCTTCATGTTCGCCATGTTCTTCATTCCCCTCTTCTTCGCTTTCATCATGACCATGTTCTTCGTGAGTTTCTTCTTTATGTCCATCATCGTGACCATGCCCTTCATGAGATTCTTCTTCATGATTTAGCCCGTCATACTCACCATGCTCTTCGTGACCTTCTTCCTCTGTAGGAACAAAAACCACCCATTCATTGTTAAAAAATGAAAGTGCCGATTTTTTCACAGCAGTATATTTTTCTTTTGCCTCAAAATAAAGTGTAGACTCTACAAATGTGTTTACAAACAAGTCATTAGTTTGTTCATCTATACTTGATAAAACAACAACCCTTTGTGTTTTAAAGTCTAACTCTGGGAGTATCTGCGTTATATGCGTTACAATATTTCTATTGTTATACTTTACAACAAGTTTTTGACCAACTCTAACTAGCCCAGCGTATTTTAAAGGTAAATAAGACTGCACATAAAAAGCCTGATCTTTAACAATACTTATGAGCGCTTCATCTTCTCTCACAACCGTATGCAGAGGAAGTAAAAGTTGTGATACCTGCCCAGCAGAATGCGCATAAAGTATAAAGTTACTTGTAGCTTTTTTAAGCCTTTTTGTATTTATCCCCAGCGTATTGAGTTGTGATTCTAAGGCGATAATGTTGGACTTCATAGCATTGAGGTCAATGCTCAGCGTGTTTAACTTTTGTAATGCCAACATCCCTTTTTTATAAAGTTCATTGTTCGCATTATAATTTTCTTGTAAACTTTTTAGCTGTTTTTTATATGAAATATAATTAGCCGTCATTTTTGAAACAACTATAGACTCTATAAGTGCTATTTTTTGCCCACTTTTTACATTTTGACCAGGTTCAACGAAGTACTTTTCTAAGTGTCCGCTCATCAGTGAAGTTACTGATTGCTTTGCATTTGAGAGCTGAATGACTTTAGAGTTCAGTCCAACTGACTTTCCAAAAGCTCGTGCTTCAACATGTTCTAGTGGTATCTCAACACTGAAAAGAGATGCACTTAAAAGTAGTAGTATATATACTTTATTCATTATAGTTTCCTTGATTGTAGTTTGTATAAATTGCATTCTTATTTAATGCCGTATCTGTTTGGATGATTTGTTCTCGTGTTTGGATGACTTTATTTTTAATGTCTTGGAGTTGGAGAAGACTTGTATTTGCTATTTTATAACCCTCTTCATACATTTTTAAAAGTCTGAGTTCGGTTTTGAGTATCTTTTTATTTGTCTTATTTAACTTAAGAAGTGAAACCCTCTCTTTTTGAAGTCTAATAAGCCCAATATCTAAGCGATTTTTTTCATTAAGAACTAAAAGTTCTGCCTGCGAAGCTTTTAAACTCGAGATTCTTTTTTCTTCTGACTTATCATTAAAAATAGCCAAAGGAATGTTTACTCCAAGTCTATAAATATCTTGCTCAGGCTCATTCTCAAGTTCTGCAAAAACATTTATCCACTCAATACTATTTGCATTGACTTCCGCCTCTTTGAGCGCTTGGTTTTTTTGAGTTTGGTACAGTAAGACACTAGGGTTTTGGAGCGTGTCTGCATCTGAGACTAAGTTAAATGTATGGCTATCATCAAGTTCTAAGTCTTGCGTGATTCCCGCAAATCCAAGTAATTTATAGTAAGTATTTAAACTTTTCAAATCAAGTGTATTTTGTAAACTCTTTACCATCTCAAAATCAACCTGTGCTTGGAGTTTTAAGCCCTCGGAGATGCTACCACTCTCATAGCGTGCAAGAGAAATATCGTATATTTTTTTTGCAATTTCAAGTTCTTGTTTCCCCAAAATCAATAGCTTCTTGGTTTGCATATACTGCGTGTAAAAAAGTGATATATCTCGAGTAAAAAGTGCTTTTTTAAGTGCATAACTTGCATCTGCATTTTCAATATTTGCCTTGTTTAAAGCTGTTTTATCAGCAGCAACATCCCATAAACGAATGTCTTGAGAATAATTAACTCGGTAGCCATTATCACTTGAGCCAATATCTGGATTAAAAGAGGCATATTCTAATTCAAGAGAAGGATTTTTATATCTTAAAAGAATACTTCCCTCTTCTTTAATCTTGTGAGCATCTAAGGCAGATGCTTTTAAATAGGGACTACTTTGAAGAGCTTGACTTAAAAACTGCTCAAAATTCTGTCCAAAAACGCTTGTTGCTAGTAAAAGTGTACTTATTAAAAGCCTATGTATTTGTGTATTAATATTCATTAATATCCTTTAAAAATACGGTATAAAAATACCGTTTATATAGTGATTGTTTTTGTGTTAAGTTAAAAGGATTAAGAAATAGGTGGTTTGTAAAGTTGAAGGGAGTTAAAAGAGAGGTAAATCTCTTTGTCGATATGAAATGAATTTTTCTGTGGTACCTCTATCTGGTATCTTGGAGCAGAGGGTAGTATATAAGCTACATGGTATTCAAAATGAATATCACAAATATCACCATGATGACTAGGAGCTTCAAGTTCGCTAATATACTCTTCTACATTACAGTGGTCATTATCATAAAAAGCAAACACATACTCATGCACTACAGAAAAACTCATTGTAAAAAGTAATGCTAAGGTAATGATGCTTTTTATTTTCATAGGCTGATTATACTCTAATTTTAAAACTGTTTCTCCATAGCAGTAAAAAGAATCCCAATATCTACTGGTTTAGAAACATAATCATTTGCTCCTGCTTCTAAACATTTTTCTTGGTCGCCTTGCATTGCGTTTGCTGTAAGTGCTAAAACTGGTACTTTTGAGTACTTAGAATGTTTACGAAGTCTTTTTATTACTTCATAACCATCCATCTCTGGCATCATTATATCCATAAGGACTATGTCGAAGTCGTCTATTTCATCGAGCATTTTTAAGGCTCGTTTTCCACTTGAAGCGATTTCTATTTTCATTTTTTTGTTTGAGAGTAACTTTGAGAGTGAGTAAGTATTTCTCATATCATCATCTACTACAAGGACTTTTTTTCCTTCTAAAACACTTCTTTTATTTTCCGTATGTCTAGCATCTTGTCTTTGACTTGCATTGTCTAGTTCTTGGAGTATATTTAAAATATCTTTTTCTTTCAAAGGCTTTTGCATCTGTCCGAGTGCTCCAAAACTTTTCATATCTCCTAAAGAGTCTAAAACACTGATAATATAGACCGGTATATGGTTTGTGTCCATATCTTTTTTCAAAACACTTAGTATATCTCCACCGTCATGACCTGGAAGCATATAGTCTAGTATAATAGCATCTATCTTATACTTTTTGATTAAAGCAAGTCCAGACTCTCCATCGATTGCTACAAGTGCTTGATAGTCCTTTTCTCTACAGGTATCGTAAAGTGTTTTGGCACATTTTATATCATCTTCTATGACTAAAAAGTCTTTTTCTCTTCACTTAAATTTTCTCTATCGTCATCAAAAGGTGCTGCACATACTTTTAATGATGCACTTTGCACGATATGCTCTATGGAGATTTTCTTATCTTTTCCTAGAGGCATTTCTAAGGTAAAAGTACTTCCCTTATTTGTCTCACTGTCTACACTTATCTCTCCCTCAAGTAAACTCGCAAAACTTTGTGCTATAGACAAACCAAGTCCTGTGCCACCATAGTTACGCGTAGTTGTTCCATCTGCTTGCTTAAACGCTTCAAAAATACTTTCTAGCTTCTCAGTCGCTATCCCTACACCAGTATCTATTACTTTAAAAAATATCTTATTTTCATCAGCATTAAGCGTAAGTCGTACTCCTCCCTCTGCTGTAAACTTCAGAGCATTTGAAACTAAGTTTGTAAGAATCTGAAAAAGTTTTGTTTTATCACTAATCATAACTTTTGGTACACGCGAGTTTTGTTCTATGTCAAAACTTATGTTTTTATCTGCTGCCATATGAACAAAACGCTTATTCATCATCTGTGAAAGTTCATCAATAGAAATTTCTTCATTTGAAACAAGACTTTGTCCTGCTTCTATTTTAGATATATCTAAAATATCATTGATAAGGGCTAGTAAATGCTTCCCACTCTCATAAATAACCTTTGCTGAATCTACTTCATCTTCACTCAAGTTTGCTTCTTCGTTTTCTACAAGTAAACCAGACAAGATAAGTAAACTGTTCAGAGGCGTTCGTAACTCATGGGACATATTTGCTAAAAATTCCGACTTGTACTTACTTGTTTTTTCAAGCTCTAGGGCTTTATTTTCTAGTTTTTCATTTGTTGATTTGAGTGTCTCATTCATCTCTATCATTTGATACTCAGCTCTTTTTCTATCTTCTATAACCCTTCCCTCAGGAACAAGATATTTTACTTCACCCTCTTCACCGTAGATAGGATGCATACTATATTCTATCCAGACTAAAGAGCCATCTGCCGTTTTTAGCTTTATATCGTGCAAAGTATTTTGACCATTAGCACACTCTTGACAATCTTGGCGAATACGCTCAATTGCCTCTGTCTCATACTCCCACCAAGCAGCATCCCAAAACTTTTTCCCTTGTAACTCTGCTAGGCTTACACCTACTGCTTTAAGGGGTGTGTTATTTACAAAGAGTATAGTCCCTGACTTATCTAGCACAGCTACAAATGTAATCATATCATCAAGTAAAGCTTCAAAAAACTCACTATCGTTTGCCTCAAAAAATTTGTTATCTATTGTACTTATTCCCTTTTGCATTACAATCCCCTCTTTAGTAGTTCTCTAAATTTATTCTCAGACATGGGTTTACAAAAGTAATAACCCTGTGCCAATAAACATCCATTTTCTAGTAAAAAATCTCTTTGTTCTTTTGTCTCGATTCCCTCAGCAATAAGACTTAAACTTAGTGCATCTGCGATAGAGAGTATTGCTCTACACAGAGCCTCATCTTCTTTGTTTGGTATACTCATCACAAAAGATTTGTCTATTTTTAATCTGTCAATAGAGTAAGTCTTTAAACAGCCCAAGGAAGAAAAACCTGTTCCAAAGTCATCTATGGACAAAGAAACACCAAGTTGCGAGATTTTTCCTACATAGGAGTTCTCCAAATCATGCTCATCAAACATAACTCTTTCTGTAATCTCAACTTCAATATTTTCAACCTTTATGTCCTTGTTGTCAATATATTTTTTTAAAGTCTCATAAAACAAAGCTTTTGTAAACTGTGCCTTTGAAGCGTTGATAGCAAGTTTTAAATCTTTATGTTTTTTCATAAATGCCACTGTTTCTTGGAGTACAAAAATACCGATTTTATGAATACTTCCGTTAGCCTCAGCAATAGGAATGAACTCCTCAGGAGACACAAAACCCAGTTCTTCATTTTTTTGCCACCTAAGTAAAGCTTCTGCTCCGATAATCGTGTTACTTTTTAAGTCGATTACCCCTTGGTAGTAGACTTCAAGTTCATTTTTTTCTAAGGCATGTTTTATTAAAGTATCTATTCGCATGATTCTTTTGAGTTTTGTGTTTAAGACATCATTATAAAAATGAAAACAATCTTTTCCATCTTTTTTAGCCTCATACATTGCAGAATCTGCCGAGCTTAGAAGTTGCGTGTCATTCTCTCCATGCTCTGGGTAGATCGCGACTCCTATACTTACACCTACAGACAAACGCTCTTCTTCAAATCGATACTCTTTAGATGCGCACTCTATCAATGAAGAAAGCTTTGGAACAATCTCTTCTTCATTCTCTATACCTGAGAGTATGATGACAAATTCATCTCCACCGTATCGTGCTATAGTGTCAAACTCTCTTATCTGAGCCTTAAAACTCTTTGAGAGGTCTTTGAGTAAACTGTCTCCTGCGTCATGACCTACTGTGTCATTTACATTTTTAAAACCATCTAAGTCAAGAAAAAGTAATGCAAACTTACTTGTGTGTCTTTTTGCGCGGCTTATCTCTTCTTTGAGTTTTTTATGAAATAAACGACGATTTCCAAGCCCTGTAAGTTGATCGTGTTCTGCTAAAAATATGGCTTTATCTTCAGATAATTTTCTTAAATTTACTTCTTGGGAAAGCTGTATTTTTGCATTATGTATATCAAGAAAAGCTTCTACCTTTGAGCGTAATACTTGCGGGTCTATGGGCTTATACATAAAGTCGATTGCACCTGACATATAGCCTTTGAGAGTATTTTCTGTAGTTCTATCGAGTGCCGTCATAAAAACAATGGGTATATCTTTCGTAGTTTCATGGTCACGGAGAAAAGAAGCAACTTCGTAGCCATCCATTTCTGGCATATTGACATCGAGTAAAATCAATGCAATATCATTCTCTAAAACGATTGTCAGAGCTTTGTTACCAGAGTCAGCTTCTATAATTGTGGCAGGAGTAGATTTAAGTATTTTTTGCAATGACAAAAGATTAGCTTTCATGTCATCTACTATAAGTATATTTGGCTCATTCATATCTAGAAATCCCCCCCCGTCAACGGCATTAAGTTAAGCCTACAAATACCATAGTTACGGACTTCCATCTGACTAATTCCCAACATTTTTCTTTTTCCTTTTAAGGTGATTTATCGAATTGGTGGCAATCGTGGATTTATGTATATCTTTATCAAGTCGTGGTTTTGATTTTCTATCAGGTCGTATAACTATTGTATTGGTTAAAAATAGCTTTTCCATCTGCTCTAGCATCTCATCTAGTGGGTTATCAAGGTATAAAAGATCAAATACCTTATGCTTTATAAGATTGAATGACACAGCTTTATTTATCTTTTGAATATACTTATTATCTTTAGTTGTCTCTTTTAACTCTTCGTTCATATCGTAAGTCATCATTGACTCATAATTTGTTAAAAATATTGTTGCAAAGAAGTCCTGCTTTACTGCAAGGGCTGTTTGACCTGTAAAGTTTTCAAGTGAGAGTCTATTTTTAATAAGGTCGAAATATGTTTCTATTCCCCATCTTAGAGCATAGAGTTCTTTAAAGTCAGATGTTTTTAGTTTATCATTACTCAGTACATTTGTTGCTAATACTTCTACTGTACCGTTATCTAAGATAACTTGTACAAATCTGATTTTCATTTTTGTAGGGATATTATTTTCTCGTAATTCTTCTTTGAGATACTTAGGTGCATTAATTTCAAGTATTACATCTTTTCTCTCACTATGTGCATCAAACAAGGATTTTGCTTTTGAGAATATATTCTTTCTTAGTCTACAGAGTATATTTGTATTGTTATGAACTGCAGCAAACAGCTCAAACGATGGATATCCTCTATCCATGATAGTTAAATCATCTAATGTACAATCGTATAGGTGTTGTAGGGCTAAAGTTCTCTCATCATAAGCTATGAGGTCGTTATCTTCACTTTTATTCTTATTGGTGATAGAGGAATCAATTGCAATATTATTAAGTACATCAAACAAACAAGATACTCTTCCTTGAGATACATCTTTAGCAAAATCTTTTATTTGGCATTTAACCTTCATTGGATTAAACTCTTTTTTTACATCTGCTGTATTAGGGAGTGTAGTTACAGAACCATCTATTGCAAGTATTCTAAAGCCTTTATAGGTTTCATACTCTCCATCTTCATAAAACATATCACGAGCTATCTCTGCAAACTCTTTAAAAGCAGTATAGTTTAATTTAGCTCTTGCTTGAGTATATGCACTATTGGTGATAGTAACATCTTCACCCAATGTTAATTGAGTGTCATTGATACTGTTTTGTAAAGATTTATTACTCTTTTTAATCATCATAGTCATAATTTTATCAAATCCTAGCTTTCTTGCTCTTGTGAATGAATTCACTCCAATCTTATGTTTAGTTTGGAATAACACTTCTCTTTTTTTATTTCTCAAAACCGCTGAAAATCCAGCAGTTTTTTTAACATAACCAACCCTTAATATAATAGATATATTATAGCTAGATAGTGCTTCAAAAACCCTTTTAAATCCCTATAAATAGGGGTTTATTTGGATTTTAATATATGCTTTTATACTCTGAAAAATCCACTTTTTAAAGAGATAATTTCATTGTGTTACTTTTTAGTTAATTCCTTAACTTAATGGCGGTGC
>JAUZSC010000018.1 GCA_030949825.1 Sulfurimonas sp.
TCGCTTTTCTAGGTTTGAATCTAAAACTATATGTGTTAAACCCATGATAGCGGTCATTGGAGATCTAAGTTCACGACTTGCATGCAAAGGTATTTTCTCTATTTTTGATTTCTAAGCTAAGTTGCTCGTATTTTTCATCATGAATTAACTTACTATTGTAGTACATTTCATTTTCTTTTTTATAGCGAAACATTATTTTAGTGAGATATAAAATACCCAAAATAATAGTACTGATAGAACTTGCCAAAAATATTTTAAATACTCTATTTTTTCAATTTTATTATTGTTTTTTGTTTCTTTTATCTCTATAATTGGAACCCCTAGTACTAAGGGTTCTTCAATTACAGCCACTTTTTGTGGCTTTATTGGCTCTTTAATCTCGATAACTTTAATTTCTTCTACAGCCTTAACTACTTTAGGAATCTGAATAATAACTTCTTCTCTTACTTGCTTGATAGGCTTTTTCTTAAGACTTGTTACATAAACATCTTTATAATTTTTTCGTAGGGTATCGATTACTTCTTGGAGTACTTTTCTTTGGGTAAAGGGTCTGACAATAGTTATATAGTATCTTCCAGATTTTCTTGCCTTAAACTCAAAGTCCCATTTTTTTTGTAAGTCAAGGACATTTTGATTTTCTCCAATAAACTCTTGAAGCGTTCGTAAAGCTTGTTGGGACTCTGCTTGAGTAGGGTGTGAGCTAATGCGAATACTGCGTAAATATTCAGCATTTGCTACACTCGAGAATAATATCAGAAATATTAATATAAATTTCATGCAAGTCCTCAATATATGTTTATATTGATTATAGCATATTATTTGAAAAGTAGATGAATACATGCAAGAGTATGTATTAGAGAAGCATCTAGAATTTATAAGATAGGTTTGTATAGAAGTATCTACCTGGGTCGTTCATAAGCATAATATCTGGACCACCTGATGTTAGTAGCACTAAGTCGGCATATGTATTACTCGTTGCATATGTTTGATCAAAGACATTGTTTACTCCAAGAGTAAGTTCTATATTTTTGTAAAAGCGTGTTTTGCTTTAAGGTTAAGTAGTGTCCATGAGTCTATTACTTGCTCACCGTTATCATTATCTATTGTATCCCAGGTATCACTTGCTTGTACTTCAGCTCTTAGTGTTGAATTATTTGCATATTCATAGGTAACTCCAACTGTTCCACGTAATGGAGCCATATCAGCAAGGTTTGTGTTCGTTTGTCCAGCTAAAGCCTCATCTTTTTACCTCTTTTATATGCCGCACCAAAGTCAACTATAATATCATCACTTGCAAAGTACTCAGCACTTAGTTCTAGTCCATATACTATTGCATCAATATTTTGAAATGCTGATGAACCAACACCTTTTTCAATATAAACATAATTACTAAGTCGAGAATAGAAAGTTTTTATTTTAGCTTTATACATTGAGTTTTCAAGTTCATAACCTAAATCAATTTCTCTATTTGTTGTTTGATCTAAATTATCTGTACCTACAACATTGTTTAGAGAACTCCTAAAGTAAAGTTCTCTCGCATCTGGTACACGATTAGCTTGACCTATTCCAAGAAATATTTTATGTTCTTTATTTATGTTGTATGTCGTTACTATGTTGGCATTCATCCCATTATAGTTATTATCCTGTTGGGTAACATCGTCTGTTGTAATATCTGTAGAATCATAACGAAGACCAGCACTAATGTTAAACGCGCCTATATCTTTACTAAGTGATGCAAAAATAGCTTTATTCTCTGTAACAGCATTATCGATACTTTTTCTACCTCCAACTACAAAAGGAAGATTGTCTTTTTCATAATGACCATCCCAAATTCGTTTACTTCCATCAAGTCCAACAATTACTTTAGAATTAAATACATCAAAAGTATTTTTAAGTTTTATTCCTTGCATCTCTGTCGTTAACCAGTTCTTGATGTCAGGTAAAGCACCAGCAGATGATTTTCTATAGTTAGTAGCCATTGGATGATCAACATCTGAATAGTAATATTGAATATTTAAATTTTTATATGCGTCTGATAAATCTTTAATATTATATTCTACACTATATATATTTGAATCATCATAAAGTGCATCCATCTTAGAGTTTGGATATAAAATATTGTCACTTCTATTTGCAGTTACACTTAATCGAAGTTCTTGCTTGTCTGTTACATTTACAAATACTTTAGCCATGATGCTTTTTTTCTCATAGGCATCCATATCAGCATATATATCTTGGTACTGCGTTGCAGTTGGAGTTGCAGGACTATTCCTTATTTGCGCGGCAAAGTCATCTCCATTTCCATCTTTATATTGTTCACTTTTTTCTTTTGAAGCAGAAACTAAAACACGGACTAAGTCATTTCCTCCACTTACAGTTGCACCGATTTTTTTATATCCCCAAGAGCCCATGCCTACATCTACAGAACCATGAAACTCTTTTGTAGGTTTTTAGTCTTGATTTTTACTCCACCACTCATTACACCAAAAGTTTCAACATCATAAGGACCTTCTGTTACTTCTACTTCGTCAATCTGATTTGCTAATATATGTGATGTAGGTGGATCCATTCTATTTGGACATGCCCCGTATACTTTTGTTCCATCAACTTCTATAGAGATATTGTCTCTTTTTTGACCACGGATTAGAATATCATTTGCTATACCACTACGACGACTAATATCGATACTTGGAATCCTATCGCTTAAAGCCTCAGCAACATCGGCAGATGTTTGAGCATTCTGCGCGACTTCTGTAATAACTGTTGACTCTACTCCAATTGGAGCTAACTCAATATTGCCTGCGTAGAGTGAAGCTACAACAGCTAAAGATAAGGGAATAATTTTTGTCATATAGAACCTTTTTTAATATGACGCAATAATAGATAATTATTGTTACAAAAGTGTTAAATTTAGATAAGATTTCATTATGAATACAAAAGAAAAAGTAAAAAAGACATTTTTAATAGCCTTAGGTTTTGGACTTGCCACTTATTTGATAGTAAGTGGAAGTGCGATTTTAAATCAAGAGCCTAACACCTCTAGCGAAGTTCATGCTAACACAATGAAGTGAGCCGTTTTGTTTGATGAGTAGAGCAGTCTATGGGAATAATATCTCGTGATTTGAAGGTGTTTTTAAATACTTTTAATGCTTCTTTATCTTCTTTAACATTATAAATAGGAACTAAAACAGCTCCATTTACAAAAGAAAATTTGCATAAGTAGCGGGTAGTCTTTGTCCCTCAAAATAAATAGCATCTGTCATAGGAAGTGGAATAAGATTCAGATTATGAGTTTTTGCCATCTCTTTGAGTTCTTCTTCCATCAGCGCTAATTCACTAAAATGTTCATCACTAGCATCTGAGCATTTTATATATATAATGGTATCTTCATTTATAAACCTAGCTAAGGTGTCTATATGTGAATCGGTATCGTCTCCTGCTAAGTATCCATGGTTTAGATAAAGGATTTTTGTTGCTCCGAAGTATTCATTTAGTTTTTGAGTGATGGCTATAGCATCTAGGTGTGGATTTCGATTTTTATTTAAAAGACATGCTGAGGTCGTTAAAAGTATATCTTTACCATTACTCTCAATCGCTCCCCCCTCTAAAACAAAGTCGTGGGACTCTATATCTGAGAGATAAATATTTCGCATCTCTAAACTCATAGCATTGTCTTTAGAAGACTCAAACTTATTACCCCAAGCATTAAAAGTAAAGTCAAGCAGTTTTATTTCCCCATCTTCTTCGATGCAAAGCGTAGAGCAGTCTCTAGCCCAAGTATCGTTTGTTTCATAGTCTACAAAGTAGAGGTTTGTATGGTCTTTAAATATTGATTTAACATAGGTAATATCAGCACAAACGATGAAACATTTTTGATAGGTGGCTATGGCTTTAATAATGTTGATAAAAGTTTTTTCAGCATCTGCTAAATACTCAACCCAATCAGTATTTTTATGCGGAAATATAATCTGTGTAAAACTTTGTTCTTCAAACTCTGCAATCATTCTTTTCATTTAAAAGTAGTAAAATTTATAACAGCTTCAGCACTTTCTACTTTACGAATAGTAGTGTTTTTCTTATTGAACTTTGAAAATATAGCTCGTGTTTTTGCAATATTTTTTGCAGGTTTATCAGCGAGTAAACAAAGTCCAGTTTCTTCATCTACTTTACAGTAAGGTCTTTTTATATTACATTTTCCCTTATCTAAGGTTTGCGCAAACATCATAAGTGTTTCTACACCAAAAGGTTCACTTATTTCTATTTCACTAAGTAATGGAATGAGCTTATTTACGCTGTCACCTTCTATGTAACTGATAAACTTTCCATTGTTTCGCTCTATTAAATATGTATAGGATTTGTCTTTAGTGACTGTGATTCCCTCTAAAAAGTAACATATATCTTTGTTTGATTTTCCATAAATATCAACAACATCTCCATCGCTCAAGTCTATGCCACTCGCTCGTGAATATCCTTTAAATGCAATCTGCACAAGCAAGTTTCCATTTGTAATATTTCCACTGTTAAAAGCTTCATCTATTGTTTTAGTTTTTGGTTTGTACTTGTACTGTTCGTATGCTTTTTTTGAGAGTTTTATATTTGCACTATTTACGATTTTATTATTATCATCAAGAAGCTTTAACGATACAAAGATTTCTTTGTTTAGAATCTCATATGTACCTCTTAAAATGTACGCAGCATCCTTAGGTTTATCTACAGCATCTAGTTTTCTCATAAGTTGTCTTTTAAAAACTTTTGCGAACTGTGTAACCTCTGAGCTTTCATCTGTTTTTATAGGAACTATATAAATATTTTCTTGTGTGATTTTCTTTGTTAAAATTTTAGCTGCGGCTTTTAAACTGTTTACTTTCTCTTCGAGTTTATAGAGTTCTTTTTCTACGCTCAGAGCATTAGCATCTATGCTTAGTAAATTCTTCGCACCTAACATAGATGCAACTATCTTGTGACTGTTAAAATCATCTATGTACACTAAAAGCTTTGTAAGTGTTTCATACTTTACAGCATCACTTTTTATCTGAAAAAGTCTTCTGTATGCTTCATCAATATCATGTTTTAAAATACTCAGTTGAGTAAGGTAACCTTGTAAAGAATCTTTAGTGCTAATAGTCGCTATAAGCTGGTCTTGTTCCTGTGTGAACTTTGCAGACTTTATAGGTAGATGCGATTTAAGTTCTACAACCTTGGTCGTATCTTTACCGTAGCCACCATCTATTGCCTTTGTAATTGTTTTAAAATTGGACTCTACCTTAGTGCTAATGTTTTGAGACAAATCAGCAAGAGCATTTTTCTTGAGTTCATCGTGTGTATTTCCGTAGCCTATTCCTGTGAATGTTATGGCGTAAAGTTGGCTTAGGCTTAGTAGGATTGTTAGTATTGGTTTTTTCATTTATTTCCTTTTATACTTGTCTTTAGCATTTTGTATAGCCTGATGAAGTTTCGCTTGGAGTAACTCTTTTTTAGGAAGAACTGTTAAGTATTGGGCTACATGAATATTTGATTCTTCTAATTGTAGAAGCTCTATCTGTTCACTTTGTTTATCTGCACATAAGATGATACCTATCGGAGAGTTTTCATCGTCTTCTTTTTCATATTTTTCCAACCATCGTAAATAAAGTTCCATTTGTCCTTTATAGCTTGCTTTAAATTTTCCAAGTTTTAACTCTATTGCGATGAGTCTTTTTAATTTCCTGTTGTAAAAGAGCAAATCAATTTTAAAATCTTCATTGTCTATCTGTATAACTTTTTGTCTAGGAGTCTGTCGGTCTCCTAAAATCTAAATTCAACTAAATGTACTTCCAAACTGAAAAAAATACCTAATAAGTCTAAATTTCAGTATAGTTTACACTTTAATCATCATTGCAACGCTATTCTTAACTCCTTTTATCCTCTAATAGTATGTAACCTCTTCAAGTTATATGCTATACAGAGTAAACTCCATTCACCTTTTGCTTTTTCAAAGCCTCTAAGCATGAACTGTCTAAACCCCATTACATGTTTCATAATACCAAATACAGGTTCAACAGTACTTTTACGCTCTGCATAAATTTGTTTACCTTCTTTGGTTTGAAGTCGATACTTCATCCTTTCCACTGAAGTAGGATTGTCCGGCAGTGGTTCTTCTGCTTTGAACCTTTCTTCAAGTGGTTGATTATGTGAATCTTTACCGAAAGAAATATAGGGTGTGATCTTAGTATTTTCACATTGAAGAATGTTATGCTCACTAAAGTAACCAGCATCAGCTAAGAATGAAGATGGTTTAAGCTCAGGGTTTTCTTTAAACCATTTAAGCGTTGGGGTGACTTCTTGTTTATCGTTTGCGTTTTGAGTGACATGCTTGTGTACAATCAATCTTGAATCGTGTTCTACTGATGCTTGCGCATTGTAGCACTGTTCAAACCCACCACCAGATGTTTTCATAATACGAGATTCACTATCAGTGAGATTTATTTGATCCTTAGGTAATGGAGTAGCTGTGGGAGGCTTTGGAGTTCTTCCTTTTGGTTTCTTACCCGTTATACTCTCTTTGGCTTTCCTCTTATCCATCTTTTCTTGATACTCGGCATTCTCTTTTTCATAACGCTCTTTGGCTCTTAGCTCTATTTGTAACTTAGCTTCTTTAATTACTTTAAGGCGATCTTCCCTTCGTAGTAACTCATCAGGAATATTCATACCATCATCAGGTTTCTCATTATCTGCTTCTTGTGCTTTTTTCATGAGGGTTGCTACTTCTGCTTCAAGTTGTTTTTGCAGTTTTTCTATATATGCATAACTGAGAGCCTTATGTTTAGAAGCATTCGCTTTAATCTTTGTCCCATCAAGACTTACTTTACCTACTTTGAGAACTCCTGATTCTTTAGCAATCATCAAGATTTGAACAAAGAGAGATTCTAGTTCAACAAGGAATCGTTTACGAAAGTTAGCAACTGTATCATGGTCTGGATGGGTATTAGCAGCAATATAGCGAAAAGCAATAGAATCATAGGTGGCTCTCTCTATCTTTCTACTTGAGAATGTTCCTGTTGCGTAGCCATAAAATAGTAGTGATAATAATACTTCAGGATTATAAGCTTTAGAGCCACCTTGTCCACCATACCCTTTATGAATATTTGATAAATCTAACTCTTTGACTATCTCTACAATAAAACGAGCTAAATGCTCTTTAGGTAACCACTCATCTATACTTGGTGGTAATAAATATGCTTGTTGTCTGTTTGAACTAAGGTAATCTCTTGCCATGTATAAATCTTTTTTTGTTGTATTTATTAGTTCTTATTTTAGCATTTTATTGCTTTTTATTTGATGAGTGGAGTCCGACAGACTCCTAGCGATAAAACTAAATCCACTCCCAAGTTCTAAGATAAAGTTTTCAATCTCTCTCAAAATAGCATCTTCTAAATCTTTTTCCAAATACCTATCGTTAAGTTCTAAAAAATCTAAAACATAAGGGTCTTTTAAAATCATATTTGGAGATACGACACCCTCGTGAAGTTTCTCTATCTCATACGATATAAGTTCATCAGGCTTTTTTGACAATGCCGTTCGCTCATAAAGTTGAGAATCGATTCTATCTTTTAAGACGCGAGTACTCCACTTATCTAGTTTTACCATGCCTATGTAGAAGTCTCTTTTTAAGGAGTCGTCTATATAGATGATGGTTTTGAAATGTGTCCAAGTCAATTGTGTACTCAGTGAATGCACAATCTCAAAATTATCTAAAACTTTGTAAAATCTAACCATATTGTCTAAGTTTCTCTTTGTATAACCCTTCCCATACGCTTCACTCAATTGTGCACTCAGTGTCTGCAAAATCTCTTTCCCATAATCTGCACGCGAGTTTTGAAGTATATCCTTGTTTATCTGTTTACCTATGTTCCAATAGAGAAGAGTTAGCGAACTGTTTACAGTAACTACTAGAGTTTGTTTCGTTTGCTCTATGAGTGCGGTAATATTTGTAAATAAATTATTGTTTGTACTTAATTTAGGTTTCATATTAGTCCTAGTTCTTCGGTGATGTCTTTAACAAGTTTATTTAATGGTCTTTTATCTATATTTTCATCTTCGGTAGATGTCAGTCTAGTTGTCCAAATTAAGTACCTAGAAAGTACCACCTTTGTCTAACCCGAATGTCTTTCAGCTGAAACTTTATCAGCTATATTGTTTACCTTTGCTTTATTGGGGTTTAAATGTACTTCTTTTGTGAAATACCAGTTACGAGTACTACCACTCCATCTACGAGGGTTGGCTGCTTTAGCCTTCTCATATACTCGATGTCTTTTCTCTAAAATCTCCTTATCTTGAAGCAAGTGTCTTTGAACTGGTGTGACAAACCCAATACTACTATGACAGTGTTGATGGTTATACCAAGTCACAAATGTTTCACACCATATTCTTGCCTCAACTACACTATCAAATGGCTTACTAGGATAGGAGGGTGTATATTTGAGTGTTTTAAACATGGACTCTGAGTAAGGATTATCGTTACTCACGCTAGGTCTACTAAAGGTGGGCATAATGCCTAGCTTTTGAAGTGTTGTTAAAAATGTAGCTCCTTTCATAGGGGGCCATTGTCTGAGTGCAGTGTTACTGTATCTACTTTGATGTTTTCATTAATAGCTATATCTTTAATAACTTCAGAAGCCAACTCGCTGCTCTGTTTGGTATAGATTTGCCATCCGACTATCTTGCGACTATATATATCCATAAAGAGGTAAAGGTAATAAAATACACCTTGCACTGTTGTTGGTAGATAAGTAATATCCCAACTGTAGATTTGATTAGGCTCTGAGGCTACCAAAGGAGTTGGCTTATGTCTACTCCCTTCTTTTTGTTTATGTCTATGGGTCAGTTGCTTATGCTCTTTGAGTACTCTGTAAAATGTTGATTCAGATGCAAGGTAAATTCCTTTGTCTGCAAGCTTAGGCACTATTTGATGCGAGGATAGGTTTTTATAGCTCTCATTGTTAGCAACGCTTATCAGCTGCTCTCTCTCCTCTTGAGAGAGTTTGTTAGATTGGTTCGAAGTTTATTCGCTGGGTTCGCTTATCCTGCTCATTAGCTTGCCATCTTTTGAGTGTTCTCGTGCAACATCCTACGATAGGGGCTATTTTATAAAAGGTGCTCCATCTGTATGTGCTTGTGTAACAAGGATTAAGATATCTTTTCGCACTGCTAGAGGTATCATACTTCCTCTCCCTCCAACAGTGCTTGAAACTTTTTTGCAATACTAAGAGTGTTGCTGTCTCTGCTAGAGCCTTTTCCTTTCGTCGCAACTCCTTGGCTAAGGCTTTACTCTTACTTCTCTCCTCCTCTAGGGCTTTCTTAGCGGTAGAGTCTTCAGGTTTATGGGCTTTAAGGAAGTCCTTCTCCCACTCTTGGAGTTGATGTTTAAATAGACCTTTCTCTCTGCAGTAAGCACTGAGTGCTTCATCGTTCATGCTGTAGCTTTCTTTTAGGATTTGGAGCTTATCAGAAAGTGTTATCACTCCATCTGTTGTTTGAGTATCCTTAGTATTTTTTAGCCATATGTGCAGGGTGGCTTTTGAGATATTTAAGCCTTTTGCTATTGTTCCCATAGTTTGGGTGTCTCTCATTTCCAACACTTTTTTTACTGCTTTTTCTTTGTATGCTTTACTATATCTCATTGTCTTGTTCCTTATTAAGATTTATATCATAAGTTTCGGACAACTATCCTGACACAGGGGGTCTTCAACATGATGACATAATAATAATCTTTTTAAATCATTGGAATCTTTAAATATCTTTGTCTCTTGAAATGTATCTACTATACTTTGTAAAGAATCTTCATTATATGCACGAGATAAATCAACCAACTCTAATACTTTATCTTTGTGAGAATTGTATAAAGTGTCTAATCCAAGGTCTTTAATATTATTATTTGCCTTAGTTTCATCGATAGGTAAAACATTTTTTTTATTTTTGAATACTAATGTGAAATCATCATTCTTATTTATCAAAGATAATAATTTTTTATCAGTTGTGAATTTTTTAATTTCATTAAAATCATCAAAGTATGGATTTAGATGTGTATTAAATTTAAATTCTTTTGACTTTTTAATATGTGAATTACATATATGGCATGAAGGGATTAAATTGTATAAAGATAATGCAAAGAATGGATAGGTAGCTTTATCTAAAAAGTGGTCAAGAGTAGGTCTTGTAAATATATCATTTTCTATATCAGAAATAGTGAGTGTATAATTTTTGTTACAATATGGACATACATTTATATTAAGTGTTTGACAAAGTACATAAGCATTATATTTTTCTTCTCTATATTTATAAGAATTTTTGTTTTTAGGAGTTACTGCTAATTTTTTTTCATATTGACTTATAAAATAAGTTTTAAAATGAATTAAAAAATTGTATTTTTTTCTTGATGATAATTTACAATAATCTTGTAAAATACTAGAAAGTATTTTATTATCTCCAATAAGTAAATCTTTTAAAGTATATTTTTTTTTGAATGTAGTTTCTATTATACTATTAATTGATTTTAGTTTTCCAAGACTATGATAAATTACTTCATAGTGTAAATTCTCTATTTTTGTTCTTTGCGAATTAGATAAATTAATTTTAATCATCTTTTATACGCTTTAAAGCATTTAGTTTTGTTTCAAGAAAAGCTATTTCATCATCTATTGTCATAGTGTTATCTTCAAAATACTCATTAAATAAGTTTTGTAACTGTTTTTTGATTAAAGGTTCCCCAATAATATTTATAAGTTGTTGAGCTTCTACTTTTGTTTTAATCTGGCTAGTGTCTTGTTTCGTTATAAAGTTATAAACTTGGTTTATCTTACCTTTAGCAAACTCTCCCATAAGCCCATCTTTCATAAAAAAACCATGAGAAAGTAGAGTGTGGATATTTGCTCGGAATGGGTTTATATTTATATCAACTTGCTTTCCTTTTTCTAAAAATATTACATTGTCTTTTGGTAAATCAGAAAGTATGAATGGGGAGTGTGTTGCAAAAATTAGATTTATTTTTTTATTGTTTATCGTTTTAATTGCATCTAGTATTTTTGTCAAATACTTTTTTTGCCATTGAGGATGAAATCCAAGTTCTGTCTCATCTAGAAATAAATTAATTGTATCATATTCACTTCTATTATTTATATTTTGTACTTGATACATTAAATTTATCAAAAATGTAAAAAGTATTTTTTCTCCACTACTTAAAGATTTTAAAGACTTAGAATTCTCAAACCATTCTACATCTATCCATGAAGGGATATAAGGAAAAATACTTTGTAATTCATCTATATTTGCATGTATTGTCTTTTCAAGATTTTTTGTGAAAATAGTATCTTCATAAGTAGCATTATCATGAAAGTCTATACAAGTGTTTATTTTCATTACTTCATATTTTGGAGCATCTTTATTAATTAAATCTTTTAAATTGATTTTATCAATCAGATATAATAAATTATCGACAGAAGATAAATCAGTAGCCCATTTCTTTATCTTCTTATATTCATCTTCATTAAATAATTCTCTTTTAGAAGATAATACTTTTAATAAGATATAGATATAGTTTAGCTCTTTATATTTTTTTTCAGAATAATAGATCTCTATTTTTAACCCAACTTCATCATCCAAAATTAAAAAAGACCTATATTCAGGGCTTTAAAGCCTTTTAAAATATTTTACCTGTACCACATCTATATTATTCTATAAAAGTTTTAGTAACATCTCCTGCTCCGTATTTAATCTCAAGTGCATCATAAATCTCTTTTTGCTTCTCATTTAATTCTGAACTTTGTCGTATATAGAGTGTTGAGCCATCTTTACACTTCATACTGGTAGTAATCCTTTTTTGATTTCTCAGAATATGCCTTATCGTATCCCAACTATAGTGAATACCTTTTTGTTTAAGTTTGTACCTTATTGTATGGATAATACTATAAGCTAAAAGAGTAATAAAGAGATGCCCATCTACTCTAGTCTGTGTTTGATGAAATATAGGTCTTAATCCTAATTCAGACTTTAAACTCTTAAATACTGATTCTAAATCAGTAAGTGTTGTATATGTTTTCCATAGAGTCTTCTCATCCATTGTTTGGTTATTGGTTCTAAGACAATAGATACCATTAATAGCACTTTTATTATCAAGTGTCTTCTTCTCACTCCAAGTTATATCTATTGCATTATCGCTATCTGGGTCTTTAGTGACAGTAGTTGAATAGTATTGAGATATAGATGGATATTTCTCTTTGAGCCTTCCTATGGTCTCTATCACCTTATCATAAGCCTTAGTTCTTCTTTTGAGAGAGAGTCCATCTTTTAAATATTGTAGCTTCTCTATAAAAAGAGTTTGTACTCTTTTTTGCATAGCTTCCTCTTTAGCCTCTCTAGCAGTAGAGTGTATAAATAACTCAGTCTCTTTAGTTTCTTCATTGACAACCTTCATAGCTCTTACTATAGCATTGTCATTTTTATCTAATTTTACAGGAGTTGATTTCTCTTCATCAAACTGTTTATTGCGTTTTCTGCTGACAACTAGGTATTCATAGCTATTCTCAATAAGATAATCAATATTCTCCTGCGATGCTATACCAGCATCCATAATCAATAATGATTTATGAGAGGATAAAAGGTTTTTTCTTTTTGAGGAACTTTCAATTTATCTAACATCTCTTTAAATGTTGTGGCTTCACCAATATTCCCATCAAATATCTCACTCTTTCTTACAAACCCACTACTATCAAGCATTACTGCTAGAGTAATGATTTTAGCATCACTTCTTTTTCCTTACTTCTTCCTCTTTTAGCTTTCTCTACTCCCTCAACACCACCTTCAAAGTATGTGTTAGTAAGGTCATAAAGAGTTATTGTTTCATCATACTCAAATATTGCTTTTTGGGTAGTATATAGATGCTTTTCTAAGTCATCTTTATGAGCTAAAAGCTTATCGGATATTCTATAGATACTATTAGCAGATATCTTATTATAATCACACCCTATAAGCTCATTAATAGCACTTGTATTACATAAGTAATCATAAGCTTTAGCTTCACTACTAGGATTAGCAATCTTTGCTATTAGAGTGCCTATTGCACTATTGTATTGAATATTTGTAAAACCTAACTCTTTTAGTTTAGCATCTAGTTTTAACTCTTTGATTGTTTCATAAAGTATATTCTCTATACCTATATCTTTTATATCACTATTTTTTATTGTAGTTGTATCTATCTCTTTGTATCTATCTTCATCATTAAGAGTTGTATCTACTACTGCTTGTGCTGATATGATTTTTAGAGCATAGTGTTGTGCGATTGTTTCTAAATCTTTATCTAGTGTAAACAGACTTGGAGCCTGTTTGATAATCTCATCTACTCTTTTGGATAAAGTAGCCCAATCTTCTTGTTCTACATTAAAATCACTTCCTAAATTAAGGAGAGTTCTTTTCTTCACCTTTTTACCAACTCTTATGGATTCCATTAATCTATAAGTGTAATAGTTCTGAGTTGAGTCTTTTTTGCTCTTAGAGATTGTTTTAATTATGTACATGCGAAGATTGTAGCAAATTAAGCATTAATATAAACTTAAATAATATTATATTCGGGTACCACATTAGTATATTTGAAAGGTGATTTCCCTAAAACAAGTGGTTTAATATCCAAAAGAATTGTCAAATTTGAGGATTTAGTGGATTTCTGCTTGGAAAATGATGAAGTTGGGTTAAGCAAATTTCACAAATTGTTTTTTTGCTCTCTTCTCTCAGATTGAGAAATACATTATTATCATGATAAAGTTCAAAAAACTTATAAGCTATAAAATATTTACAGTCTTCTAAACATTCAAAATCTTCATTATTAAGGTTAAACCAATCAAAATCTCTTGTACTAAAATTTAAACTTATTTTATTTGGTTCAAAAAAATCGATTAATTCATTTTTTATATCAAATTCAGAATAAAATCTAAGCATATTTTGATTGTTAAGATATTCAATAGTATCTAAGTTTATTTGCTGAGCATCATTGTTATCTTTGTATGGTTCTAGTAGTAATGGTGTTTCATATGAATCAGCTTTATGATATATGTTCTTTACCCATTTATCTTGTACCCCATCATACATTGTATCGAGCATATAATTAAAGTGGATATTAAAAAACTTCAATTCATCTTTTGTTAATTCAGGATAATTATTTATTTGGCATTCTGGTGTTGTTCCCCGTGTGCCAATTATAATATCTTTCGAATCTTGAAATTTAGTTACAAGTTTATTTATAAACTCATGCATAGAAATCTTTTTCAATTTATCTTCTACAAAAATTATTAAAAACAATTCTTTGTTTGTAAATGGTCTTATAGTTTCAATAATGTAATCATCATATATGGGATTATCTTCGAGATTATATTTTTTAATAAAGATCAGTAAAAATATTAATTTTATAATACTACTTTTCCCACTCCCATTTTCCCCAACAATAGCAGTAACATTAATATTTTTACAAAAAAAGTTTTTTAAATAAGGTTCTTTTGTTCTTTCTTTATCTTTAATATCTAGGATAGCATCTTTATAATCACACTCAAATCTAGGTGAAAAATCAAATCCTTGATTATTTATATTTTTATATTTCTCAACCCATAGATAAACTAATTCCATTTTATACCTTTTATTTATTTATACATTATTAGTATGCATTCCCAAGCTTAAAGCATGGGAACGAGTTAAAATATTACTCTTTACTAATAATTTCTTCACTTAAAAGAAGCTTATTTCCTTTATAAACCTCAAGAAGTCCTCCACCTCCCATAACCCAATCATGAATTATATATTTATATTTACCATTTAGAAAAGTAAAGAAGTTGTTTCCTCCACTTCCTGAAAATGTTCTCTTTCCGTTTTTAATCAGTGGAGGGTTTAATTCCCCGACCCTTGGGTCGTGATATAAGATAATAACCTCTGGATATACCACTACTTTTTAGTTTACGAAAAAAAGTTTTAGCGTTTAGCTAAAAGGCTTGCCTCGGGGTTGTTGATTTATAATATTTGGTTTGTCACTTTGGTCTTGATCACTACCCCAAGCGACATACCTAAATGTAGAATCTTTTAATTTATCAATTCTAATCTTAAATTTTTTAGTAGCTAACACAAAGTATTTACTATCATATGTCTTTATTGAAGGATGTATATAGTTTTGATCTAATATCTTCAATTCTTTTACTAGGTCTTTTTCTTTCTTCGATTGATAGTTAATTTGTTTGATTTTTCCATCTTGAAACCACATTATCCCATTTTTAAGTAATACTCCTTTATATCCAAGTACATGTAAGTCTTTTTCCGAAGCACTTAAGATTATATTTTTTAAATGCTCATCAAATATATATCCAAACTGCTCAATAAATTCTTTTTTATTTTGAATATCAACAAAAGGCCTATATCGACTATGGGGATAATGGACAATAGTTGAAATGCTTTCTGTGTCATTGTTTTTAAGATGAGTCTTTAGTTCTTTTAAAGTTTTTTTTGTCTGCTGAAATTGTTTTTCTTGATATGTTAAGGGTCTCACATCAGTTGGTGCTTTTTGTTTTAAGTTTTTAAAATCGTAGGATGATTTCACCTTGTAAGCATTTGAATTCTCACTTGGTAATCTAAAAAAGAAACTACCTATGATGTCATCATGTGTCCATGGTCTTTGTCTTTGGTTGGTTTTACTGTACACATCTCTTTTGACATTTTTAAATACATTGTGAATAGAAACACCTTGGGCATCTATGTTATTTAAAATCTCTTGTGTGAAAACTCCATGCTTACCACTTCCATCACTCGCAACATCTCCCGGACTTGTAGCATACGCTATAAACATTCCTCTTGCATTATCTACTTTAGCAAGTCCACCACCACCTGAGCGAGAAAAAGGGTCATTTCTACAAGCATCTAGTAAAACTATGTTCAGACGATTGCCTGAGTTTTTCATAGTATCTATTACTTTGTTTAACTCTAATGACTCATAGGCTATATCACTTTTAGTTACTAAAGCCGAATCTTTACCCATAAGGTAGTTCTTACCTTGAGATTCTACTCCATGACCAGCAAAGAAGAAAAGTCCTACTCCCCCTTTACTAAGACTAGAGCTAAAAGAACGGAGCTTTTTATCCATACCTCTTACGCTAAGATTTTCTCCATAGTAAACAGTAAAACCTAAAGTTTGAAGTTTACTCCGCATAGCCTTAGCATCATTTATAGGGTTTCTAAGATATGGCAATCTATCACTACTGTATTGATTGTTACCAATAACCAAAGCAACTCTCTGTTCTGCCTTCATCATTTTTAATGCACGGTCATTGTTTGCATCTAATGATATATTTAATGTTAATAAAATTATTAGTATTGTTTTAGTCAAATTCATATTTATTCCTTTCCTTGTCTTTTATATATCACTTCAACCTCTCCAACAACCCAAAACACCCAACATCAAACCTCGAAAAAGCAAACCATTTTTTGCCTAAGTCTTTTAAACTAGCGCCTATATAGTAAACCTCTCTGTTGTCGATTATCATAAATCTATCGTGTGAATCTTTGAATGTTTTTAGAGCGATATTTTTGTACTGAGCATTGTACTTTTGTAAATCCAGTTTGAGTTGTTTTGTTATTGTTTGTGTGTAGATAGTTACAGATATATTTTGATTTTTACTAAAAAGCGTGAGGGTGGTATCGTCTACATAATTATCTATCAAAACAATGCTTTCTTTAGCATCTCGAATCAAGTCAGCTACAAAGTTATACGCATCAAAAACCTGTCCGTTGTAGAAGATTCCTTGTTTTGGTTTTATGGTTTTGTCTTCTATTGCATCTAAAATAGTGTCTATTTTTTCATCTGTATGAAATTGCTTGTTCTCTAATGATTCTAATCTTTGAAATATCTGAGCATTATTTGAGATAAATTTTCTCATATTAACAAAGGCTCTAAATATATCTATACTGATTTTTGTAGCTGTTTTACTTTTCAAAACAGACGATAGCATAGATACACCTTGTTCTGTAAATACATAAGGAATAGCCCCACCAAGGTGGCTTTTAGATGGTATCGCATTTTGCGATACCATAGCTTCTATCTCAATTTCATTAAGTTGAAACATAAAGTCTTCCGGAAATCTATCAATATTCCTTTTTACTTGTTCTCTTAATCTTATTGCCTTAACTTCATATAATTGGGCTAAATCCCTATCCAACATAACTTGTAGTCCACGAATAGTATAAATTTTACTCTTTATATTTTGATTGTTTTTATCTGTTATTAATGTATCTATCATGCTATGTTCTCTACTTTTTTTAATTGAACCTATTTTAACTAAAATAAACTTTATAATTTTGATATACTTCCTTATGGCTTATATAACTCTCAGTAAAAATAACTTTTTTCATAATCTTGACATTATCGCAAACAAATGCAAAGGCAAAGATAAAATTGCGCTTGTTTTAAAAGATAATGCATACGGTCACGGACTTTTAGAAATTGCTTCAATGGCAAAAGAGTATGGAATTACAAAGGCTGTTGTTAAAGATACAGATGAAGCGAAAAAAATCTTAGATTATTTTGATTATATCTTAGTGTTAGCAGATTTTCCTCAGAGTGAAGATGAGAAAATAGCGTATACGATTAATACTCTAGATGCTATAAGTAAATTTCCCCGAGGGACAAAGGTTGCTCTTAAAATAGATACAGGAATGCATAGAAATGGCATCCGTATAAGTGAGATTAAACAAGCAAAAGAAGCTATAAAAAAACAAGGCTTAATCTTAGAATCTGTCTTTACTCATCATAGAAATGCGGATGCTTTAACAAGTGAGTTTTTTGGCAAAACCAGCAATTTAAAACTGTAAAAAAAGAATTTAAAAATATAAAGTTTCATTCTTGTAATTCGGCTGCACTTTTTCGTCATGATGATTTTAGTGAAGATATAGTTCGTGTTGGAATCGCAGCTTATGGTTGCTTAGAGTTGGCATCTGGATTTGACTTAGAAGCATTTAAACCTGTTCTTTCTCTTTATGCTTCTAAAATTTCCTCAAGAAAATTAGAAAAAAACCAAGCGCTTGGTTATGGTGCGACTTTTACAGCAGATGCAGACCTAGAAGTAAGTAATTATAACTTTGGTTATGGGGATGGTTTTTTACGAACTGCATCTAACAGCTTTACTACACCAAATGGTGAAAAACTACTCGGTAGAATTTCTATGGACAACAGTTCGTTTGTGTCAAACAAAGATGAGATTCTGATTTTTAATGACGCCCGTGTTTTAGCCACTTCAGCAAAAACACTTTCTTATGAGGTTTTAACATCTCTCAAAAAAAGACTTAAAAGAAAAATAGTTTAAGAATTTATTTTAACAATAGCACTTGAAAAAATTACCCCATCAATTCCGAGCAAGGCAAGTTCTTGTATGTCTGACTCTTCCTCTATAAGCACTAATATTTTTGCGTCAAAAGGTACTCTGTAGCTATTTTTGAGCATCTGCTGCGAGGTCTTTATGCACTACTATAAAAGAAGCACCTAGAGATGAAGCATAAATGATTTCAGTGATATTTTTAACACAGAGCGAAAAAGAGATGCTATTAAGTCGTACATGCTCGATGATATCGAGGTTTTTTTCATCAAATTCTATATGTATGATTGAAGATGGTGGAGTGTTTGAGATGCTGTCAATATCGAGTACATGAAAAAAAGATGTACTTGAAATAAACCTATGTCCAAAAAGTAACATCAGCCTTTATCCACACATTGGGATGAGCAGTAGTATTTGTTGCTTGAGATGATTGTTTCACCTAGCTCAGCGTATGTTCCACAGCTAACACATTGAACCATGTCATTGCTCTCTAGCTTTTCATTTTCATCTTTTTTTGTTGTCGGAAGTGGTTTTTTCTTTATAAACATAAAATAAACTATGCCAATAACTAAAAGTACAAGTAGAACTTTAAGTATCATATATTTTCTCCTAAAAGTAAGTAGTGTCGTGTTAGTCCATCTTTATGGGTAGTTTGGATGATTTTATGAGGCATATCGGAGTCCACTTCATCAAAAACTTTTTCACCCTTGTAAAACAAAAGCGTAGACGAGGCATCTCGAAAGTTCTCACTGAGTTTGAGTAACATTTTTGTGTCGGTCACAGCGCGTGAAGTTACAAGTTCAAAATGTTGAGCTTGCATATCTTCAACTCTTTTTTTAACAACAGTTACATTTTTTAAGTCTAAGTCGGCTTTTATAAACTGTAAAAAACTCGCTCGTTTTACAAGTGGTTCGACAAGTGTAACTTCAGTTTCAGGTAAGGCGATTGCTAAAATCATACCGGGAAAACCAGCACCCGTACCTATGTCTAAAAGATTTTTATACTTTTTTAAAAAACTAACAGGATACACGGCATCGTAGATAAAGTTGTTCACAGTAGCTTCATTTTTTGCCCCTGTCATATTATGAATCTTATTCCATTTAAAGAGATGCTCTTTATATTTTTGAATGTTTGGAAAAAAGTTTTCTGGTAATTGTATGTCTTGTTCTAAAAGTCTTGCTTTTAAATCCACTTTAAACCTTATATATATTTTTATGTATTATATTTTGATTATTGTTAGAGACATATTAATAAAGGAAATAAAATTTATATGTTTAGCTAATATAACTATAATTTGAACTTATAAGAGTTAACACTTCTGTAATACTTTTTCAATAATATTTCGTAAATTTAAAGGAATGTATTATGAAAAAGATTGCTATAACATTAGCTTTATGTGCTATTAACGTACTTGCTGACTCATCTGTAATAAATATTTCACCAGTAAGTGTAACTGCTACAGGTGTTGAGGAAAGTGTACTTAACCAAGCCTTAAGTATCGCTACAAAAGACAAAGAAGAAATAAAATTAGATCAGGTTATCTTTCAAAAAGATTTACTAAATTCACTTGCAGGTGTAAGAATTGAGCAAACAGGTTCTGTAATAGGTCATCAAACTGCAATCCGTATGCCAAATAGTACAGGTTCTTTTTATCTTTTTATGCAAGACGGAATTCCTGTTCAATCATCAGGATTTTTTAATCATAATGGTTTAGCCTATACAACATTTCAATCAGCAAGTTCTGTAGAAGTACTTAAAGGTGCTGGTACTGCGCTTTACGGTTCAGATGCAGTTGCTGCGGTAATCAATGTTGAGTCATCTGCAAAACCATCCAAAGAGCAGGAAATTACTGTAAAAGGGATGCTTGGAAGTGACGGTTATAAGTCAGCATCTGTTTCAATGAGTGATACGATTGATGAAACAAGTGGCTACCGTGCAAATGTTAGCGTAATGAAAAATGATGGTTGGCGAGATCATAGTGAAGCGCAGCGTTTTGAGGCTAACCTCAGATACGATAAGGTTTTAAATGATGATAATGATATAAAAATTATTTTTAATACAAGTGTGACAGATGCAGAACAAGCAGATAGCTTTAGTGATTATGCAAACATTGAAAATGGCTCTTCTGCTGCGAGTGATGACGCGGCTTATTTTACAGCATTAGAAAAGACCGAGGTAAAGAGACAGTTTGATTATGCACGTCTTAGTGTAGAGTGGAATAATTATTCTTTTAAAAATTTAGAGATTAGCACTACGCCTTATGTACGTTACAACAGAAATCAGTATGTTGCAACGTGGGAAAAAAATATGCCAAGTAATGACAATGAAATAATGACAGTTGGATTACTTCAAAGAAATACACTAGACACTTCATGGGGACGATTAATTGCTGGTTTTGATACAGAATATACACAGTCTTCATTAAAGTATAATCAAGATTTTGATCACACTGTAGCGGGTTGGGGTGGAGCTACATATGTAGAAGGTGCACTTTATGATTATGATGTAAACTACATGGCATTTGCTCCATACATCCACTCTGAAATTGATATAACAAAAAGTTTAATGCTAACAGCTGGGCTTCGTTATGATTATAATCATTATGAGTACAAAAATAATCTTGCTAGTAATAGTACCGATGCATCTGGAGTATATTACCGTCCAGCAGATAGAAGTGATAGCTTTTCTCACTTAAGTCCAAAGTTGTCTTTAAGTTATAAGCCAAGAGAAGATATGAATATGTATGTGCGTTATGCAAATGGATTTATGATTCCTCAAGCTTCACGTCTTTACTCACAAAAAGATAATGCAAAAGATATTAACCTAGACGCCCAGACATCAAACACATATGAGATAGGTATTAAAAAAGCATTTGCTAACAAAAGTTATACAGAGTTAGCTATTTATTATATGACTATAGACGATACGATTACAAAATATGATGTTACCGGTGCGGATAGTTATTATGCAAATGGTGGAAGTACTATACATAAAGGTATTGAGTTTACAGGACAAGTCCAAATGACAAATGATTGGGCTGCCCGTTTAGCATACTCCTACTCTAAACATAACTATGAAAATGATGATACTTATGGTAACAATGAAATGTCACAAGCACCGAATCATTTAGCTAATGCTCGTCTAATATATACACCATCAGCTTTAAAAGGTTTAAGAATTATGGCTGAGGTTCAAAAAGTTGGTTCATACTGGATGGATGATTCTCATAATAATAAGTACGGTGGATACACTATAGGAAATATAAAATCTGATTATGCTTTTAGCAAAAATTTCAATATATTTGCAAAACTTACAAATATTACAGATGAAAGATATGCAGTAAGTGCAAGTGCAGGCTGGGGTAACAGTTATACCCCAGGTGACCCTAGACAACTTTATGCAGGTGCTGAGTATAAATGGTAAAACTACATAAACTCCATAAGTTTGCAGGATTAACTGCAGGCTTGGTCTTGATTATATTAGGAATAAGTGGATTTCTTATTAACCATGACAAGTGGAGTTTTCTCTACACAACAACATTTACAAATGTTCCTCAAACTACCAAAGATGCAGATGCTAAGTTATTTGAAGCATACTGGATTAATCCAGAAGATGAACAACATAGAATAGTTGGTGGAAAACGTGGAATATTTGAAAGTTTTGATGGGGCTAAAACATTTGAAAAAATGACTTCACTTCAATGTTTAGCGCTTAAGAGTGATAAGCAAAACATTTATGCTGCCACCTCAGATGGAATTTATATACTTACAGATGCTATATGGACACCTTTTGCCCTAAGTGAGAGTTATATTAATGCACTGTCAGTTTCAAAAACAAGTCTAGTCGCAATCATTGAAAAGCATGAACTGATACATATCAATAAGGCTGATGCTAAAGTACTAAGTAGAAATATCGTGAGTATAGAAGCAGAGAAACTGGAAGAGTCTATTACACTCTCAAGGTTTGTACGTGACCTACATTATGGTCGTGCTTTATTTGATGGGGACATATCTCTTTTAATCAACGATTATGGGGGAATAGTTATTTCACTTTTAGGAATGAGTGGTTATATTATTTGGATACTTATTAAAAGGAAAAAAGCACCAAAATTAACGAGAAAACTCATTAAAATGCATGCAAGTTGGTTTAGTATTTTAGCTATTGTTCCCTTGCTTATTTTAGCTGTGACAGGAATCTTTTTAGACCACTCAAAAGCATTAGGAAAATTTATGGGTTCGGTTACAATTTCTCATAGTGTATTGCCTCCCGTATATAGCTCTTTAGAACATGATATATGGTCAGTAGACTATGATGATAAGTCATTTAGAATTGGTAACCGGTATGGAGTTTATAAAAGCGACGATTTAAAAACATGGAATCTTGAGAGTAAAGGTCTTGCTTACCGTATGATAAGAAAAGAAAACACACTTTATATCAGCGGTATGGGTTCTTCTAATCGTATATATGATGGGGAGTATAAGTTTTTAAAAGCACCTTTTATGTTTAGAGATGTATCTATTGTAAATGAAACACAAAAATACTTTGCGACATGTGGAAAATGTGTAACAGGTGTTCCAACATTTGAAGATGCAACACTGTATTCACTTATGCTAACACTCCACGATGGAACTTTTTTCGCCCAGTGGTGGATTTGGATAAATGATTATGTTTCGGTTGCTCTTATAGTATTACTTATTACAGGTTCTACTCGATGGTTTTATAAGAGAAAGAAAAAGCTTTTATAAACCTTTAGTTCCATCCACCCAAGACTGAGGAACATCACAATCATTCGCACCCATAAGCATTGCTACAATCATACCTCGTGCAGAGCTATCTCCACCAGCTTTAGCATTAGCAATCATCGCTTCTTTGTAATTGTCATATTTAAAAAGTAAGTGAAGTGCTCCTTTGAAGCCTTCACCTACTGAACAGGCTGGTCCAAATTTATATATAGTTTCTAGAGTTGGTTCGTTTTGTGAGAGTTTTGCCGCGTTAAAGGCTTCTTTTAAAGATGCATCGATTTTAGTAGATGCTAGGGCATCTTTGATATTACTTCCTTTGATTACATCATATAAAACAGATGCAAAGTATGAAGCCACTTTTAAAACTTCTTCATCGTTATGTGTAAAAGCGACAAAATCTTCAACATTAGATAAAAAGTCATCTTTAGTATCTGACACATATAAAAGTGCTGCGATGCGACCAACAATCGAGAGGTCAGAAGATGTAGCACAGCGTGTACGGCTTATATCTTCTTCTAAAATTTCTAAAGTAGTACGACAAGAGCCATCTATGTAGCCCTTGTAATCTTTCATCATTTCTAACCATTTTGGAGCATAATCATTGATTTTAAAGTCTTGCGTTGTTTGAACGAATTTAAGTAAGTGTTGTGCGTGATCACCGTAGTGTGTAAAGTCGCCTTTTTCTTTACCTTTGTGCCACATAGCATACGGAGCATTAAGTTCTTGCCAGTTAATATCAAGCGCTTCAAGAGCAGATGCATTGTAAACCCAATGCGAACCTAAAAGGTAACTATCTGCAACAAGTGTTGCTTTTACGGAGTTGTGTATTTTTGCGGTGTTCATATGTGTTCCTGATTATTTAGTCTAGAAGATGTCCCATCTCGTCTTTTTTGACAGCAAGGTAATCAGAGTTATGCTCATTAGCATTCATAATAATTGGAATGCGTTCAATAAGCTCAATATCACCTAAAGAAGATATCTTATGAGGATTATTAGTAAGTAGTTTAATTTTTTTAATACCAAAATGTTTGAGTATAAAGGGAACAGCTTCATAGGTTCTTTGATCAGCTTCAAATCCAAGTTGATGGTTGGCTTCTATTGTATTGAGTCCTCCATCTTGAAGCGCATAGGCATTTATCTTGTTTAAAAGACCGATATTTCGACCTTCTTGACGAAGATAGATTACCATTCCGTTAGTCTTTTCTGCAAGTGCTAGTGCGTATTCAAGTTGATCACGGCAATCACATTTCAAACTTCCTATAGCATCTCCCGTTAGGCATTCTGAATGAATTCTAACAATAGGAGTCTCTTCTAAGTTCTCTTTATAAATTACGAGGTGCTCTTTACACCCGTCTTTACAAGCTTCTTTGAATGCTTTTACTTTAAAGTTACCAAAACGAGATGGTAGGTTTGCAACTTCGGATATTTCTATATTCATTAATTTAATCTTTAACATGGTAAAATTTTGCAAAATTATATCCAAATAAGGTTTAGAATGTTTCAAAGATTTCGAAGAACTCGTTTAAATAAACATTTATGCGCATTAGTAAGAGAAACACAGGTGAGTGTAAATGATTTTATTTACCCTCTTTTTATTCGCTCAGGCAAAGGTGTCAAAACAGAAGTAGCATCTATGCCTGGTGTTTTTCAAATGAGTATAGATGAGATTATTAAAGAGTGTGAAGAATTGAAGCAACTTGGAATATTCTCTATTTTATTGTTTGGTATTCCCGATGTTAAAGACTCCATAGGTTCAGATAGTCTATGTGAACACGGAATCATAGCATCTTCGATTCGTGAAATAAAAAAAGTGCATCCAGATATGTTTATAGTTACAGACCTTTGTTTTTGCGAGTACACAGACCATGGACATTGTGGGATTATCGATGAAGTAAATGAAACTGTAAATAATGATGCGACACTAGAAATATCTGCTCAACAAGCATTAATCCATGCAAATGCCGGTGCCGATATGATAGCACCTTCAGGAATGATGGATGGAATAATCCAGACGCTAAGAACTACTCTTGATAAAAATGGTTTTGAGAATCTCCCTATTATGGCGTATTCAACAAAATTTTCTTCTGCTTATTATGGACCATTCCGTGATGTTGCTGAGTCAAGTCCAAGTTTTGGAGACAGAACTACTTATCAGATGGATCCAGCTAATCGTCGTGAAGCTATTTCAGAGTCACTCTCAGATGAAGCACAAGGGGCAGATATACTTATGGTGAAACCCGCTTTAGCCTATTTAGATATAGTACGGGAGATTAAAGATGCAACATTGTTACCGATGGCTGTGTATAATGTGAGTGGCGAATATGCGATGCTCAAATTCGCAGGTATGAATGATTTAATCGATTATGAGCGAGTTGTAATGGAAACAATGATTTCATTTAAGCGTGCTGGTGCGGATATTATCATCTCTTACCATGCAAAAGAAGTTGCACAGATGCTACAAAAACAAGGGGTTTAGTTTGAGTTTTAAAAGTTTTTTATATGACTACGGAGAAAGAGTTCCGGGCTACGATGTTACAGTAATAAATGAAAGAGAAGCACGAGCTGCTGCAGGTATACTTTTTATGTTGGGAATGATAGTTATTTTTGTTGCTATTGGCTTTAATCACACTATGGTTGCAAGAGTATACCTAGGAGTTTTGTTTTTTGATTTTTTTGCTAAAACAATAAGTCCAAACTACTCTCCATCCTTACTTTTAGGTAAGCTAGCTGTACGCAATCAAAAGCCAGAATATGTAGGAGGCTTACAAAAGCGTTTTGCATGGACACTTGGTTGGCTTATCTCTATTCCTATGTTTTATTGGTTTGTTTGGCAATGGGATATTACTTTTTATAAGGTTTTGATTTGTGTTTTATGCCTTACTCTTATGTTTTTAGAAGCCGCATTCTCAATATGTGTTGGTTGCATTATCTATGAAGTACTTCTTAGAAAAAAACCTGAACACTGCCCTGGTGGAGTTTGTGAAATAAAACAAATAGAACCTGTTCAAATGTTCAATCCCTTACAAAAAATTATTGTAGCGGTAACTATGATTGGATTAGTAATCGGAATCTACTCTTTTCTAGCACATACAGAATCAAAAACATTTTTTGGTGTATTTTTAAATGAATTGGTATTGACAGATGCTCAGTTACAACAAGCAAAAGATGATCTCTTCGAAAAACAGGCTGCTCTTGAATTTGGAGATGATGACGATGATTATGACTAACAGTAAGTTTAAAGAAAACTTACTATAAAATTGTTACTTACATAAAAACTTGGATAAATACATGAGACATTTTTTAACACTTAAAGACTTTACAAAAGAAGAGATTCTAGAAATAATAGATATTGCTATTGATATAAAAAAGAATTTAAAAAACAAAGTATATAAAAAAGAACTCGAGATGCAAACGCTTGGGATGATTTTTGAGAAAAGTTCTACGCGGACACGCGTAAGTTTTGAAACAGGAATGTTTCAGCTTGGTGGGCATGCACTTTTTCTCTCTAACCGTGACATACACTTAGGTCGTGGTGAGCCAGTAAAAGATACAGCTAGAGTTATTAGCTCTATGTGTGACATGGTTATGATACGAACTTTTGAGCATTCAAAGCTAGAAGAGTTTGCGAAGTATTCAGCAGTTCCAGTTATAAACGGACTTACAGATTCTTACCATCCCGTACAGCTCTTAGCTGATTATATGACAATGATAGAATATGGAATCTCTGAGAATGCAGTTGTTGCGTATATTGGTGATGGAAATAACATGACACATTCATGGCTAATGTTGGCTGCAAAAATAGGTTTTGAATTACGAATAGCTACACCTAAAGGTTATGAGGTTGATTCTCAAGTTTTAGAAGATGCCTTGCATTTAGCGAAGAAAAGTGGAGCTATTATAAAGATGTCAAACTCTGTTGAAGATGCACTTCAAGATGCTACTATTGTTACTACAGATACTTGGGCATCTATGGGACAAGAGGATGAGAAAGAAGAACGCATCAAAGCATTTGATGGTTATATGGTAGATGGTTTAAAAATGTGTCTTGCTCAAAAAGGTGCAAAATTCTTACATTGTCTTCCTGCATACAGAGGGCAAGAAGTTTCAGAAGAATTACTCGAAGCACATGCTGACATCGTGTTTGATGAAGCAGAAAATAGGCTTCATGCGCAAAAAGGTCTTATGGTTTGGTTAGATAGACAAAGAGGCTAAAAAAATTAGGTGCTTTTTAGTATCTAATCCCCGTAGCAGTTCTTATTTTTTTCTATCATAGGAGCAGCTACTTCACTTGCTTTTTTAGCACCCATCTTTAGAATCTCTCGAACTTCATTTTGATTTTTTATATAGTATTCTCTTTTTTGTCTAAACTCGGAAAAATAATCCCACATAACTTCTGCTAAATACAGTTTAAAATGACCATGACCTTCTCCACCTGCGAGGTATCTCTTTTGAAGTGCAAGTAAATCAGAGTCGTTTAAAAATAATTTTGCCATGTTGTAAACATTACAGTCTATATATTCTTTTGGGTCTTGCATCGCTACATTTTCAGTTACAATTTTTTTGATAGTTTTGAGTTGTTTTTTTCTCTTCGCCAAAAATATTTACAGTATTTCCATAAGATTTTGACATTTTTTGCCCATCAGTTCCAGGAACTGTAGCCACATCTTCTTGGATTCTAAATTCTGGAATTTGTAAAATATCTCCATAGGCATTGTTGAATTTTATTGCTATATCTCTTGCAATTTCAACATGTTGAATCTGGTCTTTTCCAACAGGAACTATTTGTGGCGAGTAAAGGAGTATATCGGCTGCCATTAAAACAGGGTAAGAAAACAAAGAATGGTTTGCAGCAATTCCTTTGGCAGTTTTGTCTTTATATGAATGTGCGCGTTCAAGGAGTCCCATAGGAGTAAATGAAGAAAGTGTCCAGTAAAGTTCAAGAACATCTTTTACATCTGACTGAATCCAAAAGGTCGATTTCTCTGGGTCGATCCCAAGTGCCAAAAAGTCAGTAGCAGTTTGCATTGTAAGTTTAGCGAGTTTTTCACCACCATTACCACTTGTCATTGCATGGTAGTTCGCTACAAAAGCAAATGTATCACTCGTGCGTTGTGCCTCAAGCATCTGTTTAATAGAACCAAAATAATTACCAATATGTAAATCGCCTGATGGTTGAATACCTGTTAAAAGTCGCATAAAAAATCCTAGAGATTATAATTTTCGCAATTATAACCAAATGTAAACGATTTTTAGTTATCATATATGCATAAGAAGAGAAAAAACCTCTCTTAGTAAAGGATATATTATGAATGTACAAATTCGAACTAAAGATGTAAACCTTAACCCTCATACAAAAGGGCATATCGAAGCGGCTATTGAAGCTTTCAAAAAATTTCAATTAGATATAACTACTGTAAATGTAAATATTGGTTCTGAGAAAAAAGGTGTTTCAATAGAATTTGATATACATATAGCACATGCGCAACCTGTAGTAATTAACCAAAACGATGACAATCTCGATACTGCAATAGATTTAGCGATAGACAGAGCAAGTAAAGCACTTCGTCGTCTCCACACAAAAGTTATTGAAAAACAAACGGGTTCAGTTAAAGACTTAGAAACATTAGACGCATAGTATATGCATAGTTTTATACTTTGGTTTCATGTAGTATCGTTTATCTCGTGGTTTGCGGTACTTTTTTATCTTCCACGCCTGTATGTGTATCATGCTGAAAATATTGAGAACAAAGGCTTTGTGGAAGTTGTAAAAATCCAAGAAATGAAGCTTTTAAAATATATTGGTGTTCCATCTATGTGGACAACAATATTAACTGGCTCATATCTTAGTTATGAGATAGGTCTCGCAGGTAATGGCTGGCTACATGTAAAAATATCATTAGTAGTTTTACTCGTAATCTACTTCTTTTCTATGGAAAAATATAGAAAAGAATTTCTAGAAGACAGATGCACAAAAAGCGGAAAGTTTTTTAGAATGTACAATGAGATTCCAACAATCTTAATGTTGTTTATCGTTGCTATGGTTGTTGTAAAACCTTTTACATAAATCAATATGTTATAATACTTCAAAGGAATTATTATGACTGCAAGAAGACAAACATCTATTAAAGTTGATGCTGTAGCTTGGGACGAAGCTAAAGAGATATTTAAAGAATATAATTTAAGCGTAACAGATGCAATAAATATTTTTCTAAATAAAGTAAAACTAACAAAAGGTTTACCTTTTGATATAAAACTCCCCAATGACACAACACTTCAAGCAATGAAAGAAGTAGAGCAAGAGATAGGTGAAGCTATAAGTTTTGAAGACTTTTTAGATGAAAGTAAAGCTTATGCTAAAACTCTTTAGAACAAAAATATTTCTAAAAGAGTATGCTAAACTAAAATTTACTGATAAACTTTATATGAAGTATGTTGTTTATGTGACTACGCTTTTAAAAGAAGAAAATCTCCCTTTAGAATCAAGAGACCATCAGCTTAAGGGAGATTGGAAGAATTTTTTGTGAGTTTCATGTGAGTGGAGATTTACTTGTAATCTATAAAATCCAAAATAATACCTTGTATCTAGCTAGAATAGGGACTCATTCTCAGTTGTTTAAGTAAACTATTCCTTTAAAATATACTATAGAGCATGAAAATGGTGTTTCTTTTGACTAATGACGATGAAATAGAGTCTTTTATTCTTGTCATTGCAACACTTCTCAATTTATCCTTAGCAATCTTTTTAAGAAGACAGCTACTTATCATAAAAAAGAGTGTTAAAATGACTATTGCTATAAGATAACAAACTTTAAAATAAGAACGGAAATTGCTTAAAGAGTTAAAAAAGAGAAATTCATGCCACGAGTTGTTTACAATATTCCAGAAAATGCGAAAGAAGAAGTTCTTGTCTTGATGAGAAAAGAGAAAAATATAGTTGTTAAAGAGCGATTATTAGCAGTGTCAATGTTTTTGGATGGAGTAAAAAAAGGAGATATAAAAATGTTAATGCATAGAAGTGCGAATTATGTAGGGACATGGATTAGTGCATATTTTAGTGGAGGACTGGAAGCTTTGTCTGATAAGCGTGGCGGTAACCATTCAAGTTATCTCAATGATGAACAAATGAAGAAATTAAAGAGCATTATTACCAACAGCCATCCTGTTTATGCAAAAGGCTGGGATGGTAATATTATCGTTGATTTAATAGAATATCATTTTGATAAGAAGTACATAAGAGAGGGTGTTTACTCTGTTCTAAAGCGATTAAACTTAACACATAAAATAGCAACTAAAACAGATCCAAAAAAATCAGAAATTAAAATAGCAACTTGGAAAGAAGAGGTATACCCCAGGGGCAGGCTTCGCGCAAAAAAACTTCATAACATTGGCTGACAATATTGTTCTTCTATCTCAAGATGAAAGTAGATTTGCATCTGAGAGTAATCACATCACATCCTGGTCAGAAAAAGGTGTATCAGTAAGCTATTGGGGCTATCGTTACGGTACAGCACTGAATTGCTTTGGAAGCTTTAATCTTCAAACAGGACACTTCATTTCATCATTCCACGGCACAGGAAATGCACTTACAACAATTGAGCATTTTAAAATTGTAAGAAAGCACTATGGTACAAAACCAATAGCCTATCTCATAGATAATGCATCTTGGCATAAGACGAAAAAAGTACTTGAATATTGTGAAAAAAATAATATAACTTTACTCTTTCTTCCTCCCCCTATTCACCAGAGTACAATCCAATTGAGAGAGTTTGGGGATATTTGAAATCAAAGATTAAAAACATCTATTTTAGTACAGCTAAAAAATTCACGGACTTTGTAACTGATTTACTTCAAAATATTAATGAAACTGATAAAAATACCCTTTTGAAGTTATCCACTAGTACCACTCCCATAAACTTCAACAAAAATGGACTAATATTTGCTTTTAAAAGATAATGACACTATTTTAATAATTGAGTAGTGTTAAAATCATTATTAGAATAGATAAATATGAGACAAGTAAAATATAAAATCACTGATGTTACGATAATCAAAATTCATAAATTTACAAAAAGTAACATTGAAAATTTTATAGGCACTAAAAGTGCTTAACTAAGGCATGCAGCAACTACAAGATATATACATCAATTTCACACTAAGTTCATTTGGAAAAATAGAGATGACCAAGCTTTCAAAGATTACAGGTAAGAGCCACGATGTCTTTACTAAACATTTATTACTAAATGACTCTCTCGATGACGACAAGCGATTGTGGAAATCAATAAAACCATTTTTAAGAACTTATGAAAATGAAGATAGCGGTTGCATTATAATAGATGATATGCTTATGCATAAGCCATGGACAAACATAAATGATATTGTTTGCTGGCACTATGATCATGTATCCCAAAGAATGGAGAAAGGCATCTTGATGCTAAATTTTCATTATACAGATGCTAGTGGTATATCTATACCTTTGGGATATGAGATTATCACAAAGACAGAAGAGATATGGAATGAGGAATATCAAAAACATGTGAAGAAATCTCTCTACACAAAAAATGAAATAATGCAAGACAAACTAAATATTTTATACTATCATAATGAAGTCAAATTCAAATATATACTCTTTGATAAATGGTTTGCAAGCACCAAGAACTTGGTGTTTATAGAAGAAGAACTCAAAAAGAAATTTGTATGTCCAATAAAAAGTAATAGAAAAGTAGCATTCACTTTAGAAGAAAGAAATAATGGAAAATATGTTAATATCTCAAGCATAGATATAGAGGGTGGTAGTAGCCGTTTGGTATATCTTGAAGGTTATAAGAAACCTCTAAGACTTATCAAGCAAGTTGTCAAAAACGGCGATGATGGCGAATCTATTTATCTGTATCTTGTTACAAATGATATAGACTTATCTTTCAATGAAGTACTCAAAATCTACAAAAGACGGTGGAAAGTAGAGGAATATCACAAATCACTCAAGCAAAACCTCAAAATAGAACATTCTCCTACAAAAGTTGAAACATCACAAAGGAATCATATACACTTAGCAGTACGTGGTTTTATCAAACTAGAAAAACTTCGCTTAAATTATAAAATGAATCACTTTGCTATTAAGGAAAAAATCTATCTTGAGGCTCTAAAAGTAGCTTATGCAAAAGTTGGGGAATTGATGGTTGCGTGAAATTGTAGCATTCTTAAGAATTTTATAATTTAGATTATCGTAACATCAGAAAATCAATCTGCAACCAGAGCAAAAAGAGACACTAGAAAAACTTCTTAAAAAACAATCTACTCCCCAAAATATAGCAAGAAGAGCAAAAATAATACTTCTTACTAATAATGCTAAAGAGAGCTATACATCTATAGCTAGCACTTTAGGGATAGGTAGTTGTGATATTACTAAATGGACAAAGAGATGGATAGAGAGAAGTGACATTAAAGACAATCTGGAACGATTACAAGACAACCCTCGTTCAGGCAGACCAAGTGGAATTACGCCAGAACAATGGTGCCAGATTATGGCATTAGCATGTGAAAAACCTGAGAACCATGGTGTTCCTCTCACAAACTGGAGTCATTCTACATTAACAAGAGAGATTATTAAACAAGGAATTGTTGAAACTATATCCCAAAGTCATGTTGGTGACTTTTAAAAAGCAAAATTACAACCACACCGAAGTATCTATTGGCTAAATGAAAAACCTGATGAGAAGAAAGATGAACGAATTAATGATGTATGTGATGTTTATCACAATATCAGCCAAAAAGAAGATGAACTTACGATAAGTACTGATGAGATGACAGGTGTACAAGCATTAGAGAGAATTGCAGAAGACAAACCTATGTCAGCAGGTAAACCATGTGCTAGAGAGTTTGAATATAAGAGACATGGTACACAAACACTAATAGCAGGATTCAATGTCACAACAGGTGAAGCCTATGGTATCTGTGGTGATACTAGAACAGAAGAAGATTTCTCAAACTTTATTGAACATACTATAGAAAAGTATCCAAATTACAAAAAATATCACTTTGTGTTAGATCAACTCAATACTCATAAATCAGAAAGTTTAGTACGCTTGATTGCTAAATATTCTGGTGATAAGCAAGACTTAGCCCAACTTCATCATTTTCCAAGCAGAAATCCACTAAATCCTCAAATTTGACAATTCTTTTGGATATTAAACCACTTGTTTTAGGGAAATCACCTTTCAAATATACTAATGTGGTACCCGAATACAATATTATTTAAGTTTATATTAATGCTTAATTTGCTACAATCTTCGCATGTACATAATTAAAACAATCTCTAAGAGCAAAAAAGACTCAACTCAGAACTATTACACTTATAGATTAATGGAATCCATAAGAGTTGGTAAAAAGGTGAAGAAAAGAACTCTCCTTAATTTAGGAAGTGATTTTAATGTAAAACAAGAAGATTGGGCTACTTTATCCAAAAGAGTAGATGAGATTATCAAACAGGCTCCAAGTCTGTTTACACTAGATAAAGATTTAGAAACAATCGCACAACACTATGCTCTAAAAATCATATCAGCACAAGCAGTAGTAGATAAGTGCCTAACCAAAATTAATGACATAAAACTGGATTGAAAAATGCTTAGAGAAATATATGAGATATATAAGCCTAAAACAAGAAGTAATACAGCAATTACAAGAAGTTATAAAAACAAATAAAAAACATAAGAGTAGAATGAGAGCTCAAGCACTTCTATTGAGTAATCAAGGGAAAAAAGTTCAAGAAATAGTAGAAATAATTGGATATTCACAAAGAACACTCTATCGGTGGTTTGATAGATTTAATCAAGATAATATAAGTACAGTTCATGAGTTGGCAGGTAGAGGGAGAAAGCCTAAATTAACAATAGCTAAACATGAGTCTTCAATCAAGATGTATATAAAAAACTATAATGTAAATGAGATTCTATTAGCCTTAGAAAAGAGTTCACTACTCTTGAAGTAAGCAAACGAACTTTAAAAAGATTTTTTAGAAAGATTGGTCTTAGCTATAAGAGAGCTAAAAAGGTCATTATGAAAAATAGTAAATGGAAAAACTATTTCGATAAGTTTATTCAGCTTAAAATGCTTAGAGAATGGGTAAAAGAAGGACTTTGTGAACTCTCCTTTTATGATGAAAGTGGTTTTTCACTTAATTCAAATATTCCGTATAGATGGTCGGCAGTTGGGACACCTGCACTTATCCCATCAATAAGATTTACAAAAAGAATTAATGTACTTGGATTTCTTAATACAGATAAAAAAGTGTATTTTATAAAATGCTTACTGGAAAAGTTGATACTGATGTTGTTATAGGTTTTTTGATGAATTTGCTAAACAAATTAAAAAAACAACTATCTGTGTATTAGATAACGCCTCAACTCACACTAGTAAAAAGTTTAAAGCTAAGCTTCAAGAATGGAAAGAGTTAGGACTACATATATTATACTTGCCACCTTACTCCCCAGAGCTAAATCCTATTGAGATGCTCTGGAGAGAAATGAAATATACATGGACGGATTTGAATGCTATGGACTCATTTGATAACTTTCATGAGCACATTAAAAAAATGCTTGATGGCTTCGGTTCAGAATATGACATTAATTTTGGTTAGGCACTTAGATACAACTCTTAATGATGAAGATAGATACAAAGAGATAGATACAACTACAATAAAAAATAGTGATATAAAAGATATAGGTATAGAGAATATACTTTATGAAACAATCAAAGAGTTAAAACTAGATGCTAAACTAAAAGAGTTAGGTTTTACAAATATTCAATACAATAGTGCAATAGGCACTCTAATAGCAAAGATTGCTAATCCTAGTAGTGAAGCTAAAGCTTATGATTACTTATGTAATACAAGTGCTATTAATGAGCTTATAGGGTGTGATTATAATAAGATATCTTCTAATAGTATCTATAGAATATCCGATAAGCTTTTAGCTCATAAAGATGACTTAGAAAAGCATCTATATACTACCCAAAAAGCAATATTTGAGTATGATGAAACAATAACTCTTTATGACCTTACTAACACATACTTTGAAGGTGGTGTTGAGGGAGTAGAGAAAGCTAAAAGAGGAAGAAGTAAGGAAAAAAGAAGTGATGCTAAAATCATTACTCTAGCAGTAATGATTGATAGTAGTGGGTTTGTAAGAAAGAGTGAGATATTTGATGGGAATATTGGTGAAGCTACAACATTTAAAGAGATGTTAGATAAATTGAAAGTTCCTCAAAAAGAAAAAAACCTTTTATCCTCTCATAAATCATTATTGATTATGGATGCTGGTATAGCATCGCAGGAGAATATTGATTATCTTATTGAGAATAGCTATGAATACCTAGTTGTCAGCAGAAAACGCAATAAACAGTTTGATGAAGAGAAATCAACTCCTGTAAAATTAGATAAAAATGACAATGCTATAGTAAGAGCTATGAAGGTTGTCAATGAAGAAACTAAAGAGACTGAGTTATTTATACACTCTACTGCTAGAGAGGCTAAAGAGGAAGCTATGCAAAAAAGAGTACAAACTCTTTTTATAGAGAAGCTACAATATTTAAAAGATGGACTCTCTCTCAAAAGAAGAACTAAGGCTTATGATAAGGTGATAGAGACCATAGGAAGGCTCAAAGAGAAATATCCATCTATATCTCAATACTATTCAACTACTGTCACTAAAGACCCAGATAGCGATAATGCAATAGATATAACTTGGAGTGAGAAGAAGACACTTGATAATAAAAGTGCTATTAATGGTATCTATTGTCTTAGAACCAATAACCAAACAATGGATGAGAAGACTCTATGGAAAAACATATACAACACTTACTGATTTAGAATCAGTATTTAAGAGTTTAAAGTCTGAATTAGGATTAAGACCTATATTTCATCAAACACAGACTAGAGTAGATGGGCATCTCTTTATTACTCTTTTAGCTTATAGTATTATCCATACAATAAGGTACAAACTTAAACAAAAAGGTATTCACTATAGTTGGGATACGATAAGGCATATTCTGAGAAATCAAAAAAGGATTACTACCAGTATGAAGTGTAAAGATGGCTCAACACTCTATATACGACAAAGTTCAGAATTAAATGAGAAGCAAAAAGAGATTTATGATGCACTTGAGATTAAATACGGAGCAGGAGATGTTACTAAAACTTTTATAGAATAATATAGATGTGGTACAGGTAAAATATTTTAAAAGGCTTTAAAGCCCTGAATATAGGTCTTTTTAATTTTAGATGATGAAGTTGGGTTAGGAGAAAAAGGTAAATCAGGTATTTTAAAGTCTATGCAAACACGAGAAGATTATCTTTGGAATAATGAACACAAGGTTGTTTTCCATTACACTCCAAAACATTGCTCTTGGCTAAATCAGATTGAGATTTGGTTTGGTATTTTAATGAAAAAAGTAGTTACAAGAGGAACCTTTACATCTAAAGAAAATCTAAAAGAGAAGATATTAGCTTTTATAGATTATTTTAATGAAACAATGGCAAAGCCCTTTAAATGGACTTATAGAGGGAAGCCTTTGAGTGAGTAGTTTTTTGGGTTAGTTTGTGGGAGTGGTACTAGTTTGATTTAAGATAGCAATAATGAATTAAAAGAGAATGCTGTATCGATTCAAGATGATTCAAAAAATGTACTTTATTCTACATTTATAGTATTGGTTAAATTAGACCACCTTCTTTTTAAAGCAAATGGATACCGAAGTGTCTTCTTAGATAAAGTAGAAGCAAAATTTGTAGACCATCATAGTTGTCGTTTAGGTAAATGGTATGAAAGTGGACTTGGTAAAGATGTATTTAGTAAAACTCCAAGTTATTCAAAACTTGACACTCCTCATGCTTTGGTTCACGATAACATTATTAAAGCAGTTTCATGCGTTGAAGCAGGTACATGTTTAACAGAAGTAGATAATGTTCTAACCTACTTTGATAGAGCAGAAGAAGTAAGTTCTAAAGTGATGATAGTGTTAGATAATATTCTTTTAGAAGAGAAAATTACTCGCGTATCCTAATGAGAATTACTTCTCACCCTTCTTCTTAGCCTTAAAGTGTACAGGTGTTCCTGTAAAGTTAAATGCTTCTCTAAGTTTATTTGTAAGGTATCTTCTGTAAGTAAAGTGAAGTCCTGCTGGTTTATTCATGATTATAGCAATCTTTGGTGGTCTTGTTTCATACTGTGTTGCGTAGTAGATGCGAATTACTTGTCCACGCATCGATGGCAGTTGGTGCCTTCGTAATGCTTTTGCCATTGCTTCATTTAAGTCAGATGTAGAAATTCTTTGTGAATAGTTCTCGTTAATCTCTAAAATAAGGTCATGAAGTTTATCAACTCTTTGGTGTGTCAAAGCAGAAAGTGTGATAATAGGAGCGTAAGCTAAAAACTTAAATCTATCACGCACTTCTCTGAGAATTTTATCATGGTCTTCTCGCTTAGCGATATCCCATTTGTTTAAAACGATGATACATCCTAAACGGTTACTATCAACAAGTCCTGCCTATCTTTTCATCTAAATCCATAAATGGCTCAGAGCCATCTAAAACAACAAGTGCCATATTTGAATTTTCTAGC
>JAUZSC010000019.1 GCA_030949825.1 Sulfurimonas sp.
AGAAAAGTACAAAGATTGCAAGAGCAAATGGTAAGGCTGCTGTCGTTGTGATTATCACAAGTAAGGCAACCATACCGTAGAAAAAGTATAGAGATTTTATGCCACCTATCTTATCAGCTGTTGCTCCACCAAAGGGACGTAAAATTGCACCTGCAAAGATACAAAGGGCCCCGAAGTAACCAGCGATTACTTTTACATTTTCTTCATTAAGAACCTCTGTGCCAAATACTGACATATCAGCTTGATAGGTGTTCATAAGATAAACTTTCATATATCCAGCAAATCCTACAAATCCACCAAATGAGATTGCGTAAAAGAGTGAAAACCACCATGTGTCTTTGTCTTTAAGTAGTTTACCGTAGTCTTTAAGTCTTTTTGGATTCGCTTTATAAACTTCTGATGGAGCATCTTTAGCGATAAAAGCATAAGCAATTAAAACGATAAGTGACATTACTGCACCAACACCAAATACTGAAGCCCATCCCCAAATCTCAGCGATTTTTGGAGCAAAAAGAAAGTCGATTACAACACCAATATTACCAGCACCTGCGATTCCAAGAACAACACCTTGAAGTTTGGGTGGATACCATTGACCAGCTTGTGGAAGTGCAACTGCAAAAGAAGCTCCTGCAAAACCAAGACCAAGAGCAACAAGTAAAAGTGCGTCGTATGTAATGTTGTCACCCATAAAGTATGCTGTTGAAAGAGCGGCAATAACTACTACTTGTGAAAGCATTGCTGTCATTTTTGCGCCAAGTTTATCAACACCAAAACCTAAAAGAATTCTAAGAATTGCACCTGAAAGAATTGGAAGTGAAAGTAAGGTTGCTTTTTCACCAGCTGTCATCATGTGACCAGTAAGTGCAAGTACCTCACTGATTTCTGCACTTAATGGACCGAGCATCGTCCAAACCATAAAACTCATATCGAAGTATAAAAAAGCCATGAACAATGTGGGTGCATGACCTTGACCTTTTAAGTCTTTAATTCCTGCCATATTTTCTCCTTAAGATTATATATGGTGTAATTATAATAGATATAAGAAAGAATTGATTAAGAATTATGATTAAATTTTAACCAATCTTTTGAGATTAAGATGATTAAAATTTATACAACTAGAAGCGCTAGTTACGAGAGAGTTTATTTTTATGGGCTTTTAAAATAAGTAAAACACCTAAGACACCAGCGATAAATGATGCAAAAAATATACCAAGTTTAACAGCATCTACAATGCCTTGATCTAAAAATGCGAGTTGTGTTATAAAGATAGACATAGTAAAACCTATACCACCTAAAAATCCAACGGCGATAACTTCATTCCAACCTAAGTCATCAGGTTTTTTAACTAAGCCGATTTTTTGTGCTAAATAAGTAAAGCCAACAATTCCTATAGGTTTTCCTATGATGAGACCAAGAACAACACCAAGAACTATCATGAGGTTTTGAGATACTGCAGAGAAGTCTAGAATTACTCCAGCATTGGAAAAGGCAAAGAGTGGCATAATGAAAAAGGCAGAGAGACCATGAAGCTGATGTTCTAGCTTTACGAGAGGGTTTTGCACTTTTTCATAGTTGTAAGCGATATCTTCTAAGGCATCTATTTGATGATGATTTAAAATAGGAATGGTATCGATATTATTTGCAAAATCTTGAATGGATTCACTAGTGTTTTCTAAAAACTCTTTCTCATCAACCTTGGAACTAATAGGAATCGCAAAGGCTAAAAGTACACCTGCAATCGTCGCATGAACGCCAACTGAGTGTATGAAAATCCAAAGAGCAATACCAAGGAGGAGATACGGCATAAGCATAGTTACTTTTTTAAGATTTAAAATCCATATCATGGCATACACTAAACCAGCATGTAAAAAGTACTCAGCATGGATCTCATTTGTATACACAGTGGCTACTACTATAACAGCACCTAAATCATCTACAACTGCAAGGGCTACTAAAAAGAGTTTTAAAGCAGGATTTACTTTTTTACCAAGAAGCATTAATATACCAAGTGCAAAAGCGATATCCGTAGCCATAGGAATACCAAAGCCTTTAGGGTCATCAAGATTAAAAGATATATAGACTAGAGCAGGGATAATCATACCACCAATAGCCGCGACTATAGGAAAACTTGCCTTTTGTATGGAAGAGAGTTCTCCAATGAGAAGTTCTCTTTTTATCTCAAGTCCAACCATTAAGAAAAACAGAGCCATTAAACCATCGTTAATCCAGTGCATTAAATTCATTGAAATGGTATGACCACCAAGCGTGATACCTAAAGCCATATTCCATAATTCAAAATAACTCTCACTCAGTGCGGAGTTAGCAACCATTACAGCTGCAATAGTTGCTACAAAAAGAAGTACCCCAGAAAATGATTCGTCTTTTATAAATCTTTCTATTGTATGTAGATGCTGTGTCATGTTTTAGCCTTTATGTATTTAGTAGCTTATTCTATTATTATTTGATGAATAAACTATAGTTTATTGCTTAGCATTAAATCTTTGAGTTCTTTTATGTCATTTCGTAGTTCTTGCAACTTTATTTTAGTATGATCTTCACTGTCATGTATCTCGCTTACAACAAGATTTTTTTCTTCACTTGTTAGCTCTGTCATTGCATCTACAACAATGGCAATAATTAAATTTACCATTATAAAGGTAACTATAAAAATAAACGGAATAAAAAATGTCCAAGCAAAAGGATGTATTTCTAGTATAGGTCGAACAATGCCCATAGACCAAGACTCTAAAGTCATAATTTGAAACAGTGTGTAAAATGATTCTCCTAAAGTACCAAACCATTGAGGAAATGTTTCACCGTAAAGTTGCGTCGCCATAATTGCAGATATATAAAAAAGCAATGTCAAAATTCCAGCAATAGAAATCATACCAGGGATTACACTCACAAGTGCCATAATAACTTTTCTCATTTGTGGAATTACAGTGATAAGTCTTAATAGTCTCAAAACTCTTAAAATTCTTAATATCTCTAAACCACCACTTGTAGGTAAAAGTGAGATAGAGACGATAAAAAAGTCAAATATACTCCATCCATCTTTAAAAAATGAAATCCTATGTATAAATATCCTGAGAATAATTTCTATTGTGAAAATTGTTATTACAAGTGTGTCAAAAATACTAAAAAAAGTATGATAAGTTGCAGCTATATCCTTTGAAGTTTCAAATCCCATACTTATGCCATTGAGAATGATCAAGGCTATTATAAAGTTCCCAAAGATTTTACTTTGTACGAGTCTTTCTACTATTTTATACATTATTTTCCTTTTCAATCTACTTTATGTTAAATTCGTAAAATACTAGCTAGTTAAACTTAAAAGATGTTTTAGTATTTATGGACTCATTCATTGTTATTGCTTTGATAGAATGATGAAAATATACTAAGGAAATTAACTTGATTAAAAAAATTGCTCTCTTTGCGATTGTAATCTTATTTGCTATTCAGTTTATAGGTATTGATAAAACAAACCCACCCATAGATGCTGCGTTAACGCTAGATGCACCTGAAGAAGTCATGACTCTATTAAAAACAAGTTGTTACGATTGTCATTCAAACGAAACTGTATGGCCGTATTATTCAGACATTGCCCCTGTTTCTTTCTTTGTTGCTGCACATGTTGAGGATGCACGAAGCGCATTAAATTTTTCCCAGTGGAAGGCAATCGACAAAAAAGTGAAAACAAAAAGACTAAAACGGGCTATTATAACGGTGAAAAATGAGATGATGGCACTCCCTAGTTATTTACTAGGACACGAAGATGCAAGACTCTCATATGAAGAGAAAGTACTTTTAACAGACTGGTTTCAAAGTGAACTCGACAAACTGGGTTCAGATAAGAAAAATATTTTCTTTGATTTACGATAAGTGACTGACCATAATAAGGAATGAAAAAAATGTTATTAACAGAGCTAAAAAATGAAGAAAAATTTGCTTTTTTAAGTCTTGCAAATCATATCGCACACATTGACGGTGAATTTGATGCAGAAGAAAAAGAGATTATTCATGGTTATTGCTTGGAAATGGGTATCGATAATCTCGTATATGATGTGAGTAAGTTTGATTTGGGATGATGTTCTCAAAAAGATGACAAGTAAAAAAAGTAAAAAAATCGTTATTTTAGAATTGATGATACTTATTCATTCAGATGACAAGTTTCATAAATTTGAACATAAGATAATAGAACAAATAGCAAGTATATTTAAAATAGACTCTAAAGAACTAAACCTATATTCACAGTGGGGAAAGATAGCATCTGCTAGCTATACACAAGGAAAAATATTTTTACAAGATTAATCTTTAGTGAAATGCAAAGAGATGAGCGTTTCTAAAACTATTCTGGGACACGCTGTACTGTGTCAAAGCTAAGACCAGCAAATATTAAAATGGCGAAGATACTAGCACCAAAATAAATATTTCTAGCCATGTTTTTAGTAATTCTTTCAGATATTTATAACTCCTTATCAAATTCTAATATTATATAGTATCAGAATTATAACAAAATATAAATTAATTCTATCTTTAAGTAGTACATGTTATTATGCTCTTGTGCATATTTATAAAATTAGTATATAATGCGTCAAATAAATGAAAAGGGGAATTATAGTTATGGAGATAAATAAAACATCTCAATATGCGATTAGAATATTAAACTATATTGCCAATAATAGCGAAGGAAGACTTGTTAGTGCAAAAGAACTTGCTGAAGTCCTGGAAATTCCATATAAATTTTTAACAAAGATTAATACAGATTTAGTAAAAGAAGGCTTTATAGTCTCTATTCGCGGAAGAGAGGGTGGAACGAAGCTCGCTCGTGATGCCTCAGAGATTAGTATATTGCAGGTATTAAATGCCTTTAATGAAATGCATAATCAAAAAGATTGTCTATTGGGAATAGGAAATTGTGATACTAAAAAAAGATGTGCCCTGCATGATCAATGGGCAAAACCAAAGAGCATGATACAAAAAATGTTTGAAAAAACTACCTTAGCAGACATGGATGGTGAAAACTTTAAAATATAGATGCTTAAATACTAAGCACAAAAAGTGATTCTTTTGATTTAAACTATGTATAATACGCCTAATAACTTAGGAGATACCATACAATGCAAACACCCTTAGAAAGTTTTATAGATCACAAGGCTGACACTGGAATGCAATGTGGCAATTACAGTATTGATATCCCTAAACCTAAAGAGGGTGAGCAGTATAGATTTCACTTTGATGCTACTGTGTGTGTTGGTTGTCACTGTTGTGAGGTTGCGTGTAATGAGCAAAACAACAATCCAGCAGATATAAAATGGCGTAGAGTTGGTGAAATGGAAGGTGGAGAATTTCCAGCCTTTTCACAGCTTTTTAACTCTATGAGTTGTAACCATTGTGTAGACCCTGAATGTCTTATAGGTTGCCCTACAAATTCATACATCAAAATCGAAGAATCAGGTATCGTAATTCATGATGACGATAGCTGTATAGGCTGTCAATACTGCACATGGAACTGTCCCTATGGAGTGCCAACTTATCACGAAGAAAGAAGCATCGTTACAAAATGCGATATGTGTCACGACCGTTTAGAAGAGGGGCAAACACCTGCCTGCGTTCAAGCTTGTCCATCGGGTGCTATAATGATTGAAACTGTGAATGTAGAAGAATGGCTTGCATCTGACATTGATAATCAAGCAAATATGCCATTCTTGCCAGATGCAAGAATTACAAACTCTACTACTAGGTACACGCTTCCTGATAAGCTTCCTTTGATGCACGAAGTTGATGAGCATATCTTAAAGCCAGCTCATTCGGAATTTCCATTGGTTTTTATGACTGTTCTCACTCAAATTTCTTTAGGTGGATTTTTAGTTTTATTTTTAGGTGATGTGCTTAGTTTATTTGGTTTTGAATCGGCTAACTGGATTATGGCATCTTTAGTAATGCTACCAGCAGTACTCGGACTTCCTCTCTCAGCACTTCACTTAGGTCGTCCGTATTTAGCACTCACGGCAATGAAAAATATAAAAACATCATGGCTCTCTCGAGAAGCCTTAGCACTTGGAGTATTTGTAGCTTTAATGTTTGGAGTTATCGCCATCTACTACTTAGAATTGCCAACATATATACGGCTCTCAGTAGAACTTGTTACATTGCTTGTCGGCATCTATGGCATCTACGCACAAAGTATGATTTACAGAATCAAAGCCCGTCCTTCATGGAACCGTGAAACAACAAACATAAAGTTTTTTGGTGTAGCTTATGTAGGATCGTTGATGATGGGTTTATTGGCAGTAGTCTTAGGTATGGAAGATATCGTAACACCACTTATCGTTTTAGGAATGTTAGGAGCACTCGCACAGATGTTCTTCTCATTTGAAGACTTAAGAGAGTTGAAAGTACCCCAAGAAAATGAGTACCAGTTAAAAAGAACAGCAAGACTTTACGATGAAAACTTTAAAAATGTAAAACTTTTTCGCTTCATTTCTTTGATACTAGGAGGCTTGATTTTACCTCTTTTAGTCATAGTTCAAGTTAGTGCAGACTCTTTTGGAGGAGCGAGTTTAACGATGTTACTTTCTCTAATATTAGTAATATCAAGTGAGTTCAGTGATAGATTCTTATTTTACGCGACAGTTGTTCCTCTAGGAATGGCAGGTGGATTTTTTTTGTGGGGAAACAGAGATAGCTACTTTTGTTTAAGTATCATTATGATTGTTATGTAGTTATTTCTACAAATAACATTCATTTAAGGCTGTTATTTATCAATAGAACAATTAACAATCATCTTTTATTTAAGCATAATATGTAATATTTATAAAAATATTACATTTTGTCATATTTATCAATAAATTTACGCTTTTAACAATCATTTTAAGTGATAGTTAATTTCTATCATTTAAGATTTTCATATATAATGATGTTGAATAAATAGTTGTATCGGAACAAACATATTTTAAAATAAGAGAGATTTATGTCAAATATAAAATTAATTTCAACTTCAGCATTAGCTAAAAAAAATGAGTATTCCTAAGTATAAACTGGATGAAATGTGATTAGCTGTGAAGTATATTTCAAAAGAAGAAAAAGGCTTTAGTTTAACTTCTCTAGGTGTGGAGAAAAGTGGTTGCATAAAGAGTCATGCAAAGTTTGGAGATTACATTGCATGGGATGAAAATATAGAAATACCAAACAAACTAATAACTCAAGGCAAAGAGTTTTATTCATCAACGAAAATTGCTGCAAAATATAATCTGTCTGCAAGAAAAATCAACATGATTCTATCAGAAATAGGCTTTATAGAAAAATATCTTAAAGGCTGGACAATCAGTATTTTAGGAACAAAAAATGGTGGTATTCAAAAAGAAAATGCAAAAAATGGAATACCCTATGTTGAATGGAATGAATCTATTTTTACAAGTTCAGCATTTTCATCAATACTTAAAGAGGTTAAGGGTGAAGCTGGAGAAAGTACACAAATAGAAATTGCAAATACTAAGAGTTCAAATTTTAGAGAAAAATTTCCTGCTAAACATAGAGCGACAGATGGGCATATGGTTAGAAGTAAAGCTGAGATGCTTATAGACAACTGGCTATATATGGCAGAGATAGTGCATGCATATGAAAGAAAACTTCCAATTGAAGAAGAGGTTTATTGCGATTTTTATATTCCTACAGGAAAAGTATATATTGAATTTTGGGGCTTAGAAAATGACCCTAAATATGCCAAAAGAAAAGAAATTAAAAAAGAGATATACAAAAAGTATGACTTCAAACTAATAGAACTTACTGATGAGGAGGTCTTTAATCTTGATGATGTTCTTCCAAGAATGCTACTAAAGTATGGAGTGCAAACTTACTAAAAGATACAACAAAACGTGCTAGCTTCGCCGTTAGAATACATAGAGATAGTATAAATGGTATCTCTTTGTTAGTAGGATTTTTATATATATTCTTATTTCAGGTATATTGATAGATTCGTTAAACCTGAATATAATTTAATCAGTTAAAATAATTTCTCACTTGAAAACAAGATATACTTTATGAAAGATTAAAAGTGAGAAATTATGATAAAAAAAAATAAAAGATTTTTTAGGCTTCGATATAAAAGAAGCAAAGTATAAACTTTCAGCCGATCCGAAGTTTGGAATCATTAGTGATGAAAAAAAAACCAGATAAATGGGTTTTTTCTACCTGTGGATACTGTGGAGTTGGCTGTGGTCTTTACATTGGTGTTAAAGATGGAAAAGCAGTTTACACAAAGGGAAATCCTGCTCATGATGTAAATATGGGAACACTCTGTCCTAAGGGTTTAAGTGAGCATCAACTTATCAACTCTAAAGAAAGAGTTACTGCACCGCTTATAAGAAAAGAGGGAGTTTTAAGTGAATCTACTTGGGATAAATCTTTTTCTAAGGTAGCGGATGAATTTAAAAGAATCGCAAACAAACATGGAAAACAAGCAATAGGTGTTCTCTCAACGGGGCAACTTTTAACAGAAGAGTTTTATACACTTGGAAAGTTCGTTCAACTCGGTCTTGGCACTACAAACTTCGATGGAAATACAACCTTATGCATGGCATCTGCAGTTATGGGGTATAAGCAATCCCTTGGTTCAGATGGACCAGTTGGAGCATACGAAGATTTCCAAAAAGCAAATACTATATTTTTAGTAGGTGCAAATATTTCAGATAATCATCCTATTTTAAAACTTCATTTAGCAAAAAACAAGAATAATCCTAAAATTATTGTTATCGATCCACGGTCTTCTAAGACTGCACAGATGGCTACAACATTTGTACCCATTAAAGCTAGAACTGACTTAGCACTTTTTAATGGACTTGCATATATTGTAATCGAACAAGGTTGGGAGGATTTGGGCTATATAAAAGCTAATACAAATGGCTATAAAGAACTTAAAAAACACCTGCAAGGTTACTCACCACAAGAAGTGGCAAACATTACGGGCATTGATGTAAAAACATTGTACGAACTCGCTAGAGAATTTGTAGCTCAAGATGCAGTCTTAACAGCATGGACCATGGGTGTAAACCAGTCTTTTATGGGAACAGACACCGTAAGTGCAATTATAAACTTACACCTTTTAACAGGTCAGATTGGAAAAGAAGGAGCAGGTCCTTTTTCTATAACAGGACAGTGTAATGCCATGGGAACAAGAGAGTTTGGTTTTACATCTTCGCTTCCAGGATACAGAAACTTTGGAGATGCTGGGGCATTAAAAGAGTATGCGAGAATTGCAAAAGTGCCAGAAGATATAGTTCCAACTGAACGGGGTTATAAATACGCAGAGATTATAGATGCGATAGACAGAGGTGAGATAAAAGCACTTTGGATTGTCGCAACAAACCCACTTGTAAGTTTTGTAAACCAAGACAAACTTCGTAAAACACTTGCTAAGCTTGATATTCTTGTAGTCCAAGACGCTTTTATGTCCGATACTGCCGAGATTGCCGATGTTGTTTTTTCAGCTGCAACATGGGGAGAAAAAGAGGGTGTCTATACAAACTCTGAGCGACGATGTAACCGTGCTAACAAAGCTGTGGAACCTTTAGGAAATACTAAAAGTGACTTTGATATAGTCTTAGAGTTTTCAAAGTATTTCGATGGTGTAAGTGAGCTTCTGTATCCAGAGTGGGAAAAACCACTTGATGCATTTAATGAAATGAAAGAGATTAGTCGTGGACAACTTTGTGATTATTCTGGAATGACTTATGAACTTTTAGAAGAAAAGGGCGGAATACAATGGCCTTGTAATGAAGAGCGACCACTAGGGACTAAAAGATTGTATTCTCCAGACATTGCCTTTAGAACTAAGGATGAAAAAGCAAAACTGATTTGTGCAGATTGGTTTCCAATGGCAGAACCAGTTAGTGCATCTTTTCCCGTACTTTTAAATACAGGTCGAACAGTTGAGCAATGGCATACCAGAACTAAAACACGCTCTATTGATATACTTAACGACTTGGCACCCGAATCGTGGATAGATATAAACCCAATAGATGCTACAGCGCTTAAAGTAAAAAGTGGTGATAGAATGTCCATTTCAAGTGCAAGAGGAAGAGTAGAGGATGTAGTCGTTCGTGTAACGCAGGCTGTAAGAGAAGGAAATATATTTGTACCTTTTCATTACAATACTCAACTTGTAAATACCCTTACAAGTGAGAGTTTTTGTCCAAAGTCAGGTGAACCAAACTACAAGCAAACTGCTATTCAACTTCACTCTCGAGAAGTTCCAGATGGCTTAGTTTTTAAAGAAACTGAGATAAGTGGAGAGATAGAACATATTAAAACAGCGTATGAAGGTATTAAGTTTGTTGAAAAAGAAAAAGTAGTAAATATCTAAGTTATAATACTTAAAAAAGATTTTAAGGAATTTAGATGTCTGCACTCCAGCTCATTTTTAAAGTACTCTTACCGATTGTTTTTTCAGGCATACTGATGTTTTACTTTGCATCAGAATTTGTAGAACCTGCACCTAAAAAAGAGTTGACAATTGCCACGGGTTCCAAAACGAGTAATTATTATAAAACAGCTTTAAAATACCAAGAACTTTTAGCCGCGCAAAATGTGAAGTTAAATATCATCTCAACTTCAGGTTCTGTAGAAAATCTTGATTTAATTAATTCGGGCAAGGCAGATCTTGGCTTTGTACAAGCGGGAATCATAGATGCTAGAGATAATGTAGATGTAGAATCTTTAGCAAGTGTTTATTATGAACCTTTATGGATTTTTTATAAAAATCATGGTTATACGATTGACTATATAGTAGAGCTTATTGGTAAAAAAATATCTATTGGAGTTAATGGAAGTGGAACACAGTATTTAGCGATACAGATGCTTATCGACAATGGGATTACAACTGATAATACTGAGATTGTATCTTACTCGGCAGAAGAATCTAAAGAAAAACTTTTAAGTGGTGAGATAGATGCAATGTTTCTGGTAAGTTCGCCGCAGTCACAAACAGTAGCCCAGCTTTTAAGCGACCCAAGCATAGAACTACTCAGTCTAAAAAGAGTGCAAGCCTATACGCAAAAGTACAATTTTTTGTTGTCCGTTACACTGCATGAAGGTACGATAGATTTATATAAAAACCTACCATCCCAAAATAAACAGCTACTTGCGACAACTGCCAACTTAGTATGTAAAAAAGATATAAATGATGAACTTATTCGAATCTTTTTAAAGCAAATAAAAATTGTTCATAATCCTCAATCGATTTTTGAAAAAGCAAATCAATTTCCATCATTGAATCATCTTGATACATCTGCCAATGAAGAAGCACAAAATTATTTGACTAATGGAGACAGTTGGTTAGAAAGTATTTTCCCATTTTGGATAGCTTCACAAATAGATAGACTGAAGATTTTGCTTATTCCTTTACTTACCTTACTCTTCCCACTCTTTAAAGGAATTTTACCACTTTATACTTGGAGTATTCGTTCTAAAATATATAAATGGTATAAACGATTAGATAGTTTAGAATATGTAGAATCACTTTCACAAAGTGCAATAGCTGAAAATATAAAAGAGTTAGAAAGTATGAAAACAGAACTCCAAGAACAAACAAAAGTCCCCCTCTCATATAAAGGAGAGTACTATAACTTATTACTTCATATAGATTTAGTAGCTAAAGAATTAAAGTTGCGTTTAGCTGATTAAGCTTCTAGTTTAAGTTTACCAGCCGCATAATTATGAACAAGAGCTTGAATGAGATTTTGATAGCCTATCCCTAAGTCTTTTGCCTTCGCCTTTACTATTGCTAAATCACCAACTGCGAATCTAATGGTAGTTTGTTTTTTCTCTGTTAAAGACTTAGTATATTTAGCACTATCTTTATAGCTATTGATCTCACTATCTGTTAATGGCTTGTCTTTCCATTGACCTGACTCTATTTCTTCTAATAATGCCAACTCCTCACCATCAAGGTGCATCTCTTCATTTTTCATCTTGGCTCTCCTTATACTCTTTGTTTAATTTCCTACTTGGAATAATTGTTTTTAAAAATATCTCTTTATCATTTTCAACAAATGGAATATAACAAATATATCCATTTAAGCGAACTATAAATATCTCTTGATTTGGAAACTTATCAGAATTAGGATGAGCTTTTCTACCTAAAATATTTCCATTTTCTAACTCAACGAGTACTTGTTCAAAATCAAGATTTCGTTGTAGTTTTAAAAGTTGATTTTTTTCTTCATTCCATAGAATTTGTTTTATTTTCATAGGTATATGATAGCACTTTGTATTGCTCTTGTCAATACAAATATATTTTTCTCGTTCTCATTCTAGAATCTTGAGGGGCGGTGCATACAAAGATAGCATAAAGAATATAATCAGTAAAATAATAAGTATGAATTCCCAAGCGAAGCATGGGAACTAGAAAAGTCTGCCATTAAGCTTGAAGTCAATAAAGCTCCTAGTGTTACAAGTTTTACAATTTTAGTCATGTGTCAATCCTATTTAATTTTTGTATGTAAATATATCTGAATATTCTTATACTAAGTCTTAATGCTTAATATATAAGCATCCCTGAGAGCTCTTTTTTAATAAAATATAGGTATTATGCTAAATATATAAAAATATTGGAATTTTAAAATATGCAAGTACTCAAAAAAGCCTATAATTCTCGAGCTCATAAAATCAACAAAATTGAAATTATGAAAAATGAGAAAACTCCTCAAGAAGCATACTCTCAGTTAGAAAATTATGCAAGAGATGGTTATGATTCAGTTCCTATTGAAGATAAAAAATACTTCCTAAAATGCTTTGGCATTTATGATAGACCAGCAACTCCTGGGAGATTTATGATAAAGATGCGTATTCCTGGTGGGTATTTTAATGCTGATCAGGCGCGTATGATAGGTGCGTGTTCACAAGATTATGGTCAAGACTACATAGACTTAACAACCCGTTCTCAGTGTGAACTGCGTTACTTGAAAATCGAAGACTTACCGACACTTGTAAAAAGAATGGACAGTGTGGGACTAAGTGCTTACCAAACTGGTGTAGATAATATTCGTGGTATTGTGACAGACCCTTTTGATGACTTAGCTTTTGACAATGTACTTCCTTCTCATAAAACACTTCTCAAAATGCAAGATATATTTTTAGAAAATCCTGAGTGGATATCAACACTTCCTAGAAAATTCAATACCTCTATTTCTGGAAATCTTTCTAACAGATGCAATGTATATGGCAATGATTGTTGTTTTGTACTCGCACAAAAAAATGCTGTATATGGATACAACTTATACCTTGGTGGTCGTGTTGGAATGCTTGCAAAAAATGCAAATGTATTTTTAAAAGATGAATCAGAAGTGCTTCTAGCCTTCGAAACAATTATAGGACTCTTTAAAGAGTTTGGTTTTCGTGATAACAGAAATAAAAACCGTCTTTATTTTCTCATAGAAGCTGTTGGAATGGAAGAATTTACAAAAGCTATACGAAAAAGTGCAGGTATCGAGTTTGCAAGTGCAGGTGAGACAATGACAAAGATGGATTATGTTGAACCCGACCATGGAAAGATTCAACTTCGTGATGGAACTATGGGTGTGCATGTTGTTGTACCCTCTGGAATCTTTAAGGGCTCTTCGCTCATCCAAGCAGCCGATTTAGCAGATAAGTATGGAAATGGTGAACTACGATTTGATTTGGAACAGAGTTTTTACATTATGGGTGTTAAAGATAGCGAGCCACTTTTGCAAGAGAGTTATTTTGAAGTCTATAAAAATGTAGATACACCTTACAAAAACCATCTTATAGCCTGTGCAGGAACAGAACACTGTCCATTTGGTGTGATTGAGAATAAAAATGATGCGATTCATATGGCAGATTATTTAGCCCAAAAAGTCCCATTAGAAGGTTGTCGTGTTCGTATGTACTGGTCTGCCTGTGTAAAAGGTTGTGGTATCCATGGCTTAGGTGATATTGGTTTTGAAGGATGCAAGGCAAAGATAGAGGGTATAAATGGTCATGGTGTACATATCTTTCTTGGTGGAAAACTTAGCGGTGAGTCTACTGAGGGTCATACTGTAATAAAATCAGCACCATTAGAATATGCAAAACTGTATGTAGAATCTTTAATGCTAGAATATAAAAGGCTCAGAAATGATGGTGAAGAGTTCGAGTCTTTTCAGCAAAGAATTTTAAGTAATTATACACGAGCTAAAGTAGGTTTTTTACTTATCTTAAAAGCTTACTTAAGAGAGAAAAATATAGATGTATTTTGTGGATTTGATAGCAAAGTCTTAACTGGAAAAAATGAAGAATTTGAAGTATTTGAACTTGGAAGAAAGCTTTATTACCAAATTACAAAAACAGAACCTTACACTTCTTATACGCATTTTGCACCTACAAACAAAAGAGAAAAGCTTCAAAATATTCGTAAGTTAGTACCCGATGTAGATGAAGTTATCGCTAGAATGTTAGAGTATATGCTCAACCCAAATGAAAGAATTCGAGCCGTTGTATTTTCAGAAATTACAGATTATATTCTTTTATATAGTATAGCTAAGAGTAGTGATTAATTTATAGTTTTGCTTATCTCAGATATTTTCTTGATATAAGCGTCACCATAAAAAGCAATGCCAACTGAAGTGACTTGCTTGAAAAACATACTCTTTTCATCGGGGACCATAAGAACTGAATACTTGTCTTTTCCATGGTTCTTATGAACTTCAAATGAATTTTCTCCCAAATAAAGTAGCTTATCTTTTTCTTTCATATCTACATAGGGAATTTTTCCATAGAGCAGTTTTTTACTGATTAGATTCAAGTACAAACTAAGAAAATCATTCGTCGCAAAATCAATATTTTCAGTCTTTTTTTCGCTTAGTATCTTTTCTTCTTCTGTAAATGTCATAGAAATTGGATTAAAGGTATTTGTGATTTGGGAAGAGTCTGTGATTTCTGTTTTAAAAATAGTTTTTTTATCGTAATTGAAAATATAAATTCTCGTTCTTTTATAATCAGCTTTTGAAGTGATTCGCGTAAATTTAAGTGGTAAATAAACACCATCTTTTATATTTCCCTCACTAATAAATGTGTCAGTTCTGTTAGAAGAAAGAAATTTAACGAGTCCAATACTTGTCGTTGTCGCTTGTATTTTATATGTTTTTTTATCAATATTTTCTTCAAGTTTAAGTTCTACATAACCGATTTGACCGTAGATAGAGATGCCACTTTCATATTTTACTTCTTTTATGGAAGTGAGTGCAAGTAAGGAGAGTTTTAAGCTTAAAATGAGTAATAAGTATTTCATAAGGCATTTTACCATAAGATAATAGCTACTTCAAAGGAAAACTTAAGTATAATTCACAGATTTTATAAAAAGGTGGATCAATGGCTAAAAAGCGCGTATTAGTTAAGTTTTCGGGTGAAGCTCTTGCTGGTGAGGCAGGGCATGGAATTGACACACAAATTTTAAAGTATATCTCGAGTGAGATAAAATCTTTAGTTGAGGCTGGCATTGAAGTTGGTATTGTGATTGGTGGTGGAAATATTATTCGTGGTGTAACTGCCGCACAAGATGGAATAATCAAAAGAACATCAGGTGATTACATGGGCATGTTAGCAACTGTAATCAATGGTGTTGCAATGCAAGAAGCATGTGAGTATGTTGGACTTGAAGTTCGTATGCAAACAGCTATAAAAATGGAGCAGATTGCAGAACCTTACATTAACCGTAAGGCTGTCCGTCACTTAGAAAAAGGTCGTGTTGTGATTTTTGCAGCAGGAACAGGAAATCCATTTTTTACAACAGATACAGCTGCAACGCTTAGAGCTGTAGAGATTGGTGCGGAAGTAATCATTAAAGCGACTAAGGTTGATGGTGTTTATGATAAAGATCCAGTAAAGTATCCAGATGCAGTGAAGCTTTCAGAGCTAACATATGAGCAAGCATTAAATGATAACATCAAAGTAATGGATGATACTTCAATAGCTCTAGCTAAAGAAAATAAATTACCAATTATTGTATGCGATATGTCAGTAAAAGGCAACCTCTTAGACATCTTAAATGGAAATATGGACAATTGTTCAATCGTTAAATAAATTAAAGGAAACAACTTGAAAACAGAAGAATTAACAGCAAAAATATTAAGAGACAATCCTCATATGGATAACTACCAACTAGCAATAGCTTTAGCAAAAAGAACAGATGAACTTTTAAATGGTACTCTTAGTAAATTAAACATTGATCCAAAAAGTATCAAAGCAGCAGACTTAGCTTTAATGGAAATCGCTGAAGGGCTTGTTAAAATCAAAGGTTTTGTGGACATAGAGAAGTAATTTAAATGGGTCTGAGTCAAATTGAAATTGAAAAAGTTAAACATATTCATGATATTGACGCAGCATCCGCATACCTTTTTTCCCACATGGCTTCAAGCCAAGCCCTTAAAGACGCTTTAGAATATTCTAGTCAAGCACATATTTCTCAAACTAGAAAAAGTGGTGAACCCTACATAATCCATCCTATTTTAGTTGCAAGTATTGTCGCTTCTATTACAAATGATGAATCAATGGCGATAGCTGCTTTGCTTCATGATGTTGTAGAAGATACAGATATAAGTATACAAGAAATAGATAAACTCTTCGGTGGGGATGTTGCACATCTTGTTGAGGGATTAACAAAAATCGACACTATTCGTGACTCTGAACTCGCAGCATCTACTTCAAATGAAAAGCTTATAGTATCCGCCCTTTCATTTAGAAAAATGCTTCTTGCAAGCATTAAGGATGTTCGTGTTTTAGTTGTAAAGTTATGTGATAGACTTCATAATATGCTCACACTTGACGCACTTCCTGAGCATAAACAGCTTAGAATTGCAGAAGAAACCCTTGTTGTATACGCTCCTATCGCACATAGATTAGGAATCTCTTTTTTAAAAAATATATTAGAGGATTTAAGCTTTTCATATCTTTTCAAAGAAGAAAAACATCATATAGATAATTATCTTGACACAAATTATCATGCGATGGAGATGAAGTTAAATGAGTTTAGAGAATCCATCTCAAAACTCTTGCATAAGAATGGTTTTTGTGATGATGATTTTGAAGTTATATCGCGTGTTAAGCACCGTTATTCTATCTATCTTAAGATGCAAAGAAAGGGTGTTTCTATAGATGAAGTACTTGATTTACTTGCTATTAGGGTTTTAACTACAGATGCTGTAAGGTGTTATAATATTTTAGGTTTAATTCATTTACATTTTCAACCACTGTCTTCAAGGTTCAAAGACTATATTGCAGTTGCAAAAGACAATGGCTATCAGACTATTCACACAACTGTATTTTACAACACTGCTATTTTTGAAGTACAGATTAGAACTTACGACATGCATAAAACCGCTGAACTTGGTGTTGCTGCACATTGGAAATATAAAAGCGGTGGAAACAACGATATTAAACTCGATTGGCTACATAATTTACAGTATCAAAATGAATCGGTAGAAGATTTTTATACACTCATCAAAAATGATTTATATTCAGAAGATATTTCAGTGTTTTCACCTCAAGGCGATGCTTTCACACTTCCTCGTGGTGCGGTTGTTTTAGACTTTGCATATGCGGTGCATTCTGAAGTTGGAAATAAGGCGGAATCTTGTCTTTTAAACAAAACAAAAGCTCCACTTCTGAGTGAATTAAATAACGGTGATATTGTAAAAATAAATACTGCAGATGAAATTCTTACACGATGTTCTTGGATAGATGCAGTAAAAACTTCTAAAGCTACATCAAATATGCGTCTTAATTGTAGCGCAAAAATACGAGAAATAAATGCAAAGTCGAGTGTCTTAATTGTCTCAACTGTTATGGGCTTAAAGCCATCGAGAATCGAAGAATGGTTTGACGCTAATGATTACGATGGACGCTCAAACATTCCTTGTGATATAGAGCATTTTAGAAATGTTATAGGAAAATATATAGCAGATATTAGTAAAAATAATCGTTTTAGAGGTTTTTTATCTCGACATAAATTTAAAGTAAAATCTAAGCTTATTTCAGGTTTAGAAATCTTCACTCGAAGAAATATTTCAGATGTTGTTTTTGACTACTGTTGTCATCCAAAATCAGGTGATGAAATTATGGCATTTGTGGAAAAATCTAAAGTACATGTTCATCATAAAATGTGTGGGCATGGATATAAAAACATCCAAGCGCAGATGCCAATGGTATTTATACGATGGAAAAAAGAAGATAAGTATAAATACAACTTAATAGCATCTCTACATAATGAAAAAGGTGCACTTGCAGTATTTTTAACCTATTTGGTAAAATTAAACTTAGATATTATCTCTATTGAGCTTGGTAAAGATTCTGCCGATTATGTGAAGTATTGTGAGTTGAGTTTTGAAGCAGATGAAGCGGATATAAATATTTTGCGTAAGAAAATAAGTGAAAAAATTAAAGTTATACACTTTATTCGTACAGATGACGCGTATAGATAAAAATTAAATAAATTATAGGAAAAATAAATGTTAGAAGAAGCCTTAAGAGAAATAAACAGAGGTACAGCAGAAATTATAGATGAAAAAAGAATTGAAAAACTTTTGACTGCCTATTTTGAAGAGGGAAAACACTATACTGTAAAGTGTGGTTTTGACCCTACTGCTCCTGATTTACACCTTGGTCATACTGTTCTTTTACAAAAGCTTGCAACATTTCAAAAATACGGTGCAAGGGTACAGTTTTTAATAGGAAGTTTTACGGCAACTATTGGAGATCCTACTGGGAAAAACGCTACAAGAAAAGTACTGACCGAAGATGAAGTGAAAAAAAATATCAAATCGTATACCGAACAGGCCTTTAAAATTTTAGATGAATCTAAAACAGATGTTGTTTATAACCATGAATGGCTTGCACAATTAACTCCTATGGAAATGTTAGGTTTATTAGCACGCAGAACAGTTGCTAGAATGTTAGAACGCGATGACTTTAAAAAACGCTATAAAAATGGAGATGACATTGCAATCCATGAGTTTACATATCCACTTCTTCAAGGCTATGATAGTGTGCATTTAAAATCAGATGTAGAGATTGGCGGAACTGATCAAAAGTTTAATCTTTTAATGGGAAGGCACTTACAAAAATCTTATGAAATAAAAAAACAACAAGCTGTCCTGATGATGCCTATTTTAGAAGGTCTTGATGGTGTACAGAAGATGAGTAAATCTTTAGGAAACTATATCGGTGTAGCTGATGAGCCAAACGATATGTTTGGGAAAATTTTAAGTATCTCAGATGATTTAATGTGGAGATATTTTGAACTTTTAAGTACGAAGTCCCTAGATTCGATTGAAGTACTGAAAAAAGGTGTAACAGACGGCTCACTTCACCCTAAAAAGGTTAAAGAAGATTTAGCACATGAGATTACAGCAAGATTTCATTGTGATGAACAAGCTACAAACGCAAAGTTAGAGTTTGAAAGAGTCCATACTAAAAGTAAAATTCCAACAGATATTCCCGAGTTTACACTTGATGGTGAAATTTGGATAGCTAAAGCCTTAGTTGAATGTAAAATTTCTCCATCAACTTCACAAGCTAGGCGAGATATTAAGCAAGGTGCTGTTAAAATAGACCAAATAAAAGTCTCAGATGAACAATTACAACTTAGCAGTGGTAATTATATCCTTCAAATGGGAAAAAGAAAATTTGCAAAACTAAAGGTTAACTAAATGAGTTTTAAGTCTTTACAAATTGGTAAACATACCATAGAAATACCTATTGTTCAAGGTGGAATGGGAGTTGGTATCTCTTGGGATCAGTTAGCTGGTACTGTATCTAAAGAGGGTGGATTAGGTGTTGTTAGTTCAGTAGGTACAGGTTATTTTGAAGATAAAAAGTATTCTAAAAAGAATGTTGCAGAGCGTCCTTTAGATGCTATAAACTTTTATTCGCCAACAGGTTTTAAAGCCATACATGATAGCGCCAGAAAAATCTGTGGTGATAAACCACTCGCTGCGAATGTTTTATATGCTATTAATGATTATGGTCGTGTTGTGAGAGATGCCTGTGAAGCTGGTTTTAACATCATCATTACAGGTGCGGGACTTCCTACAAATATGCCAGAATTTACAGAGGGTTATCCTGATGTTGCTCTTGTGCCTATTGTTTCATCTGCTAAAGCTTTAAAAATCATTTGTAAAAGATGGAAAAAGCGTTATGACAGAGTTCCAGATGCAGTTATCGTCGAGGGTCCAAAATCTGGTGGACATCAAGGGTTCACTTATGAACAATGTAAGATGCCTGAGAATCAACTGGAAATGATTGTAGCGCCTGTTGTTGAAGAAGCCGCAAAGTGGGGAGATATTCCTGTTATTGCCGCTGGTGGTGTTTGGGATAAGAATGATATCCAAGAGATGATGGGGCTTGGTGCTCGAGGAGTTCAAATGGGTACAAGATTTATTGGTACACATGAATGTGATGCACATGATAATTTTAAACAAGTACTTATGGACGCTAAAGAAGAAGATATTCAACTTATGTCTTCTCCTGTTGGTTATCCTGCTCAAGGTGTTGTAACAAATCTTACAGGACTCATCGCAAAAAGGGAAGGTCCTGATGTTAAATGTATCTCTAACTGTGTTGCACCATGTAACCGTGGAGTTGAAGCTAAAGCAGTAGGTTTTTGTATAGCAGATAGATTGAGCGATGCATACAATGGCATCTTAGAAACAGGACTTTTCTTCTCTGGAACAAATGGGTACAGACTTAAAGAGCTTATATCAGTAAAAGAACTTATAACAAAACTTACACAAGGTGAATAACTAAGTAATGTTTCGGCTTCTTCTACTTTCTTTCGTATTTACCTTAGCACTAAGTGCTTTGAGTGATAAGGAAATTGTAAAGCGTGCAAACGGATTTATGCAATCTTCAAACAAAAGCAATCATTTTCGTGCGTATAATGACTATAAAAACCTTTATCTTCGCTCGATTATGAGTGAAAATGAAAGTCTTAAAGTTACTTCTCTAAGAGGGATTGTCAAAAGTGGAAATAAACTTCATATAGATGTTTCTCAATACTCGAATGAACTAAGCACACTTAAGCCAAAAAGTGTTTATACAAAGCCGATTAGAAAACCTACACTAGTAAAAAAGAATACTTCTAAGAAACTTAAAATAAAATCTTCGCATAAATTAAAATCAATTAGATTTATTAATGATGAACTTGTCTTAGAATTCGATAAAAAATTGAGTACAAAACAGATAAACTATTTTACACTCTATGATCCAAAGAAGAAGCAATATAGATATGTCTTTGATATACATGCTTCGATGCTTACAAGCTCCCAAACTATTAGAAAAAAAGGTATTAAGCGTATTAAATTAGCGCAGTACACGCCAAGTACTTTACGCTTGGTGATAGAAGATACAAAAAAATTAAAAGTAAACTATTCTAAGCGTGGGAACTTATTAGCACTTAGAGTCGGAGACTCACCTCGGTATAAAAAAGCTAAAGCAATTACAAAAACCCGTCCTCCTGTGAGACTCGATAGAAACAAGGTGCTTGTTATAGATGCTGGTCATGGTGGAAAAGATCCAGGTGCTGTTGGATATAGAAAGTATCGAGAAAAAGTCATTGTTCTCTCTATTGCAAAAAAGTTAAAAACAATACTTAACTCGCGTGGTTACAAAGTTTATATGACACGCGATAGAGATAAGTTTGTGAAACTGAGTAATAGAACAAAGTATGCAAATAAAAAAAATGCAGATATTTTTATTTCAATTCATGCAAATTCAGTACCAAAGCGTAATGCGCATAAAGCATATGGAGTAGAATGCTATTTTCTCTCTCCCTCGCGTTCAGGAAGAGCAAAAAAAGTAGCAGCCAAAGAAAACTCAGCAGACTTGAGTGATATGAATTTCTATGGAAAACAGAGCTTTTTAAATACATTAAATAACCATAATATTATCGCTTCAAATAAATTGGCGATTGACTTACAAAGAGGAATGTTAGGTTCGTTAAAAAAGACTTATAAAAATGTAAAAGATGGAGGTGTTCGAGAAGGTCCATTTTGGGTTCTTGTAGGTGCACAAATGCCTTCTGTCTTAGTAGAAGTCGGCTTTGTATCTAACCCTAAGGAAGCTAAACGCTTAGTAAATTCTTCTTACCAGAAGAAACTTGCCTATGGTTTAGCAAATGGTGTTGAGCGTTACTTTAAAAATTCTCAGTAGTTAAAAAGAGAGATTAACTCTCTTGTTTATATTCTAAATCACCAGCGCGTGATTCTTTGTCACTAATAAGAAATTCGATTTGTTGTTTTACTTTGTCATAACGGTACTGCTCTTTAAATCCCATGATTCTACCACCTGCAGCATTAGGATGTCCACCACCATTGGCCCATTCTTTTGAGATGAGTGCAACACTTACTTGATTGTTCGCACGAAGGCTCATAGCACCTCTATAACTTACATCAACAATAAAGTCATACTCAGGGTAGGCAAGTAAAAATCCATTCCCTACGATAGAAGTATTTCCAACTCCATAAGAAAGAAAGCCTTTATAGCCTTTGTAGTAGATAGTATTTGTAGCTCTCTTTGCACCAAGAAGTTCAACTACATATTTTGTAGCCAAGTTATCAAGTGTATTATCGTCGCCATCTCTAAAGAAATCTTTTTTTATTGCATGTATATTTTCATCAAGTGCGATAGGAGCATTTTGTTTTCCTATGTAAGTACTTGCAACTTTTAAAAGTGAAAGTTTATAGTGGCTGTCCTCTGTTGCAAACATAACACGGTTAAGTTCTCTCGTTTCAGTTACAAGACGCATACAAACTTTTCCAAGTTCAAAGTTTGCTACTTCTTCTTGTTTCCATAAGTCCACAGCATTTACAACATTTACATATTTTTCCATCCAAGATGGTTCGTCTAATTCAAAGTTCTCTTTAGCATAGTCGTAGACTATTTTTGTAGCACATCTGCTTTCATCTAAAAAGTACCAGTCATATTTTTTAGCACTTTGCGCACCTGAACCATGATGATCAAGTAACTTAAGCTCAACATCCATTTTAGCATCAGTCATTTTTCTTACTTCATTTGTAAGCCATCGTGATTCATCAGCCGTCAAGTTTAAATCACTTATAAGGATAAAAGCAGATTTTTTACTTAGTTTTATATTTTCTAATATAATTTCTAGTTTTGACTTTACTTCTGCGCCATAATTCGCATTATAGTTTGTAATATCGTAGGGCGTGTACTTCATAATAAATTGACAGCTATAGCCATCAAGGTCGATATGTGATAAGTGGTGAATCGTGTCTTGCATCTTGGAATATCCTAATATTTAATTTGTTTTATTAATTTAGTCGATAACTATAGAACCCATAACTTCAAAGGTCGCACTTGAGTCGATTTCGGCATGTGAAAGTGTTACAACATCCAAAGAGAATCTCTCGAAAATCTCAGCAACACCACGGCGAAGTTGAGGATCTACAATGACTACCACAGGTGATACCCCTTTTTGTAGAAGTTCAGCAGCTTTTGTACTTGTTGCTTGAATAAGTGAGTTTATCTCACCAACATTAAGTAAAAGGTTTCTCACTCCATCTCTTTCTTGAGATTTTTCTAACATTTTTTGTTCGGAGTTGGTGTCAAAGGTAAGAAGACGAACTACATTGTCCTCACCTGAATACATTTGAGTAATTACGCGTGAGAGTTTTGCGCGTACTTGTTCTGTGAGAACATCAACATTCTTTGTAAACTCTGCAACATCTGCAATGGTTTCTAAGATGCTGAGCATATCTTTAAGAGGAATATTTTCATGTAAAAGAGCTTTGAGTACTCTTTGAATAAGTCCAATCGGAGCAACTTTTAAAACATCATCAACGATAACAGGGAAGTCATCTTTGATTTTGTCCATAAGTACTTGAACCTCTTGTCGAGTTAGTAAGTCTTCTGCATTTTTCTTGACAAGTTCACTCATATGTGTAGAAATTACAGTAGCCGGATCGACTACTGTGTATCCATTTTCTATGGCAAACTCTTTTTCAGCAGCGAATATCCACATAGCATCTAAACCAAATGCAGGCTCTTTTGTAGGCTCTCCTGAGATTTCACCTGTAGCCATTCCGCTGTCCATTGCGAGAAATTTATCGGGCATGATAGTTCCCTCACCAATAGAAATACCTTTGAGTAAAATCTGATACTGTTGGGGTTGTAAGTGTAAGTTATCTCGTATACGAACTTGAGGCATTAAAAAACCAAAATCGCTCGCTATTTTTCTTCGCATAGATCGAATACGCTCAAGTAAATCCCCACCTTGAGCATTATCAGCCAAACGAATAAGCTGGTAGCCAAGGGTGAGTTCTAGCATCTCTACTTTTAGTATATCTTCTAAGGCAACTTCTTCTTCTTTTGCTATTTCTTCATTTGTTTTAGTTGGTTGAAGTGATTCTTTTTCTTGCCTTTTTTGCTCGCTATCTTTAAAAATATCATCTACATCTAAGATATTAAATTCACCCTTGTCATATTTGTAAATAGACCAACCTAAAAGGGCAAATAAACTACCAACTAAACCCATCGAAAAAGTTGGTAAACCAGGAACGAGAGCAAACAAAATCATGATAAAACCAACAATCATCATGATTTTTGCATTTCCCATCATCTGGTTTACGGCACCCTCTGCAAAATTATCACCCTCACCAGAAGAACGGGTAATCATGATACCAGTAGCCGTTGAGATTATAAGTGCTGGAATCTGACCCACAAGCCCATCACCAATCGTTAAAAGTGTAAAGGTAGATGCTGAGTCTCCAACTGTCATATCGTGTTGAAATACACCTATAAGAAATCCACCGATAATGTTAATAAGTGTAATGATAATACCAGCAACCGCATCACCTTTTACAAACTTAGAAGAACCATCCATCGCTCCATAAAAGTTAGCATCTTGGAGTATTTCTGCACGGCGTTGTTTTGCCTGTGCATCATCAATAAGTCCAGCATTTAAGTCAGCATCTACAGCCATTTGCTTACCTGGCATTGAATCAAGTGTAAACCTTGCTGCAACCTCTGCAACTCTTGTTGAACCTTTGGTAATTACCATAAAGTTGATAAGTACTAATATAGAGAAAACGATAATACCAATAACAAAGTTTCCTCCAACAACGAAGTCCCCAAAGCTTGTAATAATACTGCTTACATTCTCACTACCTTCGTGTCCATGACTTAGAATCATCCGCGTGGTAGCAATATTTAAAGAAAGCCTAAAGAGGGTGATAATCAAAATAAGTGTAGGAAAAGTTGTTAGGTCGGTTGGTTTTGGAACATAGAGCGATATTAAAAGAATTAAAACTGCGATAGCCATTGAAATGGTAAGAAAAACATCTAAAAGACTAGAGGGTAAAGGTACTATAATAATAGCAAGTATTCCCATTACAAAAAATACTACACCAAGATCTTTTTGTCCTAAAAGGAAATTTAGGGCTGTCCCAACTTGTCGTTTAATTTGCTGCTTTTTTGCCAAAAATCTACTCGAGTATATCTGCGAGGGTAAGTTCAGCTAAAAATGTGTCTATCTTACCTTGAAGTTTATTGAGAAATGGCCAAATATTGCACAAACTAGCTCTATCTGATGGACAGTCTTCTAATGATGGAGCACATTCAAACACTGCAGGAGCTTTTCCCTCAACTGCAGACATTACTTCTAACATACTTATATCTTGGGGTGCTATATTTAAAACAAAACCGCCATGCACACCTTTAAAAGATTTTAAAATTCCTTTTTTTGCGAGTGCTTGAAGGATTTTTGATAAAAAACTTTTTGGAATTGAAAGCTCGCGTGATAATGTTTCACTGTCCATAGGATCAGTTGCTTTAGAGAGAACTATTAAAGAAAGTATTGCGTATTCACTAGCTCGAGTTATTAACATATTCTAAGTACCTCTTTATCTTTAAGAGTAGATTATAACCAAAGAAGTTGAAATTTACTCTTGCACCGAAGGCTTTTGAATTGCTACTTGGTTCCTTCCATGTTCTTTTGAGTAGTATAAAGCTTCATCTGAGATTTTAATCATCTCGTCAAGATTCTTAGCTATACCGTAGCAGATACCTATAGATACAGTGTACTTAATGTTTACTTTGGGTGTAACAATGTCATTTTCTTCAAAAAGAAGTCTGATTTTTTCAAAAACTTTAATTGTGTCATCTTCAGTTATATCTTCAAGTAAAATACAAAACTCTTCACCACCAAAGCGTGAAACTAAGTCAGAAGAACGAAGTGTTTCTTCTAAAATATTTTTCACTTCTTTAATGGCAATATCACCAATATCATGACCGTAGGTATCGTTGATGTTTTTAAATTTATCTATATCTATCATGGCTACTGCCATAGGTGATTTTTTTCTTCTGTTTTTTGAAAATATAGGTTTTCCAGCATCAAAGAAATATCTTCTATTGTAAAGACCTGTTAAAAAATCTTTGTTTGCCATGTCTTTTATTTGTGAAAATAAGTCTAAAAGTTCAAGGTTTGCATTGATACGGGTAATGATTTCATTATCTGTAAAGGGTTTATGTATAAAGTCATTCGCACCAAATCGTAAAAATTTAGTGATTGTTTCTTGTTTTTCAAGTGAACTAATAGCGATAATGGATAGTTGGTCTTTTTTATATGTTTCGCGTATCTTAAATGTAAGTTCATGCCCATCCATATTTGGCATCTCATAATCTGTAATGACTAAAGATATTTCAGGATGCTTGTTGATTAGGTCTAAGGCTTCTAAACCATCTTTTGCTTCTAATACATTTATATGTAATCTTTTAAGGGTTCCTGTGATGGTTGCACGGTAAACTAAAGAATCATCTACGACAAGAATTGTGGTGTCATAATTTTTTAAGGTTCTTTGAATTGCTTTAAGAGCAAAATGAATACTAGAGGGATCATCCTTTAAAACAAAATCTATAATATCTCTTTTTAAAATAGATTCTTTTAATTCTTTATTTACAGTAGCACTCAGAACCACAGCTGGAATTCCATGAGAATTTGCAAGTTTAACAACTTCACCATTTGGAGCATCTGGAAGATTCAAATCAAGTAGAGCTGCATGAAACTCTCCTCCATTTTCTCGTAAAAGTCGCATTGTTTCTTTAAAACTCTCTGCAAAATAGGCTTCAATATCATCGTATTTTTTGAGTTCTGTTTTTATAAGTGTTAAAATTGTTTTGCTATCATCTACAACAAGTATTTTTTTCATGGGATAAGTTTAACTAAATTGTATTAATAAAGCACAAGTACTCATATATTTTGCTATAATCGCGTTTCAACTTTATACATTTGTGTATATATGTTAGATTATTATACCACTCAGGAGGCTATTATGGCTTTAGAATCGGCTAAAATTCAAGAAATTGTTAGTAAATACGGAAGAACAGAAACAGATACAGGTTCAAGTGAAGTTCAAATTGCACTTTTAACAGCACGAATTGCAGAACTTACTGAACACTTAAAAGTATTCAAAAAAGATCACGCTTCAAGACTTGGACTACTAAAATTAGTTGGTCAGCGTCGTCGTTTAATGAAGTACTTCAAAAGAACAAACAAAGATGCTTATCACAAATTAGTATCTGACTTAGATATTAGAGATAATATTTAGTCATCCTTTTCCTAGGCTAATCAAGCCCTCATGCTTGATTAGTTTTACTTATATATAATAACTCCTTAACTAATAAAACTTTTCCTTAAAAATCACAATTACTACATAAAAGTAACAAAACTACACTTTTTTGTGCAAATTTACAAATATTTTACAAATGACACTATAGTGACACCTATTCGTAGTACAATAATTCAAAATTGATTTCTACGGAGGTTTTACAGTGTCAAAAAACAATAAAGAAATATCTACAGAAGGCTTAACATTTTTAGACGATGGTGAAGTGATGTTTAGTGATTTATATCTACTTTCTGAAACAGATGACAAGGGTATAGTAGAGTATGCTAGTGATTCATTTTTAAAAGTTGCAAATATGCGCGTAGAGGATTTAGTAGGGCAACCTCATAATGTGGTGCGTCACCCTGAGATGCCTCGAGCTGCTTTTAAATCTCTTTGGGACGATGTACAGTCTAAAGGTTTTTGGACAGGTTATGTAAAAAACCAGCGTAAAGGTGGCGGTTTTTACTGGGTTTATGCAACAGTATTAAAATCAGTAGATAAAAATGGAAATACTAAATATGTATCAATTAGAGTTAAACCATCTCGAGAAGATATTAAAACTGCTGAAGCGTTATACGCTACATTAGACTAAGAAGGATTTAATAATGGCATTAATGAAAAAAGGTAATTCAGGTTCTTCTGCAGTAGTAAGCTCTGCAAGTAGTGACAATAAAAGAAAACAAAGAACGCTTGCAAAACAACAACAAATTAGTGAAGGTATTGCAGGCGTTTCTATGACGATTTTAGAAAATGCACAAGAAAGTGTATCTGCAATAGAGCAGTTAAAATCTTCAATGGAGCAGATTGCTACAGCTGCGGAAGAAAATTCTGGTGCGAGTGAGCAAGCTTTAAGTAATGTAAGCAATATCCATTCAAATATTACTAGAATGAATCTAAGTATAGATACAGTGATAGCATCTACAATAGCAGCTGGTGACAACATCATGAACTCAGTTGAAAAAATTGGTGGGTCTGTGACCCGTATGGATGAAGCAGTTGTTGTAGCACAAGAATCATCAAAGAAAAGTGAAGACTTAAAAGTTTCTTCACAAAGTATTGGAGATGCGGTTGGCTTTATTGCAAAAATTGCTGATCAAACAAATTTACTTGCCTTAAATGCAGCTATTGAAGCATCTCGTGCAAAAGAACATGGTAAAGGTTTCGCAGTTGTAGCTGATGAAACACGCGCTTTAGCTGGTGACAGTGAAAAAAATGCTGAATTTATTTCTGAACTTGTAAATAAAATTCAAGGAAGCATAGACAATATTATTAAAAGTATTGGTTCTACAAATACTATAATCACATCAAACGGTGTTAAGGGTAATGCCCTGAGTCTAAAAATGGAAGAACTTACAAAAATTGCTGTTTATTCTGTAGAGGCTGCAAGAAGTGTTAGTTCGTACACAAACCAGCTAGGTGAGTATGTTACAAAAATCAATGATGGTTCAAAAACAATCGCGGCTGATTCTCAAGAAATCGCACTATCAGTTGAAAAAACACTTAATGGTATAGATATTCAGTCGGATGCTCTTGCTCAAACCGAAGATGATATTAAAGAACTTTCTTCTTTAGCGGAAGAATTGAAGTTCTCAACTGATGCGATGAAGTCTGCAGAAGATATCGCACTCTCAGCAGATACTATTGGTGGTTCAATGGAAGATATTCAGGCTGCACTTGAAGATGTTACAAGTTCTTTAAATAACATAGAATCTTCATCTCAAAATACGAATAAATCGGCACTTAAAAATAAAGAGCTTATAGAAGCTGGGATTATTGCTGCTAAAGACACTGACAAGCTTATTGAGATTGCGCGAAGAAACTTTGATCTTCTTAAAGTTTCATTTAATGTTGTTAAAACAAGTGTAATGGAAATTCGTGAGTCATTTAATGAGTCTATCGCGCAAGGTGATGACGCAGCATCTGAGCTTCGAGTTATAGTAAAAGAAACAAAAAGTGTTGATAAAACAGTTGGAAATATTTCTAACTCTATTGTGCAGTTAAATATGCTTGCTATTTCTGGTTCCATAGAAGCAGCGCGTGCGGGAGACTTCGGAAAAGGTTTTGCAGTTGTATCTGCTGATATTAGAAATTTAGCAAAAGATTCTGAACAAAATACAGATAAGATTAATGACATTGTAGAATCAATGAATTCTGAGATAGATACTGTTAAAAATGACTGGAATGATCTTCTAAGCTCACAGTCTGCGGAACAAAAATCTATTGATAGCCTTATTAACGATATTTCAAGAATTGGAGATATGTTAAGTGAGCTTATCGACAGATATACAGGACTCAAAGCTTCAAATGATCAAAATGTTGAGGGTATGAATCAGGTTATGATTGGTATTTCTGAGGTTCAAAAAGCAGTAGAGTTGAGTGCTAGAAATGCAATGGAATCTCGTAAAGCGAGTGAACTGATTATAGAAACTGTATCTCATATAGGTGAGGGTGTTGAAGAACTAGCTGTAATGGCGGATGAATTACAACAAGGTTAATAACTATGCAAATAGAAGAAATATTAATTATCAAAAATGCTCATGAGAGTTATGGAATATCTACCCAAGATATAAGCCAAATCGCGCGAGTACCTTTACTTATGCCATTACCACTTAGACCAACTGGAGTGAGAGGTTTATGTGCAGTGAGCGGTAACATTGTTAGTATGGTTGATATGAATCTTTTGTTAGGCAAAGATGAAGTCGATTATGATGCGGATAAAACGAGAATTATTATTTTAAATGATGCACTTGCATCATCGAGTTTACTTGTAAGTGAAGTGTATAATACAGTAGAAATACAAGAAGACAAAATAGAATATATAGATAAAGAAGATGACCCAGTTATAGCGATTTATAAATATAAAAAGAGCTTGATTCAAGTGGTCTCGCTTGAGGTTCTTTTTAGTAAAATAAGCAAAGTGAATATAGACTCCAAAGAAATACAGAATGGAAAAATATCACATGAAATATCTAAAGAAGAAGATACAGCAAGGTATTTGATTTTTGCAATGGCAAATGAGCAATATGCTCTGAGCATAGATTATTTAAGAGAAATTATTTTAGCAGAGATAGAATACACAGATATCGCTGGAAGTTCAGATGAAGTTTTAGGTTTAATTACCATAAGAGATGAACTTTTAATTGTAATTGATTTAAGAAAACATTATGGATTTAAGCAAAAAAATGGAGAAAAAAATCGTATTTTGATTGCCTATCACAAGGGCAAAAAAATCGGTCTTTTAGTAGATGAAATTATAGACATTAAAAACTTTGCACTTAAAGATGTAGAGGCAATGAGCGAAGAGTTTAAAGACAATAAAATTGCTGGAATTATTCATGATTTAGATAATAATTTGATATCATATTTTGACGAAGTTGTTTTAGAAAACTTATTTAAAGAGAACGAGTCTTTTATAGACACCGAAGGTGAAATACTTCAAAGTACATTTACGAGTGAAGCAGCTATGGAAGTGATTGTTTTTAAGCTCTCAGCTAAAGAATATGCATTTGAAGTTGAAAGTGTTGCAGAAATCATAGATGTAGTAGATGCAACAAGTGTAGCTTTTACAGATGCTCTTATTGATGGTATTATAAATATTCGTGGTCAAATAGTTGCGATTGTATCTTTGTTTGAAAAGTTAGCAATACCAGCAGAAGTAAATGAAGATTCTAAAATAATTATTTGTGAAAGAGATGGCATTAAAATAGGTTTTATTGTAGATAGTGTAAGCGATATTTTAGAGATATATGAAGATGAAATTAGAGAACAAGAAGATGCACTCTTTTCAAATATTCTTTATTTAGAAAATGGAAAAAGATTAGTCTTAGCTATGGATATAAATGAAATAGTTTCAAATAAGGAAAAAATATAATGGCTAAAAAAGTTTTAATAGTTGAAGTGTTTTCAAGCGAGGTAATGTAATGGCTAAAAAAAGTTTTAATAGTTGATGACTCCGCATTAGTGAGAAAACAGCTAATAGAAATGATTGAGACACTAGATTTCGAGATAGACACTGCTAAAAATGGTCAAGAAGCAGTTGACAAAGCAACTAGAATGCAATACGATGTAATAACAATGGATATCAATATGCCTGTTATGGATGGTATAGAAGCTGTCAAACAGATTATGGAGGCAAAACCAACTGCTATTTTAATGATTAGTTCTTTAACGACAGAAGATGCAACAATTACTATGGATGCCCTTGATTTAGGAGCAGTTGATTATATTGCAAAACCTGGAACTATGAATGTTGGAAAAAGAGAAAATCGTGAGGATATCTTAAGTAAGGTAAAGTCACTCTCCCGTATTCCAACGCGAAGACTAAAAAAGAAGAGCGTCTAAACCACCTGTAAGAGAAAGAAGAAGGACTGAGAGCATAGCGAGTGCATCTACCCTTACAAGTCTTGATATCACAAAAGTAGTAGTTATTGGAAGCTCAACGGGAGGTCCGGGTTTGATTGAACAGATTTGTGCATCTATTCCTATAAACTATAAATATCCAATATGTATCGTTCAACATATGCCAGCGCAGTTTACTGCTGCTTTTGCCGAGAGACTTAACCGTGCAAGTGCAGTTCGGGTTCATGAGTCGGCACAAAATATGGAACTCCTTCCTGGAAATATTTATGTAGCTCGAGGTGGAGTTCATATGAATTTTACTAAAAAAGTATCGGGAAAAGTTGTTATTCGTGAAGACAAAGAGAAGGGAGAGAACTTCTTTCAACCTTCTGTAAATGACATGATGAAAAGTGCGGTCAGTCATTTTGGATCAGAGAATTTAATTGGAGTGATCTTAACCGGAATCGGTGATGATGGTGCAGATGCTATGGTCGAGATTAAAAAAGGACATGGTTACACACTTGGTGAAAGCGAAGAAAGTGCAACTGTGTACGGTATGCCAAAAGAGGCATACGATAGAGGTGGTGTGATGGAACAGCTAGATTTTATGCAAATACTTAAAAAAATAGCTACACTCAAGTAAGGATAAACAATGGCATTAGTTAAAAAACATGTGGCACAAGTTGTAGAAGAATTACCAACTTTTTCTTCACTTGATGAGGCAAAAGACTACTGTAAGATACAAGAAGATTTAGATAAAAAAGATTATGCTATTGAAGAAATTGCAAAGTTTGATGGAGGTGGGATTGATTTAGTTAATTATATTAACGATGTGACAGCAGATAAGCGTCTCTCGACAAAGATAGCATCAGTGATTTCGAGTATGGATCCTGATGATGCGCCCATAGAAGAAATTATGGATCTACTAAAAAATGAAAATGCTTACATAAGAAACTTGGGTATTTCAATTCTTCGGGATTTTGGCATGGCAATTAAATTTTATATTGTTAAGTTTTTAATTGGCGATGATAGGGACTTGAGGATCTTCGCAATCAATGTTTTAGGAGATGTTAATTTTTCTGAGTCAAGAGATATGCTAGTGGAACTTTTAGAAAATGAAGAAGATATTAATGTAGCCATGACAGCAGTGGATTATATGGGTGAAATAGGTGAAGAAGAAGATGTTGTTTTACTTGAATCACTCAAAGAGAGGTTTCCTGGAGACTTTTATGTTGCGTTTGCAGTTGATGGCGCTATAAAGTCAATAGAAGGCTAGGGTATATGGCACATTTATTATCAACAGAAAACTTCACAAAAATTGGTGAGTTTATTTATAGAAAAACTGGAATTTATTTAGAAAAAGATAAGCATTATGAGAAGTTAGCAAAGTACATAGACAAAAGAGCTGAAGAACTCGGTGTTGACAGTTTTAGAAAGTACTTTTTTAAGCTTCGATTTGATGATGCAGATGCTGATGAATTTCAAGCTTTAATGAATGCAATTACGGTGAATGAAACATATTTTTTCAGAGAAAAAGACCAGTTTGAGGCACTTGTAAATCATATATTACCTGAGCTTCATGCTACTATGCCTACAAATAGACCTTTAAGAATTCTTTCTTCACCCTGTTCAACTGGGGAGGAACCTTATTCTATGATTCTTCATATCGTTGAAGAGGGTGATATCGTTGAAAAACGAGATATAGAAGTTGTGGGAATTGACATAGACTCAACTGTTATAGAAAAAGCAAAAGCTGCTAAGTATACAGAGCGTTCAGTTCATGCGATACCTAAAAATATTTTAAATAAATGGTTTGATAAAAAATCTTTTGGATATGATTTAGGAGAAGATTTACAAGGTTCAGTGGATTTTCAAGTAGCAAATATATTTGATAAAGCGCAGATGAGAAAACTAGGAAAATTTGATGTTATTTTTTCAAGAAATATGCTTATATATTTTGATGATGCTTCAAGAAAAGAGGTTGCCATGACATTTTATGACATGTTAAACCCAGGTGGTTATGTCCTTTTAGGTCATGCTGAGTATATGAGTAGAATAGTTTCAGTTTTTAACGCGAAAAAAGTCGACAATACATTGATTTATCAAAAGTAGGAGTTGTTTACATATTTTAAGCAATGAGTTGCGTGGGCTTTCTGCCGAAGAAAACTAAGCGTTAGCGTAGGTATTGGAATTATTTCCAATACCGTAAGAAAATAAATGAAGGTTCCCTTCATTTTATTAAATAAAATTAAGGAATAAAAATATGCCATTAGTAATATTCGTAGATGATAGTGAAACAGCCTTAGCTTCAACAAGAATGGTAACAAACTCAATGCCAATAGAAGTAAAACAGTATACAGAAGCAACAATTGCTTTAAATGAAATCAAGGCAGGAATGACACCTGACTTAATCATAACAGATCTTAATATGCCTGTGATGAATGGTCTTGAGTTTTTAAAAGCATTACGAGCAGTTCCTGCTACAAACCGAACACCGACACTTATGCTAACAACTGAAACAAAACCAGAGTTAAAACAACAAGGTAAAGCTTTAGGACTTACTGGATGGATAGTCAAACCATTTAATCCAGCACAACTTAAACAGGCTATTACTAGAGTTTTAAGACTCCCTGCATAAAGGCTAAATGATGATACTTTTAAATTCAGTTGATAACTTGTTAGAGCATATTCAAGATGTTCAACAAGATGTTATGAGTCTCTCGGGTGAATCATTACTCAAAATGACTTCTTACATAGAAAAACACAATATAGAAGTTGATGATGATATAGCAACTGCTTTACAGTATCAAGATATTATAACGCAACAGTTAAGTGCTACTGTTGAGGCTATTGAGAGTATGCGTAGTAGTATAAAAAGATTTTCGCATGCATTTAGTAATGATGAAATTTTAGCAGAAGATAGTATGAAAAAGTTACAAGATAAATTAAACAAAACTTTAGCAGATGCTAAAGATAAGAAAAGCAGATTCTCAGGTAAAACTTCGTCAGACGAAGCTAACGACGAGATAGAGTTTTTTTAGGAGAATATGATGGCAACAATTATGGTAGTAGACGATTCAAAAACAGTTAGAAGTTATCACGGCTCTATTTTAAAATCTATGGGACTTGAGGTTGTAGAAGCTGAAAATGGTATGGAAGCTTTAGAAAAAAGTCTAGGTGCAACAATTGATTTATACCTCGTTGATGTAAATATGCCAGTAATGGATGGATATACTTTTATAAAAGACTTAAGAAAACAAGATGATCATAAAACTGTTCCAATTATTATGATTACAACGCAAGAAAAAGATGAAGATAAGGCTAATGCTTATAAAGTAGGAGCAAATCTCTTTGAGACGAAGCCTATTCGGCCAGAGCAACTACAAGCATATATAGATATCTTAGTAAAGCAATAAGGAGCGTATTATGGATCCATTATTAGAACAGTTTTTACAAGAAGCTAGAGAAAATTTAGCTTTTATTGACCAAAATATTGAAGAGATTGGTGGGGATGATCCAGAGTTACTTAACTCTGTCTTTCGAGCAGCACATACCCTCAAAGGTGGAAGTGGAATCGTAGGCTTTGAGTCTGTAAAAGTTATTACGCATCATGCTGAAGATTTACTTGATATGTTGCGTGCAGGTAAACTCGACTTTAAACCGACTATGACAGAATCACTTTTTGACGCTTTTGATGAAGTTATGAATCTTATCGAAGCTGCTGAAGAGAGTGAAGATATCGTAGATGCTGATGAAGAAGTTGTACAAAGAATAGTTGAGTCTTTAAGTAAAGAAATGGGTAAGGATGCCCAAGAAGAAGTAAGTTGGGCAGTTCCATTTTTACTTTCTGAGGACCCTACAAACCTAGTAAATGCACCGCTATCATGTTTAAATGGCAACAGTAGCAGAAAAGTATCTTTTGTAAATGAACCTTTAACTGAAGACTTTTGTGCACAAGAGAATTTTTATGCTGTTTTATTTGATGTAGATGAATCGTGTATGGTTTATGGAAATGATCCTATCTATACGCTTTCTTTACTTGGTGATAAAGTTCTTGGTGTTTTTTCATGTATGAGTGAAAACAATGCAAAATCAGTGCTTAGCGGTACAGAAGATGAAGATGGCTTACTTTTAAAATCAAAATTAGTTGCATATATCTATGCGACCTATGAAGATATAGAAGATAGTTTATTTAACTTTATTGATGAACTTCAATTGTTGCCTTTAGATATTCAAACATTACTTAGTATTAATGTTGGAGATGCTGGACACCAAATAGATTCTTTAAAAGAACTCGCAGATATAGCCGATGATTTTGATTTAGCGACTATAGTAGATGAAGTGAAAGCTGCGATGGAACTTGTTGGCTCAGAGACACTTCAATATGCACAGTTACAAAGATTTTTAGATATTTCTGCTTTGATTAAAGACTCTGATACAAATAAATTAACTCCATTCTTTAAAAGTCTTTATAAGGGTGAAGCAGCACAAGCGAGTAATAATCTTGAAGTAGATAATTCTGTTGCTACTCCGCTTGAAAAAGAGATAAGGCAAGAAGAAGTGACTGAAGTTGAGCCAGAAGCTAAACCTGCATCTGAACCTGCATCAGATAATGTAGAAGCAAATGAAGTGACACAAAAAGTGCTTGATGGAATGCTCTCTCAGCAACTTAAATCCATAGAATTTATAGAGAATGACGATGACTTTGCTAGAATCAATTCTATGATGGATGCTATGCGAAAATATTTTGCAAATATGCCAGATACTTTTTCTAACAAAGAAGAGATAAAAGCTTTTATACAAAGCGAACTTGGTATGGTTTTTGAAGCAGAGAGTGTACCTGCACCAGAAGCAGTTGTTAAAGCAAAAGTAGAAGTTAAAAAAGAAGAACCTAAACAAGAAGTTAAAGTCGCTGTAGTTAATAAAGTACCTAAAAAAGTAAAAGAAGAAACTAAAAAACCCGTTGTTGGTAAGACTGTTAAAATTGACCAAGAATCAATAGACAGTTTAATGAATGTAGCGGGCGAACTTTTAGTTGCAAAAAATTCACTTCCTTACTTAGCAGATGGTGTTTTTGGTATGACACATGATGTGATTAAACGAGAGATTATGGAGAAATATATTTTTATTAACCGTCTTACTGAACAACTTCAAGATTTGATTATGGGCATGAGAATGTTACCTATTTCATATGTATTCGATAGATACCCGAAACTTGTTCGTGATATTGCTAAAAAACTTGGTAAGAAAGTTAAGTTAGAGATGCAAGGCGGTGAGACGAAGCTAGATAAAAATATGATTGAGATGCTTGCTGACCCAATGATTCATATTATGAGAAATTCACTAGATCATGGTATAGAGATGCCTGATGTAAGAGAGCAAAAAGGTAAAGATGCAAGTGGAACAGTTACACTTAAAGCTTATGCGGAATCAGATCGAATCGTGATAGAGATTATCGATGATGGTGCGGGTATAAATACTGAGAGGGTAGCAAACAAAGTACTTGAAAAAGGTCTTATGACGCATGAACAGATTGACGCTTTAAGTGAAGATGAGATGGCAGAACTTGTGTTACTTCCTGGTCTTTCAACTGCTGAAGAGATTACAGAATTTTCTGGTCGTGGTGTAGGTATGGATGTTGTTAAAAAATCAATAGAAGCTTTTAGTGGAAGTATTAAGATTAAAACAAAAGCAAATCAAGGAACTGTAATTACACTGGCAATTCCTGTTTCACTTGCTGTAACATCTCTACTTCATATTCAGATGAATGATATCCATTATGGTCTTCCAATGGATGCTGTGTCTGAAACTGTTAAACTAGATAAGTCTGAGGTAGAATACCTCCACAATGAACCATTTATTTATCTTCGCGGTGAGGTTATACCTCTTTTATTTATTAAGTCAATGCTAAATCAAGATGATATGGATTCCAAACCTCTTTCTATTGTTGTTCTTAACATTAAAGACAATTTATTAGCAGTAGTTGTAAATGATTTTCTTGGTCAGTTAGATGTTGTTCAAAAACCTCTTGTTGGTATGATGTCAGGGCATCCACTCTTTAGTGGAACAGCACTTCTAGGAAATGGTCAGATCATTATGGCGATTGATCCGCTAGGACTTTTAGGAATCTCACAAAAATTAAAAGAGGAGATATTAGTAGCATGACAGATTTAATAGTATTTAGCGTAGGTGAAAATAAATACGCGATTCGTATTGAGAATATTCAAAGAATTATTCAGTCTGTAACATTAACAAGTATTCCTAACTCTCATAAGTTTATTGATGGAATTATGAGTTATGAAGAAAGTGTTATTAAGATTATGAGTTTTAGAAAGATGATTAATCTTCCTAGTTATAGAGATGAACTAGAGGCATTATTTGTCAAGCTAAAAGCAGGGCATGGAGCTTGGGTTGATGCTTTAAAAGTTTCTATAACAACAGGAAGTAAGTTTACAAAAACCTTTAATCCGCACATGTGTGAACTTGGAAAATGGATAGATAGCTTCACTGCCTATGATGATAGAGTCTCTGAAGTTTTACATGAACTTGTTAATTTTCACAAACAGTTACATACACGAGGGGGAGAAGCCTGTGAAATAAGAGAACATGATGTTGATGAAGCCACTCGAATTTTAAACATAGATATTAATGACATTTATAACCATACAATGGGTGCACTTGATACCTTTGTACTAGAATTAGATCTTGTCGCAAACTCTTTACAAAAACTTCTTATTTATGAAAATAAAGATAAAATATTTGCTATAAAAGTAGATACGATAGAAGATATTGCCCATATTGAAGAAAGTGATATAATGAGTTCAGAAAATGAAGAAAAAGAGAATGAATATTTAGAACTTGATGGAGTCTTAGATATGAATGGTGTTTTGATTAATGTAATCAAAACAGTAAATTTACCTAAGTAAAAGGATAGATACAATGGCTATAACTTATGAAGGAAATACTGCCTCATTTGAGTCAGTAATTTATGAGGACGAGGTTGTTTCGTTTAGAGATTTTTTACAAGAAAAAGCTCCAGAGGAAGTACAGTTAAATTTTGAAGAGTGTGAAGATATTCATCTTGCAATTATTCAACTTATCATGGCATATAAAAAGAATTATAGTCTTTCATATACATTTGGTGAGCAAGTAAAGCTTTTTCAAAGAGTTTTAGAAGGTTTTGATGTAAGTGAAAACTATTGTAATTAGTAACCGTAAAGGTGGATCAGCTAAGACAACAACTGCTGTAAATATAGCAAGTGGTTTAGCAAAGCATGGTTCAGTTTTACTTTTAGATTTTGACACCCAAGGGCACGCATCTATTGGTGTAGGTTGTGAACCCAATGAAGACTTAGGCGTGCATTCTATTTTTCTAGGTAAGACCTTGAGTGAAACATTTATGCCTACTGTACATGAAAATTTAACGCTTTCTCCAGCTCTTGCTTATTTTGATGTTTATGAATATTCTGATTTACGGGGTGTTTTAAAGAATCGTTTTAAGAAAGAAAAAATTGCAGATTTCTTTGATTATTGTGTTATTGATACACCTCCAACATTTGATGGACTTCTGAAAAATTCTCTTGAGGTTGCAGATAGCGTTGTGATTCCCTTTGTTCCTCATCATCTAGGCGTTGTAGCAGTTGGTCAGATGCTTCGAGCCTTACTTCAAAGTGCCAGGGCAACTGAGCGTGAAATTGCTGATGTGTCTATCTTGCCAGTGATGTATAATCCGCACATAAATGAGCATAAAGAATCTCTAAACAAGGTGAAAACATCTTTTGGTGAGGCAAAGCTTCTTTCACCCATTGGTGTAGATATTAAACTTGCACAACAGTTTGAAAGCGGTCGCCCAATTATCTTGGAAGCCCGAAGATCAAAAGGCTACAAAGATTATAATAAATGTGTAGAAGAACTACTTCAAAGACTCTAAGGATAGGATAAAATGAATATATTAATCGTTGATGACAATAAAAACAATAGAATGATTTTAAGAATGCTTCTAGAAGATTACATGGAAGAAAATGAAGGTGTTCACATTTCTATGGATGAAGCAGAAGATGGTCAAATAGCTGTTGATAAATGTGCTTCAAGTGAATTTGATTTAGTACTTATGGATATAATGATGCCAAATATGGACGGTATAGAAGCTACTAAAATCATTCGTGATAAGCATAAAAATATTATGATTATTGCCGTTTCCGCGGTTGATGATTCCGAGCGTAAAAAGATTATATTAAACAATGGTGCTGAAGACTACATCGCTAAACCTGTTAATGCAGATATTTTTATAAGCAGAATGAAAAACTATATCGCACTCAATGAGACGAGAAAAAAATAAAAGGCTTGGAGCGCAGGTATGTGCGAACCTTTTTTACAAAAAATATATTTAGCAGACATACGCGTTTTATTATAACTTCAGAGGATTCTTTAGCTGAGTTTTGGGAGTATTACCTTTTAGGAGATGATGTTAAGTGTGATGGATTAAGTGATGTTGTGCGAACTGTATTTGCAATAGGTGAGATTCAAAGAAGACTCGATATAAATTCAGATATTTTTGTAGAAGAGTCTGAAGAAAAAATATATTTTACACTTTCAAATATTGGAGATGTTCCGAGTAAAATAATTGAGTTGACATTAAAAAAGAATGATTATCAAGGAAGTTATAAAATAGGAAATGGAAAAATATCTTTTGAGTTAGATCTCATAGTTTCTGAAAAAGAAGAGATTATTCCTGCTGTAGTTGAAGTTAAAAAAGAAGTTGAAGTTATAGCATCTGAAGTGTCCTTTGCATCTTCAGTAGAATTAACTGTACAAGATTATATAGATCCAGAAGATTTATACGACCTAGAAGAGTACGGAAATAAGTTGAGTTCTATCATGCTCCTTGTAGGTGGGGGTGGTGTTACAGAGGAAGAAGTTATAGACATATATACATACCTAGATAGGCTAGGTTCTATTTTAGCTTCATACAGTGAAGTCTATCCTATATCTCAAGCACTCGGACAACTCTCAGTTGATATGTCAACGCATATGCAAGAGTTTATAGATAACTCAGAGGCATTAGGACCAATGTGTAAGGCTTTTAGTAATGATATGTCAAATTGGATTGAGATGTCTTTTCATACAGGCGCACCAAGTGCAACTTTTATGAATGACACCATCGTGGTAAACTCCCAAACGATTGGGGGAATGTTGAAAATGGATGAAGCACCGGCAGAGGGTGCTGATGACTTTGATGATATTTTCGATTTTTAGGAGTTTAAATGTATAAAGTAAAAGTACAAAATGCATGCTCTTGTTTTCTTAAAAGTGGAATGGGAGAGCTTTTAGAGTTCTCTACAGAAGAACAAGCCCAAAAAGAAGCCCAAAAAATGTTAGAAAAGATGCAGTCAGGTTTTTGTCGTAAACATGAGTTTTCAATGAGTGAAAAATTTGGTGACTTTACTATTCTTACAAAGCCTAGATATTAGTTTACTTGAGGCTATAAAAATATCTCAATAGCTCTTGCTAAATCCTCTTTCGTGTCAATTCCAAAACCAGTACTCGTAACTTTAAGCATAGTTATTTTTTTCTGATGGTAAATTGCACGAAGTTGTTCTAGTTTTTCTATGTCTTCTATGGGTGCATCTCCTAGATTACAAAACTCATTTAAGCTTTTTTTAGAAAAACCATAGATGCCAATATGTCCAAAATACTTTGCACCTCCACCTTGGTTATGTGGGATTTTAGCACGGGAAAAATAAATCGCATTGTCTTGTTCATCTAAAACTACTTTTACAAGGTTTGGATCCTCCGCAGACTCTGCGTTAATAGCATTGTAACAACTCCCCATGATGTAAGACTCATTTTTTTCTTGAAGTTCTTTAAGTTTTTTTATAAGCGACTCGACTACAGTAGCCTCTATAAAAGGCTCATCTGCTTGAACATTAATGATAAGCTCATCTTCATCAAGGTCTAAAATATTTGCACATTCGTTGATTCTATCAGTTCCACTTTTATGTGTTGTAGAAGTAAGCATGGCTTCAATCCCGTACTCTTTACAAACAGCTATGATGCGTTCATCATCAGCAGCAACAACTACCTTGTCAAGATGTGCTACAGCCTTTGCAGTTCGTACAACCATAGGTAATCCACCAATATCAGCTAAAACTTTTTCAGCAAATCGTGTAGATGCTAAACGAGCAGGAATAATAATCATAATTTAATGCCTTTGAGATATAATTACATGATTATATCTAAAAGGTTATTTATGCTTTTATATCAACCAGAATCGGGCTACTGTTATAATAGTGATTCTGTATTTCTTTATGATTTTATATCTTCTTTTAAACCAAAAGGGCGTGTTCTTGATGTGGGTGCTGGTTGCGCTATTGTAGGACTTTTAGTGGCACGCGATAACCCTAAAATACATCTTGAAGCGGTTGAAAAACAAGAGGCTTTTATAGAATATGCACAACATAATGCAGATGTAAATAAAATAGACTATAAACTTCATAAAGGTGATTTTTTAGAACTTGAATTTGAAGATAAGTACGACTATATAATTTCAAACCCTCCTTTTTATCCAGAGGGTGCTAAAAAAAGTGAGAATGAAATGTTATTTAATGCAAGGTATAATACCAACTTAGCATTAGATGACTTTTTTAAAAAAGTATCGCGTATTTTAAAACCGCATTCGCACTTTATATTTTGCTATGACGCTTCGCAGTTTGGGCTTGTGTGTGTTGCATTAGAAAAAGTAAAGATGCGAGTTGTTGATGTGCAGTTTGTGCATCCTCGTCTTATAAAGCCTGCATCTTTAGTGATGATACATGCGAGAAATGGTTCAAAATCACTTATGAAAGTATGGAATCCTTTGATTAACTTTAATGGTGATGAATTGACACAAGAGGCAAAAGATGTGTATAAAAAAGCAAATACTCAGAGTATAAAATGTCAGCTGTAATGAAAGAAGAAGGCTTTGATTATGCCTTTAACCCACAAGCATGTGAAAGCTGTCAAGCGAGATGCTGTACAGGTGAAAGCGGTTATATCTATGTTACTAAAAATGAAATCGAATCGATTGCCAAGTTTTTAAAAATGGATGTAAACGAATTTGTCCCGAAGTATCTTTTTAAAAAGATGTATAAATATTCCATCAAAGAAAAAAAGAATGGCGAATCGTACGAATGTATTTTTTATGATTCTAAGACAAATGGATGTGGCATCTATGAAGCGCGTCCAACACAATGTAAAACCTTTCCCTTTTGGGATTATTATAAAACAAGGGTAGATGAATTGAAACTAGAATGTCCAGGAATAATAGATGTATAAACTCCTCCTCTTAATTGGCTTCCTTATATTTACAGGATGTGCTCAAAAAACATCAATGCTTGAGGAAAAAACTCTAAAAGAAACTAAACACAACAATAAAAAAATGTTTAATGAAGAAGATTCCTTGATAATGTTTGCACTTCGTTCAGAACAAGTTAAAGACTTTTCAAGTGCTGCACAAATTTTTGAAACCTTATATGTAAAATCATTAAGAAAAGAGTACATGCATCGTTCGCTTCAAAATAGACTTTTTTTAAAACAAAATCAACTCGTAATAGATAGAGTAGATGCAATTACAAACAAACACTTAGATGATTTTATACTTGTTAGACTAAAGATTGTTGGACTTATTCAAATGAATAGATTTCAAGAGGCACAGGACTTGGCCATTGCACTTGTTGAAGTAAGTGAAGATGAAGCTGATTATATTTTACTAAGTGATATATATATAGGACAGGAAAAATTTGATGAGGCAGTAAAATATCTTGAGAGTGGATATTCAAAAAAATACAGTGAAAAAATACTAGATAGAATGGCAATTCTACTGTATGTAAATTTAGATAGAAAAAAAGATGCAATAGCCTACCTAGAAACACACACAATGCTTCATGCTTGTTCTGTTGTTATTTGTAAAAGGCTTATCTCTTTTTATAGTAATGAAAATAATGTAGAGGGTTTACTCTCGGCATATTTACGATACTATAAAGTCGATGCTAAGCCTGAAGTAGCAGAACAAATTGTACAGTTATATGGCTATAAAAAAGACTACCCTCAACTTATACTTTTTTTACAAGAGAGCCAAAGTGATGATGTAACACTTTTACAACTTTACACAAGTTCAAAAAATTACACAAAAGCTTTCCCTCTCGCAAAAAATATTTATGATGAAACAGGTGAGATAAAATACTTAGGCGAGAGTGTGATTTATGAGTATGAAGCTCAAAAAGACAAGAACGATAAAGCTTTTTTAAGTAGCATTTCTAAAAAGTTCGAAGAAGTACTTAAGCAAGATAGCTCTTCTTTGTATTTGAATTATTTTGGATATGTATTAATTGACCATGATATAGATGTGTCCAAGGGAATAGAGTATATTAAAAAAGCTTTAGTAATGGAACCAGACTCTGCTTATTATCTTGATTCTTTAGCTTGGGGACATTATAAACTTCGCCAATGCTCAGATGCGCTTCGCATAATTAAAAAGGTTCGTAAACTAGACGGTGGTGATGATGCAGAAGTTGTGAGGCACCACGAATTAATTAAAAAATGTAAAGGTAAAAATAAACAATGATTTTAGATGACATAATTAAAAAGACAAAAGAAGATTTAGTAAAAAGAGAAAAAGATTTTTCGCTTGATTGGTTAGGGCGTTCTTTGGCGTTTAATGCACGCGTTCCTCGAGATGTTATTCCTTATCTTAAAGCGACAGAGGAAGATCCGTATAGAATTATTTCTGAGGTTAAAAAAGCCTCACCCTCAAAAGGTGTTATCCGTGAAAACTTTGATCCTTTAGCAATCGCTCAGGCATATGAGCGAGGTGGAGCAAGCGCTATTTCTATCTTAACGGAGCCTCACTTCTTTGAGGGTTCTCTTGATTATTTAGGAGGTATTAGGCGTTATGTTGGAATTCCTCTTTTGAGAAAAGATTTTATTGTATCAAAATACCAAGTATTAGAAGCTACTGTTCATGGTGCCGATTTTATTCTTTTAATTGCAGCAGCGCTTAGTAAAAAAGAGTTAAAAGAATTACTAGGATACACACGACACCTAGGGATGGAAGCACTTGTAGAAGTTCATGATAAAACAGACTTAACTAAGGCTATCTATGCTGGAAGTGATATTATAGGGATAAACCATAGGAACCTTCAAACATTTGAGATGAATATGAATTTATGTTACGAGCTTATCCCTTTGATACCTAATGGAAAAATTATTGTAGCTGAGAGTGGAATTTATGAACATGGCCAGTTAGAAGATTTAAGTAAAGCAGGTGTAGATGCTTTCTTAGTAGGGGAATCTTTAATGCGAACTGATGATGAAGAATCAGCACTTCGAACACTTAAAAATGGTTAAAAAGTTATCCTAATAACTTTTTAACACACTCGCTAATTCTTTTTCCATCAACGCGCCCAGCTAATTCTTTTGTTGCAATACCCATCACTCTTCCAATATCTTTTAAACTTGTAGCACCCACTTTGATGATGATATCGTGTATTAAAAATGATAATTCTTCATTGTCTAGTTGCGCAGGTAGATAGGGTGTATATATTTCTATTTCATCGAGTTCAATTTGTAGTAAGTCTTCGCGTCCTGCATCTTTGTATTGCGTCGCTGCATCATTTCTTCTTTTAACCTGTGTTTGAATTATTTTTATAATATCTGCATCACTTAATTCTCTTCTCTCATCCACTTCTATTTGTTTAAATGCGGCAGTAAGAAGACGCAGTGCATCTCTTTTTTTGTTTGTTTTGCTTTCATTGCATTTTTTACATCTTGGTTGATTATTTCTCTTAACGACATTCAAATCCTTTTTTTAATGGAACTATTTTTGCTAGTATTATAGCAAACAATAATGATAAAAAAGAGACAATATGATAAAACAATTACTTAGCTTATTTATTAGTTTATATATGCTTCTTGTATTTACTGGATGCACCGCAGGTTTAACAGACCCTGAGATAGATTTTGAGCCACCTGTATATGTTGAGCAGATGCCAGCGATGGAAGAAAGACAGGACTTTGCAGCAACTGGAAGTATATTTGGTCAAGGAGACAACCCTTTGTTTTCAGATCATAAGGCGATGCATGTGCATGATATAGTTCGTGTTGTTATATCTGAAACAGCTAAAAGTTCAAGCGTAGCAGCAAAGGCTTTGAGCGAAACAGATACATCTGCCTTAGGTGGGGGTACATTTACAGCAGGTGGAACTAGCGGTACACTAGCTCAGTACACAAATAAACTTAATAACTTGACAAACATTGGTTTTACAGCAAATAGTACTAGTAATTTTGCCGGTTCAGGTAGTGCTACAAAAGATGCGTCATTTACGACTACTGTTTCAGCAAGAATCGTGAAAGTTTTAAGTAATGGAAACTATTTTATAGTAGGAAAGCGTGAGTTACTCATAGATAAACAAAAACAAATAATTCAAATAAGTGGTGTCATACGCCCTTATGACATAGATCAATTCAATAAAATTGATTCAGCTCAAATGAGTGAAGCAAAGATTTCATATGTAACTGAGGGAGATGTTGATCGCACGAGTGAACAAGGCTGGGGGACTAAAATTGTACAATCTGTTTGGCCGTTTTAGCTTTTTAGTTCTCTTAAGTGTAGCTTTCACTTTTTTAAATGCGGAGTCTTTCTCTGAGTTTAAAAAGTCACAATCAGATTTTATTGTTAAGTATCTGCATGAAGAAGACAAGCTCTTTAATCAGTACATATTATCTAACTGGGAAGAGTACTCCTCTGTTACAGCCACTCCTTTTTACACAAAAGCAAAACCAAGTAAAATACCTTCTGCGAGAAAGCTAGAACTTAAAGATAAAGGTCCACTTATACTTTTGGCAAGCCTAAACACAAGCGTAAATCAGGAAAAAATACAAAAAAAAGCAAATGAAAAAAAAGAGATAGAGTTTGATTTTTTTGGTGAAAACATAGGTTTTAATATTCCAGATGGACTCCTAGATGCAAAATTTTATCCATTGTCAAAAAAAGGAATCAGTAACTTTTTTAATGTAGCAGTGAGTACAGAATATGAAGCACTCATAGATGAAATAAACAAATATTCACTTGCACATAACTTAAACGATTGGGGAAAATATCTACTCATTAAAAAAATAAGTTATTATATATTTTCCAATCAAGATGAAGCGAGACTTTTACGATGGTTTATTTTCAATAAGCTAGGCTACGCAGTAAAAGCAGCCTTATCCAAAAAGCATATTATAGTAATGTATGCGAGTAAAAAAACTATTTATGCAACACCAATGTACACGCTTGATAAAAAGAATTTTTATAGCATATCAGAATATGCGAAGGCAACTAATCAAAAGCTTTTTACATATAAACAAAAATATTCAGAGGCTACTAAAAGTATTGATTTGTCTTTGACTTCTCTTCCTATTTTAGGTGAAAATCTACATACAAAACACTTGGTATTTAAACAAAATATGAAAAAATATACAATTAAATATAGATACAATAAAAACATGATTGATTTTATGGCATCTTATCCCCAAGCAGATTATGAAACATATTTTAATGCCCAAATGGATTCTCAAAGTTATGGAGATATTGTTAATGGATTGAGAAAATATATAAACGGAAAAAAATCAAGCACTGCTATAAATTTTGTCTTGCACTTTGTTCAAAATGCTTTTAAATATCAGGTCGACAATGAACAATTTGGAAGAGAAAAAGTGATGTTTGCAGATGAGACCTTGTATTATGATAAATCAGATTGTGAAGATAGAGCTATTCTTTTTGCAAAACTTGTCAAAGATATGTTTAAAATTGGAGTAGTTGGGGTAAAATATAGTAATCATATGTCTACAGCCTTGTATATTCCTCTTAAAGGTGATACAGTTAGAGTGCATTCTAAAAAATATGTTATAGCTGATCCAACATATATAAATGCCTCAATAGGTCAAGGAATGAGTCAATATAAATCAAAACGACCAAAAGAATTTATATTTTTGCAAAAATAAAGGATAGTGAGTGAATACGATAAAAAAGTATAATTGTGCAGCCTTTAAAGCACTTTTACGAGAAGAAAAAAAAACTAAATTTAATTTTACTTAATATAGATAATTTTAGTAATATTAATGATTCTTATGGAATAGAGTACGGTGATTTTGTTTTTACTAAAGTGCTAGAAATACTTAACACACTTTGCTCAAATAATATCGATATTTATAAACTAGAATCGGATGAGTTTGCGCTTGTTAATCAAAATAATCTTGATATAAATACAGCAGAGGATACTGCAAAACTACTCACTTCTTTTTTTTTAATGAAACTGAAATAGAAATTGAAGAAGATATAGAAGTTAAAATATCTTTTAGCATAGGTATTGCGGTGGGTAGAGGTATTACAGTTTTAAATCAAGTTCGTCTTGCTATAAAAGAACTTCGAGAACATACGCGCGGAACTTACATCGTTTATGATATGAAGTCTCCTTATATAAGACAAGTTCAAGATAATGTATACTGGGTCAATAAAATCCAAGAAAGTGTAACCGAAGATAAAATCGTTGCTTTTTATCAACCTATAGTAAATAACAAAACAAAAAAAATAGAAAAATACGAGTGCCTTGCGCGTATAGATGATGATGGAGATTTTGTATCTCCTTACCATTTTATGGATGCGGCTAAAGAGACTAGAGTCCTCTCACTTATAACAAAATCAATGATAAAAAAAAGCATGTAAAACATTTTCTAAAAATAGATATTCATTTTCTATAAACATAACAAATGATGATTTACAGCTAAATTATTTAGAAGAGTACTTGCTACGAAATACAGAAATTTTTAACATAAATCCAAATAGAGTTGTACTTGAGTTGTTAGAAGATATTCCATCTTTGGAAAAAGGAACAATTATCAAGCAATTGAATTCTCTTAAAGACAAAGGTTTTAAGCTTTCTATCGATGATTTTGGAAGTGAGAGTTCAAACTTTTCTCGTCTTTTAGAATTTTCACCTGACTTTCTTAAAATAGACGGCTCTTTTATAAAAAAGATTTTAACAGATAAAAGAAGTCAGATTATTACAGGGGGAATTGTAAGTATTGCACATCAGATGAATATAAAAATAATAGCAGAGTATATTCATAGTGTGGAGGTTCAAGAAAAAATTGAGTCCTTAGAGTATTGATTATTCTCAAGGCTATTTTCATGGTGCACCAGCCCAAACTCTAAAAGAGACTGCTAATAGTTAAAAGCAACTTTATAAGTTGGGCTATCTTCTTCGTATGAACAGTGCGGACCAGCAAGTTTAAGTATAGCGATACAATCAGCTGATAAGTGACGAAGAAGTAAATTTTTCCCAGCTTCTTCGTATTTTTTAGTAATCATATCTATAGCTTCGACTCCAGATGCATCCATAACACGAGCTTCTTTAAAGTCTATAACAACTTTTAAAGGATCACTTTCAATGTCAAAATTATCTGCAAATGTTGTGGCACTTCCAAAGAAAAGAGGACCATCGAGTTCGTATACTTTTGTGCCATCTTCTTCAACATGAGACTTAGACCAAATACGAGCATGTTTCCAAGCAAAAGCAAGTGCTGAGATAATAACACCAGCAACCACGGCAATAGCTAAGTCTTCGATGATGGTGATAACTGTAACAGCAACCATAACAAAGGCATCTGTACGAGGCATTTTGTTTAGTCTAGAAAAACTCGACCACTCAAATGTGCCGATACTTACCATAAACATAATCCCAACAAGAACAGCAACGGGAATAGCATTTAAAACACCACTTAGAGATACAACGAGTACAATAAGACCAAGAGCAGCTACAAAGGATGATAAACGCCCAATCCCACCTGATGTATAGTTAATGATACTTTGACCAATCATCGCACAACCAGCCATACCACCAAAGAAACCACAGGTAATATTTCCACTACCAAGCGCTATACATTCTTTGTTTGCAGAACCGCGTGTATTACTGAGTTCATCCAAAACAGAAAGCGTAAGGAGTGATTCTATAACACCAACCATCGCAACAATAATTGCATACGGAAGCACTAAGAAAAATGCGTCAAGAGAAAAGAGATAGTTGGGAACAATAAAGCTCGGCATCTGTCCAGCGTACTGTTGCATATCATCTAGGCCACTGAGTAAAAGTGTATTTGTATCTGTTAAATAAACACCTAAGGTGATGACAACTATAGCGACTAAACCAGCTGGAATAGCAGTTGTAAGCTTAGGTAATAAGTACATAATAGCCATCGTCACAAATACTAAGACATACATCATATAGTTTTGACCCTCAAAAAATGTAAATTGAGCTGTCCCTATTACGATAGCCAAACCGTTTACAAAACCATGTATTGCAGGAGTAGGAACAAGACGAATAAATTTTCCAAGCTTGAAGGCACCGATAGCTACTTGGATAAGCCCAGCTACTATGGTTGCTAAAAGTATATAATGGAGTATGCCCATAGCAATTGCATCTTTATCCAGCCCTTGTGCTGAGAGCATTCCATTTACTTCGAGTGATAAGCCAACAAGTACAACAGCAACAGAACCAGTAGCTCCTGAAATCATTCCAGGTTTACCACCGATAAGAGCGGTAATAAGTCCTAATATAAAGGCAGTATAAAGCCCAACAATAGGACTAACCCCAGCAATAACACTAAAGGCAATAGCTTAGGAACTAAGGCAACGGCTACAACGAGACCGGAGAGAATATCATTTTTAATGTTTTTTGATGTATATTTACTTAAATCAAACAATGTTTAGTACCTTTAAATTTATAGTTTTGCAAGTATAGCTAAAGACTAATGAGAGTTTTCTTTTTCTCTTAGTTTGTCTTTCTTACTCTTCTTTTTCCCTTTTACTGGAGCAGGGCCTTTTTCTTTTTTTAGGAGCCGTACCTTTGAGTTCAAAGCCCTGTATTTGTTCTCTTTTTAACTGTATATCTGAACGCTTTTCTATAAGTTTAAAATGCGCTTGAGATGCATAGTCAACAAATGAAATAGCAAGACCAGATTTTCCTGCGCGTCCTGTTCGTCCGATTCTATGTATATAGTCGGTAGGTGAGCGTGGTAAGTCAAAATTTATCACACAAGAAATATCTTCAATATCTATACCACGAGAAACAAGGTCTGTAGTAAAAAGAACTTGTATCTTTTTAGCTTTAAAAGCATCAAGTGTGCAGTTTCTTTCTTCTTGATCAAGGTCGCCATGAAAAGATTGTGCGTTAATCCCATGCTTTTTAAATTTCATTGCTATGTTATCGGTTGCGCGTTTATTTGCCATGAAGACTAAAACTTGACCTAGTTTTTCACTCTTTATAAGATGGCGTAAAAGAGGAGAACGGTTTTCTTGATTTACTTGGATGGCGCGTTGCACTATTGTTTGGACGGTTTGAGTTTCTTCAATGCTTACTTCAACAGGGTTTTGCGTGATTCTTTTTGCAATCTGTAGCATCTTCTCAGGGTAGGTTGCAGAAAAAAGAAGGTTTTGTCTTTGCTCTGGAATTGCCTCAAGTATAGATTCTAGCTCCTCTGAAAATCCCATGTCTAGCATCTTATCTGCTTCATCAAGCACGAAAAACTCCACTTTTTGGAGGTTCATCTGTTTTTTACTCAGTACATCTATAAATCTTCCCGAGGTAGCAACTAAAACATCACAACCTTGTTGAATGTCAAAAAGTTGTTCACCTATTTTATCTCCACCGATAAGACTTACTGTTTTTATCGGTTTTGTGCAAAAGTGGCTAAAGTTATCAAAAGTATCAGCAATTTGAAGTGCTAATTCTCTTGTAGGTGTTAAAACAAGAACGCGTGTTTTTGCTTTTTTTTTGTATTTCGGTTGATTTTATTTGGCTAAGTAGTTGAATAAGAGGAAGAATAAAACTAGCACTTTTACCACTTCCAGTTTGCGCTCGTGCCATTACATCGCTTGATGCTAAAACAAGAGGAATTACTTTTTTTTTGAATAGGGGTCGGAGTGTTAAAGCCATTCTTAGAAATGGCTTTTAATATATGTTGAGAAAGTGCAAATGAAGAAAAAGACATTTTTATTTTACTAAAGAGTTAAGTTGTTCTCTTACTTTTGTTTGTTTAGCTTGTGCATCTGATAAAAGTGTACGATTTTTCTCTAAAATATCCTCAGGTGCGTTAGCTACAAATCTTTCATTTTTAAGCATCCCTCCAAGCTTGTCTATCTCTTTTTGTAGTTTTTCATCTTGTTTTGTAAGTTTTGTAATGATTGGAGTTAAATCTATGGAGTCGGTTGGAATAAAAGTCTCACATAGGTCAGAAATGTCACTTACAGAATTGTCTATTTTTGTTTGCGTAAACTCAAGGACTTCAACTTTTGCAAGTCTTAAGATAAATGGACGCATAGCTTCTTGGTCTGCATCTGAGATGCCATCAATCTTAACAAAGGCTTTCTCTATTTTTTGGTTCGCTAAATCAACAAGTACTTTTGCTCTACGAATAGAAACAATTGCATCCATAATAACTTCAAATTTGCGTTCTTGCTCATCTTTTTTCTTCGTTTTACTAGGATACTTCATAAGCATAATGGAATCACCATTTTCAAGCGATGTTCCTGAGAGTTCATGGTAAAGATACTCGGTAATAAAAGGCATAAAAGGGTGAAGAAGCTTCATCGCCTCTTTAAAAATAGCCCCAAGTTCAACGATAGAATCTTTGTCAGCCTTAGAAAGCTCAATTCCCCAACCACAAAATTCATTCCAGATGAATTTGTAAAGCGTAAGTGCTGCATCGTTGAATTTGTATTCGTCTAAGTAAGCACGAACTTCTTTTGTAGCTACATTTAAACGAGATGCCATGTATTTTCCAAGCTCAGTTTGGAGACAAAAGCCTTCTAAATCTGGAAATACATCTACATTCATTTGTAGGTATTTACTTGCATTGTAAAGTTTATTTGTAAAGTTTCGGTTGAGTTCAAGTTTTTCTGTACTCATACGGATATCTCTACCTTGAGCAGCAGAAACAGCAAGTGTAAAGCGTAAAATATCAGCGCTGTATTTATTTACCATATCAAGAGGGTCAATAACATTACCCTTTGATTTAGACATTTTTTGCCCATTTTCATCACGAACAAGTGCATGAAGGTAAATATGATTAAAGGGAAGTTTTCCGTTAAAGTGCTCACCCATCATCATCATTCTTGCCACCCAAAAGAAAAGGATATCAAAACCAGTTATAAGTAAGGTATTTGGATAAAAATCTTTCATATCATTTGCTTCGTTATTCTCACCTTGGCAACCCAGGTTGTCTCTCTCTGTAGCTTCGCTACATTCACCTTGACCCCAACCTAAGGTTGAAAAAGGCCATAAAGCAGAAGAAAACCAAGTGTCTAAAACATCAGGGTCTTGTGTTAAGTTTTTAGCCCCACATTTTGGGCATGACTCTGGCATATCTTCATCAGATGCAAACTCATGCTCACAGTCATCACAGTAAAATACTGGAATCTGATGTCCCCACCAAAGCTGACGGCTTATACACCAGTCACGAAGTTCACCCATCCAAGAGTTGTATGAGTTAATCCAATGCGGTGGAAAAAACTTAGCTTCACCAGCATTTGTTTTTGCTATGGACTTATCTGCAAGTTCTTTTTTTAAAAACCATTGTCGTGAGATATAAGGCTCAACAATGCTTTTACATCTGTAACAATGTCCAACCTGATGTTTATGATCTTCTATCTTAATCATAAAACCTTCTTCTTCAAGGCGTTTTACAATTGTCTCACGCGCTTCAAGTCTGTCAAGTCCTTTAAATTCACCGGCATATTCATTTAAAATACCTTTTTCATTAAACACAGTAATGAACTCTAAGTCATGACGTTTACCAACTTCATAATCGTTTTGGTCGTGTGCAGGTGTTACTTTAACAACGCCCGTTCCAAAGTCCATATCAACATAGGTATCTGCGATTATAGTTACTTCACGCTCTAAAAGAGGGAGCTTGATTTTTTTACCAAGTAAATGGGTATAACGCTTGTCATCTGGATGCACCATAACAGCAGTATCGCCAAAGTATGTTTCAGGTCGCGTTGTTGCTACTTCAAGAGATCCACTTCCATCAGCAAAAGGGTATTTTATATGATAAAATTTTCCATCATGGTCTTCATGTTCAACTTCGATGTCACTTAAAGCTCCATCGTGTGTACACCAGTTTACCATGTAGTTTCCACGGACGATAAGACCTTCGTTATAAAGCTTTAAAAATGATTCTTTAACAGATTTTTGAAGTCCAGCATCCATCGTGAATCGCTCTCGTTCCCATGCAGGACTTACTCCCATATGTCGAAGTTGTGAAGTCATAATTCCAGCAGATTCTTCTTTCCAAGCCCAAACCCGTTCTAAGAACTTTTCACGACCAAGTTCTTCTTTTGTTGTACCCTCAGCTAGAAGTTGTTTCTCAACTACATTTTGTGTAGCAATCCCAGCGTGATCAGTCCCTGGCTGCCAAAGTGTTTTGTAACCATCCATACGTTTATAACGCGTTATGATATCTTGGAGTGTAAATGTAAGTGCATGACCAATGTGAAGACGACCAGTAACATTTGGAGGAGGCATCATGATAGAGAAGTTTTTTCCCTCTTCTTGTAGCGCCTTGTTAGCATCTACCTCGAAGTACTTTCTTTCTTCCCAGATTTTGTAAAATTTATTTTCTATTTTTTGTGGTTCGTAAGCTTCTGATGCCATATAATCGCCTTGATTTTTTCTTTTATTTAAACGCGATTATAGCTAAAATATTCTAATCAATCCCTGTGATTCGAGTTTTGATTTTGACTTTATCGTTATACATATTTTTATCTGCAAGTTCTATGGTACTAGACAAGCTGTCACCTTCTTCAAATTCATAGGTTCCAATAGAAAAACTTACTCGAAATGAAGCATCTCCAGTTTTAAGTTTTTTACTAATGATACTCTCTCTAATAGTGTTAATACTAGCAAATGCAGTGTCTTGGTCTGTGTCCTTAAAGATGATAATAAACTCATCTCCACCGTAACGAATAAGACTTTGTTTAGTTTTTTTAAGCTGTGTTGCGACAAAAGTGAGAACCTTATCTCCTGTAATATGACCATGTGTATCATTTACAAGTTTAAAAAAATTTAAATCAATAATAGCCAGTGTTCCATCAAGATTAAAGTTATCGTTAGCATCTATGAACCTATCGTTCATCCATTTTCTATTGTAAGCATGCGTTAATTCATCTTTATAAACAGCTTCTTTTAGGTTTTCTATTTCTTTTTTTGAGTGCTTGTGTTTCTTTAAGAACCTGGGATAACAATGCTTCATCTTTATCCTGAATTGCAGATATTGCTCGTGAGGTTGTGTCACTGAGTTGAAATACATTGCTTGTGTTTTTTTTCTTGGACACTTTGGCATAATTGTATTTTACTATCTAAAAGTGTGTCTGTAAGTTTATTTTCATCATCTATATTTATTTCATGTTTTAAGGCATTTTCAGTAAAGATTGAAGTATATATACTCGGCGTTACAACTCCAATATTATGAATGGAATCGAGTGTTTCATTTGATATTAATTTTAATATTGCATTATTTGCTTGCATCATTTCTGTGTCACCTCTAAATAAGATAATATTTTATTATAGTATAACAAAAAAATCTATTTTTGTTGCATTTGAGAGACATTTATATTGAAAATGTGATAAACATGTAACAAAATGTTTCTATATAAAGAGATAGTTTTAAATTTTAAGAGGTATAATCACATTCTTAAAAATGAAAGGAGTTGTTATGCCATTATCCCGTTTGAACAAAGAACAGTACGAAGCAGCAACTTCTAGCGCGAGTGAAAACCTTATTATTGCATCTGCAGGGACTGGAAAAACTTCTACTATTGTTGGAAGAATAGGACACTTACTAGCATCTGAGATTAAGCCAGAAGAAATTTTACTGCTTACTTTTACAAACAAAGCAGCCGCGGAAATGATTGAGAGACTCGCTGAGTATTTTGGTAAAAATGTGGCTGCTAAGATTGATGCTGGTACCTTTCATGCGGTTTCATACAGATGGCTTAAAAAGCAAGATAAAAAAGTTGTACTCAAACAACAACGCGAACTTAAAACACTTTTTCGTAGCGTTTTTGAAAAAGAAATTTTATGAATATCGAAGCTGAAGTGAGTCCTTATGGTGGAAATTATTTATATGATGTGTATTCTTTTTATCAAAACACAGAACTGCATCTTGATTTTGAAGCGTGGATTTGCGAGAAGTACGAAGAGCATGAACAATTTGCTATGATTTATGCAGATGTTGTTGATGAGTTTGAGACACTAAAAGCTGAGTATGGTTTTGTGAACTTTAACGATTTACTTCTGCATTTTAGAGAAATTTGTAAAACTACAAATCTAGGCTATAAAGAAATTTTAGTTGATGAATACCAAGATACCAATGCACTTCAAGGGACATTGATTGAAGCGATGAATCCTCCTTCTTTGTTTTGTGTTGGAGATTATGACCAAAGTATTTATGCTTTTAATGGTGCAGATATTTCTATAATTGGGAGTTTTTCAAGTAAGTTTCCCGATGCAACAGTACATACACTAACAAAAAATTATCGTTCAACTATGCCTATTCTTTCCCTTGCTACAAAGGTAATCGAACATAATGAAAGAATCTATCCTAAAAAACTTGAAGTAACACGAAATCAAGTTGCTGTGGCACCTAAACTTTTAGCCTATGATGAGTTGTTTGACCAGTACCACGCAATGGCGGCAAAGATTAGAGATACAAGTACTCCACGAGAGGAGATAGCTGTTATTTTTAGAAACAACTCTTCTGCGGATGGTATCGAAGTAGGACTTCGTGAACTTGACATTCCTTGTAAACGAAAAGGTGGGACAAGCTTTTTTGATTCAAAAGAAGTAAAAGCAGTACTTGATTTATACACACTTTTAATCAATGAGGCTGATATGATGAGCTTTATTCACCTCTTTGAATTTGCTAAAGGCATAGGCTCTGCAATGGCAAAAGAGATGTACTTAGCTTTGAAAAAAGTTGGAAACGGTTCTATATTTTATGGTCTTTATGCTCCTGATGAGTCGATGAATAATCCTTTTGAAAAAAGAAAAGTATCGCATCAGTTAGGACTTTTTGATGATTTTTTAGAACTCGGTGCGGTTGGAAAGTTTGCAAAGCTTGGTTTTGAAGCAAAGTTTATGAAAAATCCTATACTTAAGCATCCAAAACTCACCAAAGATGGTGCTACTTTTTTACATGATTTTTATCTTCTTTATCGTGATTTAAAGGGCATCAAACAACCGCGTACTGTTGTTAAAAAAATCGTAGCATCTTCGCTTTATAAGCATATATCAGATGTTTTATCAAGCAAACGAGCGCAACTTAAAGATGGCACGATAGATGAAAAACAAAAGACAGAATCACTCTCTAAAATTGCAAGAAAAATGTCGCTTTTAGAAGAGTTATCTAAACCTTACAAAGAACATGAAAGGTTTTTAAATGCCATGATTTTAGGTTCATCAGATTTAACACAAGGTGAAGGTGTAAACTTACTCAGTGTTCATGCATCTAAGGGTTTAGAGTATAAAGAAGTGTATGTGATTGACCTCATGGACGGACGTTTTCCTAACCGTAAACTTATGCAAAGAGGTGGCTCACTTGATGAAGAGCGAAGACTTTTTTATGTCTCAGTAACCAGAGCTAAAGATATTTTATATCTTGCATTTGCCAAGTACGACAAAATAAAAAAGATAAACTTTATGCCTTCACAGTTTCTTTATGAAGCTGGACTTGTCCCTAAAGATGAAGCTTATCGGGCTTTAGTTCTTAAGGGTGAAGAAAAAGAAGAAGATTAGTTCTTAGCCAACAAGCCTTCCTCTCTAATCTGACGAATCCCTGTAAAGTAAGAATTCCCCAAATAAATCATATAAAAGATAGCCCCAAAAAATATTGCGAATGGTATGAGTGAGATTAGATAGAGTCCTAGAGTTTTGAGTCTAAGTCCTGTTCCAAATTTATACTTCATTAAATAATCTTCATCTTTTGTACAAATGTTTGAGGCGATATCAAAGGTCATTACCTTGTGAAAGAAATAATACAGAGGAAAGTTAAAGGCGATGATATTTACTAGCGGTATAAAATAAAGTGGAATAAAAAGAAAAAAAAAGTAAAAGCATAATAAGCGCCCATTTAAGTGTAGCCAATACACCTGTAATGATGTTTGAATATCCTATCATCTCCACATCTTGGTAATGTCTTAGTTGTAACTCTTTAAGAACAAAGGGAGTTAAAAACCCAAGTACTAAAATAGCAACAATGATTGAAAGATAAAGTGTGAAAAATCCACCAATAGCATAGACTAAAAATGTTGCGATCCATGAAGTGATGGCATGACTCATCAGAAATTTTATAATAGCAGTTCCCTCTAAGTGTGCTTGAAGTGACTCAGTATGAGGAACACCATTTTGCATACTTGTTTGTGTACTCTGTACATCAAAGCTTCCTAGTGCATCTAGACCAGCACTTGCTAGGAGAAAAAATAAAGTGTACATAATTATCATTGAGATTATAAAGGGAAGGAGCGCGTACTTTAGCATCTGCGGTGAGAGGAAGTCTTTTATGCTTAAGGCGAATAGGTTTTGCTGTGTGTTCATCGTTTACTCCAAAGTTTTTCATTTAGTTTTAACTCATCTATGATACCGATGCATAGATGCAGGGTTTGGACATATTCCATCGCAATTTTATAGTCTAATAGTGAACGAAAAATAGACGGCTCAAACAAGTCCTTGTTATACTCGATAGCCATATGGATAGAATCTCCAATAAAAGAGATATAAACAGGATGTGAGGATTTCTTTTTAAAGTTTAAAAGTCGCTCCATTAAAGCATGCGATAAAATATAACGCGCTTCTATTTGGTCTGTAGAGTAGACTACAAATTCTTTCTCAAAGGCAGGACTATCCATTTTTACAAGTTTATCTCGGGAGACATTGTTTGATTGAAGCCAGTTTCCTATCATGTCACCAAACATATTTTGCGCAGAATCAGGAAGAATAACTGTTTTTTCTTTAAAGTGCTTGTTAAACTCAGCTACAATAAATAGACCTTGAAATACAGTGTTCCAACTCTCTTTGCCCTTAGAGCTTTTATGGCGTTTCTGGGCATGAATGTCGGAGAATTGAAGTTTAACATCATCTATTTTTCCTTTGACAAAGTCATTTCCATTTAGTCTGTCTATGCTTGATGTAAAGAGTTTTGATTGTCTGAAAATTTTTGCCGGAACATGTGAAGAAGAATCATAGTTGAGATTGTTATCGAGTTCTTTTATAAGAGGATGGATAACCTTTTGTTTAAACTCTTTTATATAGTCTTTACTAAGCATTTTATAAATGAAAGCACCGATTGCAATATAGATGATACCAATAAATCCAATAGCATCAAAACTTTGAAATAAAATATTTTTTAGAGTGACAATAAGAAGTGCATATATAAGTGTATACGAGATGCCAAAGAGAAAGATTCTATACCGAACTTTTTTCCTATCTGCTTCTAGTCTTTTCAATGTAGGGTAGAGCGTTTTATAGTAAAAGTCGGTAAGTTCACTAAGATTTTTCATGGTCTAGTTAAAGAGCTCTTTTACATTAATATTTTGTCGCTCTTGCGTGCTAATCTCAAAAACTTCTTTGCGTGCATAATTCATAGCAGATGCCAAAGAGGAAGTTGGAATCATCTCTAAAGCATTGTTATAATCTATAACAGCTTGATTGTACGAACGGCGAGATGCTGAGATTTGTTCTTCTACTTCGTTTAGAGAGGCTTGCAGATGCATGACATTTTCATTTTCCTTAAGATCTGGGTAATTCTCAACCGCAATCATAATCGAGCCAAGTGCAGAACTTACTTGAGAATCGAGTGCTATTTTTTTCTCATCAGAAATATTTGGCTTATTGGCATCTGCGCGAAGTTTTGTCACCTCTGTAAAGAGTGATTTCTCATGCTCCATGTACTTGCTCACTGTTGCGACAAGATTAGGGATGAGGTCGTATCTTTTTTTAAGCTGGGTATCTACACTTGCAAAAATATTTTCTACTTGGTTTTTTTTTAGCAACTAAAGCGTTGTACATTAAAACTAAAACAACTCCAACGACGATGAGAACTATGAGACTTATTGACATTTGTAATCCTGTTTAGATATTTATTTTATAGCCAAGACCATAGATGTTTTCTATAAAAAAAGGCTTCTTTATTATAAGAGTTTAGCATTTTTTTCTTAAACCTTGAAATGAGTTGGATGATATTATTGGATCCATCGTCACTATTGTCACTCGAGTTATAAATCACATTTGACAATTCAGTTGCAGTATGGTGTTGTGATACATTTTTACATAAGAAACTAAGAAGTTTTTTTTCATTTTTACTGATTTTAATACTCTCCTTTTTATATCTTAATATTTTCTCTTTCATATCGAAGCTATACTCAGATGCTAAGGTGACTGTGTGCGTGAGGCTTAGCTTTTGAATGAGTCTCTCCAGTACATCTGTAAGTTCATCTTTTTTGACAGGTTTCACAAGATAAGCAAAGAGATGAAGATTAATCGCTTTGAGAAGTTTTTCCTTCTCTGAATGTCCGGTAAGCATAACTATTTCGATTTTTTTATCTTTTTCTCGTATAGTATGGGCTACTGTTAAACCATTTATATTAGGGATAGAAATATCAAGTATAGCTATATCTATATCATTTTCTTCATACAACTTCAAAGCATCCCGACCATTATCTGTTGTCAGTATATTTTTAAAGTAATGTGAAAATATAATGCTAAAGTTTTCTCTTACAACTTCATTGTCTTCAACATAAAGGAGTCTTAATTCACTTTTCATAATCTAATCCTAAACATTGTTCCATCTCCAATATTTTTTGCTTCAATAGATCCTCCAAGATGCTCTTGGATAATAACCTTAGAAAGATAAAGTCCAAGTCCTGTGCCGGATTGCTTTGTTGTATAGTTTTCTTCAAAAATATGTGGAAGTTGTTCGGAGGATATTCCACCAGCATTGTCCATAATGCTAATATACGTAGCATCTCCTTGCACGCTTCCAATGATTTTTATCATTTTAGTAGTCTCTGTCTCTTTATTTTCTTTAAATGCTTCTTTTGCATTTTGAATGATGTTAAGAATGATGTGCAAGAGTTCATTTTCGTAAAGTAAAATAGTTTTATTTGAAAAATTTAAATCTTGATGGATGATGATATCATTTGCCATTATCTCATCGCTGCTAAGGTCAATCGCTCTTTGTATGAGTTTATTTAAATTACATTGGGTTTTAGTTTTTTTAGCCGAGAGAAAATTTTTAAAATCATCAATAGTTTCTGCTAAAAAGTAAATATTTGAATCAATCTGTTCTATCTTTTTGTTAAGCTCTTTTAAGTCTAAATCATTGTTCTCTAACTTGAATTTTATAAGCATAACAATAGAACTTATCGTAGTTAATGGCTGTTTCCACTGGTGCGTAATTGCTGCCATCATACCACCCATTTGTGCTTTTTGATTTTTAAGAATAATCTGATTCTGTTGGAGCGTAAGCTTTTTTTCTAGGATTTTTATATGGTAGTGCAAAAGATAAGAAAATAAAAGTGCTTCGATGATGAGTCCAAAACCTGAAGCAAAAAATGAAAAAGTATTGAGAGGAATTAGCCCATAAAGTGCGGCTATTGTTATAAAAAGACTTATAATATAAATACTGTAAGCACTTATAAATATATTTTTTAATGGATGTTTCTTTTTTTCTTAAATGAAAGGCTATTTCTATAATAATAATAAAAGAAAGAGCAAAAACAAAGCTCGAAATATTTACAGCAAATTTTATGTCATAAAAAAGTATTACAAGTGTAGCTATAAAAGCTGAGACATAAAGTACTTGCATCTGTCTATAAATATTTTTATTACTTTTTTTAATTTTAAAAATAGATTCAATAAACAATAATAAAAAACTAGCTACTAAGACTGCTGTAATATTAAAAAGGTGGGTAGCATCTCCATAGAGTTCTAAACTATGATAATAAATACCATACATATAGCCAAAGCTTAGTGAAGAATTTATTAGATATAAAGCGTAATAAAAAAAATATTTTATTCTTTGTCAAAATAAATAAAAGAGCATTATAAAAAGCAAGTGTAAAGAGTATGATGACAATTATATTTGCTAGTATGTTTTTATTTATAAGTGCATGTATATGATTTTTTTCATCATATATCTTAAAGTTAAAGAGATTCATAGTAAAAGGTTCTATTTTAAAATAAAGTGTTTTTGTAGTATAGGCTTGTAAGTTAAGAGGATAGACAAAAGTACTTCCTAAGAGTGAATTATTATTCTTGTTTTGAATAGTGTATATATTTTGGTCGAATAATCTATTGTTTTGATATTCATAGATTGAAATAATCTTTGAAAAATATGCTAAATCATTATGAATAAAAATATTTTTATTGAGTTTTGTCGTATTCTCGATTTTTAGTTTTATCCAAATAGGATTTATTGTATAGCCTAGTGAATTACAATTAGATATTGGATGAAAAACTTGATTTTGAATATTTTTATTTGTGAGCGAAGCCTTCGTGTCAACTACATATTCTAGGGTAAAGTTTTCTTTTTTTAGTTCAGAATAATCAATGTTTATAATTTGAGTAGCTCTAAGAACAGTAAACGATAGTAAAAAAATCAGGATTTTATAGTTAAAATACAAAAATACTCCTTGATTGATTTGTCTTGTTTAAAAATGGGAGATGCTATGACAGATGCCTTTAAAATATCTGTGTTTTTATGTACTAGATTTATATTTCCCTTATAAACATGTCCACTTGATAAGGTAAGCCAAAAATCTTTTATCATAATCTCATTATCTAAAGATGCTAAAAATGTGTAGTGCTTTTGTGTGAGTTCATCTTTATAATAGTGTGTGAGTTTTAAAAGTGCTTGAGACACAGTGAGTATATTTTTATTTGTATCAATAATAAAACTATGGATATGTGTATCGAGTACAAGTTTTCTTTTTTTATCAATAATAATATTTTTACCTAGATAGTATATCTTTGTTTTATAGTAAATAAAGCTAGCGATAAGAAGAAATAAAATAAAAAATAAAAAATCCTTACTATAAAAGGTATTTAAAATAAATGCATCTCTAATGGTAGGTGCGACTTCATCTGTAGCACAAGTAAAGTTACTTAAATTTACATCATTTTTATATATAAATGATTCATAGTCTATCTTTTCCTTCATTTTACCAAGATGAAGTAAACGGTATGTTTTAACAGTGTCTTTTAATCTTTTTGGAGTAATAGAACCAAATGCTACAGCCTCTTTAAAAGAAAGTTTTTTTAATGTTTGGGCTTCAAATTTAAGTGCTGCGTATGTTTTTGATTGTGTATTGTACTTTTTTAAAATAATTTCTATCGTTTTATCTATGTTTTTGTAAGCATAATCCCAGCCTTGCAAACTTGCTTTATGAAATGCACTGACTGTTTGTGGATCATTTTCAATCATTTCTTGTGAAGTAAAAAGAATGCCATTATAAAAGTCATAACCATATTCTCTAGGGTCAAAAATCGTATATTGGAGTCCTTTGGATTTTAAAAGATAAGGTTCATTTGAAGAATAGGCAACAAGCAAGTCAATATTTCCATTGATGAGGTCATGATTTGTAAAAGTTTCTTCTACCGTTGTATACATATTTTCATAAATTTCTTGGGAAAACAGCATGGCTCTAATGGAAGCAGCTACTGAATGGTTCGTGGTCATCATTATTTTTTTATTTTTAATATCTTGAATGAATTTTAAATCATCTCTTTTAAGTGAGAGTAAAACTAAAGGAGACGATTGATAGATAGCACTCATCAAAATAATATTTGGATATTTTGTTATTTTTTCAAAGATAACAAAGGAGTAGCCTACGCCAAAGTCATATTTTTGATTTGCAATATCCTTTGTAGTGTTAGTATTTGATTCGTATTCTTTTATATGTACATTAAGTCCAGCTTTTTCATAAAAACCGAGTTCTTTTGCGACATAATAGCCAGCAAATTCAAATTGATGTTTCCAAGGAAGAACTAAAGATACATCTTTAGTCTGTGCTTGAAGGTAGATGCTAGTCAGGAGTATAAAGAGTAAAGTTTTATTCATTGCTGTGAGTATATCATATCAATGTAGAGCAAATATGACATTTTAGCTTTTAATGATACTATGTGCTGCACTATAAGCACTTGCCCACGCCCAAGCAAAGTTAAATCCACCCCTTCTTCCAAGAACATCAAGTACTTCACCACAAAAATATAAGTTCTTTTGTTTGAGTGATTCCATAGTCTTTGGATTTATCTCATCTACATTCACTCCACCACCAGCTACTTCAGCGTGACGAAAACCATGCGTATCTTTAACTTCAAACTTCCAATTTAAAATTTGGTTGGCTATTTTTTTAGAGAGTTTTGTGTTGATAGTTGAGTCTACAGGAAGTTCTAGTTTTAAAAGAAGAACTTTTACAATTTTTATAGGTAAAAGTCCATGTAAAATATTTTCTATATTTATAGACTTATTTGACTCGTAGATTTGTAAAATGTAGTTTGAAAGTTTTTGCGCTGTGTATTTTGGAAGTAGATTTATACGAATATCTACAGCTTGGTAATTCATAATCGCCTCAGATGCAAGTTGTGAAATATCTAAGATAGCAAAACCAGAAACACCGTAGTTTGTAAAAAGGATATCACCAGAGTATGAAGAGTCTAACTTATTGTTAATGAGCAAGTTCACTTCCCCATCGACTTTAGCGCCACTCATCTTATGTGCAAAACTCGAATCAAGTTCTAGTTGAACAAGCGATGGATACGACGGAACAAGTGTGTGTCCAAATTCTAAGGCAAAGTCTCCTCCATCCCGATTTCCACCTAAGTGTGAAGCAGCCTCAGAACCAGTTGCTACAACAACAGCGTCGTATTCTTCTAGGAGCTTTTTAATGTCTGTGATTTTTGTTTGCGTATGAAAGTTAACGCCTAAGTTTTGTGCCGTGCTTATTAAAAGAGATGCAACACTTTTAGCTTCATTACTTAAGGGATAGCATTTGCCATCATTTTTTTCTTCTATTATGAGACCTATAGACTGAGTAAACTTTTCAAATTCTTTGTAGCCAAAGAGATTCAAAGCTTCACTCACAAAGTCAGGATTCTGGCTATAGTAGTCTGCACTTGAAAGGGAAGTATTTGTAATATTGCAGCGTCCATTCCCCGATACGAGAATTTTCTTCGCGCACTTTTCATTTTGTTCATAAATATCTACATGTAAAGACGCTTTTAGGCAGAGTAGTGAACATAAAAGACCCGATGCACCACCGCCAATGATTGCTACTTTTTTCATAGGGAAACGATTTTAGCACCAAAACCACCAAGGTGTTGAGGTGCGTCATCAAATCCTCTCACTCTAGGATGTGCAATAAGAAAGTTCTTCACAGCAAAGGAGAGTTTTCCAGTTCCGATACCATGATAAACAATCACTTCATCCCAACCGTTTATAAGAGCATCTGAGAGAAACTTATCAAGCACTTCGCAGGCTTCATCTGCGCGTAAACCATGTAAATCACATTTAAGTCCTGCTCGTTTTTCTACTTGCACTTTTATCTTTGTTTGTGCTTTCGCTTGTATGATTTGAGTATGTTTGAGATGCGTAGTTTTAACGCGAATGCGCATACCCTCAACTTCGATAGTCGCGTCTTTTTTGTCACGCATAGAGATAATAATCCCTTTTTGTGAATGGTATTTAACCTTATCGCCAACTTTAAAATCTACATCTTGAACTACTGCTTTTTTTGCATCTGGAAGCTTTTTGTTTGCCTTGTTCATTGCTCTATGAATGGACTGAGAATCTCCAGCCTTTGCTGCAGTTTTAGCTTCACCTATAGCCACTTCATAACTTCTTTTGAGTGCGTAGCGTTGTTCATCAAGCTCTTTAAAAAGTCTCTCTTTTTCTTCGTCAAGCCCGAGCTCTTTTTTCTTTAAAGTAGCGATTTTCTCATCAACAAGTTGATGTTTTTTCTTAAGTTCACGCTGAAGCTCAGAGCCTCTTTCGATTAAAAGGCTGAGTTTTTCAGAATTATCTCCATACACAGCTTTTGCTTCATTAACAATCTTGTTAGAGATGCCGTATCTGCTTGCTGTTTCAAAGGCGTAACTTTTCCCGATGATGCCTTGCATAAACTCATAAGTAGGTTTTCTTTGTTCTTCATCATAAATAGCAGCCATTAGCTCAACATCGTCACGGTCAGCCATAAGTGCTGCTAGACGCTTATGGTGGGTTGTTACGACTACTTTTTGACCTCTAGCAATTAAGTCATCTAAGATAACTTTAAAAAGTGCTGCTGCCTCGTCACTGTCTGTTCCTAGCTCAATCTCATCAACACCTACCAGTGCTTTGTTTTGATCAAAAATTTTACTAAACTGCTGCATACGACCTGCGAAAGTTGAAATGTCATTTTTTACATTTTGAGGGTCATCTATAATAGCAAGCACATTTTTAAAAGAACCTATATGCGACTTTTCTTCATTTAAAGCCATCGGAATCATGTACTTAGCCATAAATGCAGATGCTAGAATAGACTTTAAAAGCATGGTCTTACCACCAGCATTTACACCCGTTACCATCAAGATATTTTTTGAAAAATCGACATGAATTGGCTTTGCATTATGAAGAGCAGGGTGGATAAATGCGTTGAGTATTATTTTAGAATCATTTTTTGATTTTACAATCTGCAAACTTTTTGCCCTAGCAAATAAAACCCTTGCTTGGTAGTTGTCAAACTTATCAAACTCTTTGTCTATAAAGTTTATAAAGGGCTGTATTTCTGCAAGTTTACTTGAGAATTCTTTTGCGTAGGTATAAAAAATAGCCTCTCTTTCTTGCTCGATATAGCGTATTTTTTCTTTTGCTTTTAAAATCGAATCAGGAGATACATAAAAAAATCCACCAGTACTTCTGCCAATAACAGCACCTTTAAGAACATGGTTAAAGCCACCTCGTACTAAAAGGCATTCTTCGTTGTTGAGAAAGTGAACCTGTGTATCTACAAGATAGCCTGCAAGTTTGGAACTTGACATCATGCGTTTGAGTGAGCCACTCATTTCATTTTTATGTTCGCGTATTCTTTGACCTAAGCCAAAGAGGTTTTCGTCAAGATTTTCTTCAAATTTTCCATCTTTTGTGAAGTACTTTTCTATTTGGGTGAATCTTTCATCGATGATGAATTTACTCATCCATTCACCGATAATTCCATCAAGTTCACGGTTTTTAAAATAACGAAAATAACGGATAACTTTTACAATCTCAAAAATCTGTTCAAAATTTAGAACACCACGCTTTTTTAGATGCGATTTGATTGTGTGAAATGGCGCGATTTTAGGAGGAGCGTTAAATTCTATTGCATCAAGTGCTTTTATGTAACGAAAGTGAAGACCTTGGTCACCCTCAATATAAAGAGAACTTTCGCGTGAAAAAAAGTTTAAAAATGAGTTGATATGTTCGTTTAAGTCAAGTTGGTTTATTAGTAAGTCTAATTTAGATGGTTTGTTTTCTTTCATAGTGCGAAATTATAGCTAAATTTCACGCAGTGGCATATCCAAATAATAACCTTGAAGTAGGTCGATGTTAAGTGTACAAACAACATCATAAACTTCTTTAGAATGAACAAACTCTGCAACTGTTTTCATACCAAGTTTTTTGGCAAAAATAACAATAGTCTCAACAATAAGTCGTGAATTTTCATCTGTGTCAATATTTTTAATAAGCGAACCATCGATTTTTAAATAATCTGCCTTAATATTTGCAATATGTTGAAAGTTTGCAAAGCCACTTCCAAAGTCATCAATGGCAATATTGGCACCTAAGCCATAGATTTTATCAATAAAATATCTAATCTCTTCTTGGTTTTGCATCTCTTGATTTTCTAAAATCTCTATTGTGAGTTGTTCTGCGATTTTGAACTCTTCTATTTTTATAAAAAGATAGTCCCGTGTTTGTTTATTTGAGATATCTTCAAAAGAAAGGTTAATACTAAATTTGCATCCATTTTTACAAAAGTAAGTAAAAGTTTTGTCTATCATTATCTTTGTGATTTGGGGATAGAGCTTTATTTTTTGTGAGATTTCTAAGAATGAATAGGGACCTAATATTTCATCATTGTCTCTTCTTAAACGCACGAGACATTCATATTTATCTATTATTTTTGTTTTAGCATTATAGATAGGTTGATAATAAGAAATTATAGTGTCATTATTGATAGCATCTCGAATTGTTGTTGCCATATTTAAATTTGTTTCATGACTTTTAGATAGCATTAAAGATTTATCAAAAGCAAGGTAGCTAATGTTTTTTCTTTTAGCAAGTTTAAGTGCCATATTTGCATTTGCTAAACCCGATCCATCTCCTATGACTTTAGAAGAAGAAGCGCTTACATCAACTCTTATTTGGTGGTATTTATTTGAAATATAATGATTCGTTAAGGTTTGAATTAATTTATAAACAAGTACTTCAAGCTCTTTAGTTGAATAGTGTTTTTCTAAAATTAATGCAAACTCATCAGCAGGTAGTTTGTAGGCTATAGCACTTTCTTGTACTGAAAAAACTTCTAAAACACAAGCAAAATCTTTAAGAACACTATCTCCTGTACTGTGACCATAAAAATCATTTACGAGATTAAATTCATCTATATTTATCAAAATTAGATCTGATTTAATATGTTGTGAAAGATCATTAATAAGTTTTAAACGATTTGGCAAATTTGTGAGCTTATCAAAATAGGCTTGTTTATAAATGATATCCGTATTTCTTTTAATTCGTGATTCTAGAGTATTGTTTAGGTTTTCTAATTCGTGAGATATTGTATTTGTTAGATGTGAAATTATATGAAGAGGATTAGCACTAAAGTGATGTTGATGTATGAGTGCGTTATCAAGTTTTATATCTATTTTTTCTTCGCTTTCAGAGAGTGCTAGAACTGTCATACTCTCATTTAAAAGTTGATTGTTATTTTTGCTATGAAAAAACTCTCCATAGGTGAAAAATCCTGAAGTTGGAGCAATATCTGCAAAAGCTCGAAGTTCTTTTTCTATATGACTTCCCATAAATCTACGCCGTGCCATACACGAATAGATAAAAAAGCTTTCTATGGTATTTTTAGATTTTTCTATAATACTTCTGAGGTTATTATCTCCACCACGCAGTATAGTCTCAACATTTCCTATTCCAAAGCGAATGCGTTCACCTTCAAGAACATTTCCCGCAAAGGTTAAAGAACCATCATCATGTTTAAATAAAACTGCGCGAGCAGTATCTATGCCATTTCTCTCAACGATTAAAGGATACTCAATCCCAACTTGAGGTAATAAAGAAGCTAACTCTTCTCCTAGGTACTTCGAATAAAGTTCTACGGCACTCATTCCATCTATCTCATAGACACGATTATCGATGGACTTTGTAACACTGAGTTGTTTACCTATTGGCATCCAGTCAAAACTATAGTTCGTAGTAACTTCTAAGACATCACTGTTAAGTGCAACTGCGATTGCTCCATTTGAACTTGCATAGTCTTTGTCAAATACATATGTTTTACTAAGTGCTCCATTATCTCCAGCCATACCACCGGATATGGTTGTATTTCCTGAAAATGAATTGATTCCTTTGATATACTCTTCGCCATTAGTATGTGTCCCATCACTAAAAGTAATCAGTACTTTTGTGTCATGGCTGATTAGATGTGAAGCGAGCATATAGCCAGATTTAAAATAATCATGATAACTATCATCATGGTCCATGATTAGTGATTTAAGCGTAGTGTACTTAAAAAATAAAAATACTACGAGGCTAGTATCTTTAATATGAACCGAGTCAGCATCAATGATTCCATCACTTGTACTTCCAACAAGTGTTGCTTTAGGAAAATTTACTTTGAAGTATTCTTGGAAGGAATGGATTAAAGTTATATCGGATGCGCCACAGAAAAGTTGGATCAAAAGTTTAGAGTCATCTTTAATCGAATGCTCTTGAACTAAATCATTAATATCATTTGCGCTAATTATATCTCTGCTGTATGTCTTCATTAGAACTATGATATATCTAAAAGAGCAAAAATATGTTAATTAATTGCTTGTTTAAATGATTTTTATGAAAATGTAACTTTTTGTTACAAAAAACTCATTTTTTACTCACAACTTGATGCTGAAATCATTTGCCCTGCATTGCTAGTATTATCTTTACCTATAAATGTATAGGTTCCAACACTGAGTGTATAGTTAGTGGAATTTACTTCAAGCCCATCACATTGAAGGGTTTTGCCTTGCTTAAATTGCATTGCGATATCTCTTGTTTTATTACTTTGGTTTTCACTGTATGCATTAAACATTATGGCAACACCTAAAATTGAAAGGACTATAGTGATTACCCACCATTTTTGAGAAAGAGTTAGCTCCGTTAAGTAATGAAGTGCTAGGTAAAATAAACCTATAATAAGAATTCCGAAAATATATGTCATTAGGCAGTTCCTCTGATTTGGTATGTAATATCACCCGCGCCAAAACCGATGATGAGACCTTTGTCTAAAACTTCTAAGTCTTTGTCGTCTTTAACAACTGTAATTGTATTGTTCGCTCGTGTTATTTTATCTGCCATTGTTAGATTGTAGCTTTTAAATTTTTCTTCAAAGTCGATATTTTTAGGAGATTCTCCTGCTGACCATACTGGTAATATAATAAGCTCTTGTGCACCCTCAAAACATTTGATAAATGCATCAAGATTGTCTATAGTGCGAGAATATTTATGTGGTTGCCAAATAGCTGTGATTTTCTCAAAGCCTTTGAGTGCAGCATATTCTTTTACAGACTCAAATGTTGCTTTAATCTCAGTAGGATGATGACCGTAGTCGTCGATGATTACAGTATTTTCTTGGGCACCAACAATATCAAAGCGTTTTTTGATGCCTTTAAATGTTAAGAGATTATCTCGAATATCTTCAATATCCATAGACTCATGCGCTGCCAAAATTGCTAAAGATGCATCGAGTGCTATGTGTTTACCAAATCCCCAAACATCAAAAGAACCTAAGTCTCGTAACACAAATCGTGTATGTGGTTCATTTTTTATAAGAACAAATTCAATGTCTTTGATCTGAGTACTTGGATAAAGCCATTTTGCTTGTATCTCATCTTTTAAAGTAGCTAAAAATGGGTCTTCAGCATTCAAGATGCGGCACGAGGCAGAATTTATAAATGTTTTGTAAGAGTCATAAAATAGTTCGTAATTATAATCGTAATATTCCATGTGTTCAGGTTCTGCGTTGATTACAATAGCGCAGTGTGGGTTGCTGTTTAAAAAACTCCCATCACTTTCATCTGCTTCAAAAAGCATGGTGTCTGTTGTTTCATCGTAGCGTACATTTGAGCCAAACGCCTTTGACTCTGCTCCAATAATGGCGCAACCTTGCATGATGGCAGCAAGAATTGCAGTAGTTGTACTTTTTCCATGCGCTCCAGCTACAGAGTAAACTTTTCTATCGTTTAAAATCATAGGAAGTGCTTCTCTACGGGCAAGTACTTCTATACCTTTTTCTTTAGCAGCTATAATCTCAGGATTATCAGGTCGAATAATAGCAGAATGTACCACAAAGTCTTGGTTCGTAACAGCAGAACTTAAATGGGGAACACTTACAGTAATACCCATGCTACGGAGTTTTTTAATGGTGAGTGAATCTGAAATATCTGAACCAGACACTTCATGCCCTCGGTACTTCATATACTGCGCTAAACCAGAAATTCCTATACCACCGATACCAATAAAGTGAATTTTCATATATTACTCCGCTTTTTCTTTTTTAACATCAAGCAAATCTTGTGCCTTTTTTGTAAAGCAAGAGATATAAAAAGTATTTGCTTCTTGCGTTTTATCCATGTCGGTATATTCGTCTAAAAAAGTATCAAGAGAAATACTAGCTTCTGAGGCTTTTTGATGGTATTTTAAAGCATGTGTAAAAGACTTATCTTTAGTAAGCCCTCCAAGAACTTCAAACAAGGCACTTGCATCTTTGGGACTTCCACCATGGTAATGCTCCATCGCGTATTCATAAAGCGCTCGAAGTGTTGCAAAGTCTTGGGTGTCTTTCATATCTAAGCTACTACAAGATTCCAATGTATTTGTTAAGTTCTCTAAGGCAAGGTCTAAAATATTTGCAAAAAATCCACTTAATGTGTCCTCATCAAAAGTTTCAAGTGCTTCCTCTTGAAGTACATAGAGTGTCGCTATATCTGCATTTGTTTGTGCTTCTAATACTTTTGCTTTTAAAGTGTCTATTTTATTGCTCATTTAAACATTCCTTGATTCGAGTGAGGGCATCTCTCGTTTTGTCTTCTGATTCTACAAGTGCAATTCTTACAAAACCTTTTCCTGGATTTTCGCTCGATGAACCTTCTCGTGCTAAATACTCACCAGGAAGAACTTTTACATTGTAGTTTTCATAAAGTTTTTTAGTAAATTTTATGGGATTTTTAACTTCAAACCAAAGATAAAAAGTTGCCATTGGAATGGCAGTTCCTAAAATCTCTTGGGCTATTTCAAAGTTCTTTTTATAGATTTTTCTTGAAATATCAACATGATCTTCATCTAACCATGCAGCAGCAGCTGCACTTTGAAGAGGAAGTGGTGATGCACAGCCAACATAAGTTCTGTACTTCATGTACTCTTTTAAAATATTTGCATCGCCTGCTATAAAACCATTTCTAAGTCCTGGAGCAGATGAGCGTTTTGAAATTGAGTTGATGACTAGGATATTTTTAAATGTAGAATTGCCTGCGTAGATAGATGCTTCAAGTAATGATGGAATTTTTGCATCTGTATAAATTTCACTGTAACATTCGTCATTGAGTAAAACAAAATCATGTTTTATGCTTAAATAGACCCACTCTGCTAATTCCTTGAGAGTTAAAACACAAGAGGTAGGGTTGTTTGGAAAGTTTAAAATAACTAAGTCGCATGTAGCTAATTCTTCTTCGTTTATCTCAGGTTTAAAGTTGTTTTCTTTGTTAAGATTTAAGTGAATGATTTTTGAACGCGTGGCAATAGCAGCACCCTCGTAAATCTGATAAAATGGATTTGTAAAAGCCATTACAGGTTCTTTTTTGTCAAAAAGTAGAAACTGGGGAAAATTAAACAGCACTTCTCGTGTTCCAAATGTTGGAATAATCTGCGCATCACTAAGCGCTACACTAAATCTACTTTTTACAAATCTTCTTTGTGCATCTCGAAGGATTGCTTCTCCAGAAGATTTAGGGTACTTTTGAAGTAAGTTTGTGTTGTCTTTTAGTGCATTTTGGATAAACTTAGGTGTAGAAAATTGAGGTTCTCCAATGGTTAAAGCAGATGCTTTATAGTTATTATTGGGAATGATGTTTTTTAGTAAATTGTTTAGTTTTTCAAATGGATAGGGTTCAAAAGTCATGTTTTTTTCACTTTGTTAAATTAATGCAATTATATCCAAAATCTTTTATAGGCACATTAATGAGAATATTTTTAACACTTTTTTTACTTTTTATTGTTAGTTTTAGTTTTTACTTAGGAGCATATACTGTTCAAAGTGAGGTAATGAAAAATGCAGTTTCTGCCTTTGCTATGGCTAAAGGATTAAATGCGATAATCTCCGTAGTCCAAGGAACAGAATTTTCTGCTGCACCATTAGGTTTAGGTTTAAGCATAAGTATTGGAGAAGTTTTAGACCCGTTTAATGATATGGTTGAACGATTTTCTCTAGTAATGCTTGCTTCAATCGTTTCATTAGGGGTTCAAGAACTTCTTTTAGAATTAAGTTCTAAAATGTTTTTACAAGTTGCACTTGCTCTGAGTGGAGTTATGGCACTTGTATTTATCTGGTCGCAAAATATGAGAAAAAATATTTTCTTTGTTTTAACGATTAAAATATTTTTTCTTGTTCTGATTTTACGCTTTGGAGCCTTGTTTTTCAGCATTTCATCTGAGTATTTTTACCATACAATGCAAGAAAGTAAATATGAGGTATATATGAGTGATATTAATGTGACTAAAAATAAACTCGATGCAATCAAAGAAGAAAGTAAATCAGTAAAAAATATTCAAGTAAAAGAAGATAATGTAGATGAGGGTATCTTAAGCGGAATAAGTGATTATTTTGATGAGAAAATAAATAACTTAAAGTTCTCCCTTCCTGAATTAAATGTGTCTAAAAAATTAGAGCTATTAGAAAAGGATATCCAAAGTGCCTCAAATAATATTATCCACTTAATGACTATGTTTATTATTCAAACAATTTTATTTCCTCTACTCTTTTTGTGGTTTTTTACATTTCTTGTAAAACTTATTTTTAATATAAAGATTAATTATGATATACTTCAAAAATAAGAAATAAAAAAGGAAGAAATGTGAAAATAATAGTATCAATAATAGTAGCGTTATTTGTAATTGGATGTAGTTCTGAAGATGTAAAAGAAGTAATATCTGAGCCTGTATCATTTGAAGTAAAAGATGGTTTTGCTGTAGTTAAAGAAACTGAAGATAAGAAGAACACAACTAAAATAGCAGAAAAAATTAAAGAAAAAAACAAAAACTTTAGTAAGTTCAGTTCAAGACTCAACAGCTTATATTGTAGATGCTGTTAAACCTGAAAAAATTGATGCTGCGTTATTGTATGCAACATGTAAAGGTTGTCATGGCGCTAATGCTGAGAAAAAAGCACTTGGAAAATCAGAAGTAATCAAAGGCTGGAACGAACAAAGAATCATTGATGCTTTAAATGGTTATGCTGATGGTACTTACGGTGGAGCTATGAAAGGCATGATGAAATCACAGGTAACTAAATTTGATAAAAAAAGAGATAGAAGCCTTAGCTAAACATATCTCTAAGCTTTAATCTAAGTTTTTGGTAATCCAAATTTTTGGGTTACTAACTCTCCATCTTCATTAAAAAATAAATAATACAAGATATCTTTTTTTACACTGAGTCCACTTAAAAATCGTAATGCTAAATTTGCTTGAAGTGAAGCTATATGCATAACTATAGGTGCTGCAATTCCAGCAGGTGTTTTTGTGATGATTTTAAATGCATCTGTGAAAGAAGCTTTATCAATAAAACAAACCTGACCATGAAAAGCTTCAACACTTCCATAAATCCAAGGCGTGTTTGATTTCTTCGCGTAAATATTTATATCAGCTCGTGAGGGCAGGTTGTCAGTTCCGTCAATAATAAGATCAACTTCAATATTTTTTTCTGCCCATTCATTAAAATTACACTCATGCGCTATGGCTTTAACAAAGGGACATCTTTGCTCAATTATTTGAGCATTAATGAGAGCTTTGTTTTTGCCTTCATCTCCAGCTTTAAAAGCGATTTGTCTATGAATATTGTGATGACTTACTTCATCAAAGTCTATCATATGAATTTCACCGATTCCACTCGCACCCAAAGCAAATGCTAAGGATGAACCAAGTCCACCTGAACCTACAATAGCGATTTTTTTATCTTGTAAACTTTTTTGTGTATCTTCGCCCCAAAGTTGAACTTGGCGATGGAAGTATTTCATCATTTTAAGTGTCCTTATTGTCGTTTGTTTATTATATCTTTAAAACCCCAGAGTCGTCTCGCTTGTACGACATCGGTGTGGCTCATGTCTACTATCATTAGCTCTTCACGGTTTCCTAGATGTTCTAAAATATCTCCATGGGGAGATGCAAGTAAAGAATCTCCATAAAATTGCCATGAATGATTTTTATCTTTATATTCACCAATACGATTTGCTCTCAAAATATAGCAGTTATGAGTAAATGCACGGCTTTGAATAAGTCTTTTCCAACGCTCAAATGAATCAAATGTTGCAACACTAGGTAAAAGTACACAGTCAATATTTTTACTAGAAAGTTTGAGAAAAAGTTCATCAAAATGAAGTTCAAAACCACTCATAAGTGCAAATTTAAAACCGTCTATATTAAAAACTAAAGGAGTTTGTAAAGGCTTGATTTCATTTGCAAAAAACCTCTCTTCATTCCAATGCGCGTAATTAATAAGAACTTGTTGTTCATAATACGAAGTAGAAGAGGGTGAAAATTTAGCTATCGTTTTATAGGCTTTTTGCTTTTTTACGGTGACCATTGGTGCAATTATCGTAATATTATAAGTGCTTGTAAGCTCTTTTAAAATCTTTGTCTGATGCAAAGCCTGCTCTTTAATCATGGCAATGGACATCGTTTGGAGTTCTTTAAAAAAAGGGCTTAGTGTATATTCACCCAGAACAAGAACTTTTACACTTTGTTTTTGAGCGATTCTAACATAGTTGAAAAGTTTTGTTGAACTCATGCCTTGAGATGTGAGTTGAAGAACAGCTACTCTCATTTATGAAGCTTTTATCTCGTTTATCTTTATTTGAGCATCTTCGAGAATTTTTTGAGCATCTGAGAGTTCTTTCATCCCTTTTTCATAAGCTTTAACACTTTCTTGAAGTGTAATTTCAGGGTTCATTAGAACCTCAAGTGTTTTTTTTGCACCCTCTAATTTTGTTTCAAAGTTTTCTTTAGCCATTGAGTATTTCCTTTATATGAGTATCGAACTTATCTATTTCGACTAAAAAAGCGTCATGTCCGTATTCGCTATCTATATCTTTATAGGTGTGATTTGTATTTCCGACAGCTGTTAATAGTGTATCTAGGAGTTGCATCTCTTTGTTTTTAAACAGTAAATCATCTTTAAAACTTATGAGATGCAGTTCGCATTGGATTTTTCTTATTGCATCTCGAAGCGTATCAAAACCACGGGAGAGATCAAAAATATTAATCGCCTTAGTAATGTACAAATAAGCGAGCGGGTCAAACCATTTTGTAAAATTGTAACTGTTGTATTCTAAGTAAGACTCAACTTGAAACTTTCCAAAAAGCTCATAAAGACCATCTGTATTTTTATATTCGCGTCCAAATTTTTTAGACATAGAATCATGCGATAAAAAACTAATATGTCCAGCCATACGACCAACTGCCATACCAGATAAACCTGTTTGGGAAATTATCTCAGGATCGTAATAGCCTTGTTTAAAATCAGGATCTTTTAAAATCGACTCTTGTGCTACCTTGTTAAAAGCTATCGCCCATGCTTGGGTTGCATATGTAGCAGCAAGTGCGATGATTTTTTCTGCAAAGTTAGGGTAATGAATGGCAAACTGAAGTGCTTGCATCCCACCCATAGAACCACCGACAATAGCATATACACGGTGAATATCGAGTCTATCAAAAAGAATGCGTTGGGCTTTAACCATATCTTTGATTGTAACAACAGGAAATTTATAACGATAATACTCATGATGATGGCTTTGCAGACTCATAGGTCCAGTAGAACCAAAGCATGAGCCGATAACATTTGAGCAAATTACAAAATACTTATCGGTGTCGATAGCTTTACCTGAGCCAATCAAACCGTCCCACCAACCAGGCTTACTCTCACCCTCATAGACACCTGCTGCATGGTGTGAACCTGTAAGTGCATGGCAAACTATGATGACATTACTTTTGTCTTCATTTATCGTGCCGTAGGTTTCATAGGTGATATCATAAGGTTCTAAAATACGACCACTCTCTAAGTAGAGAGGATTCGTAAAATGTTGGGTATGTGTTTGTAGGTTTAAACTCAAGTATTATGCCTCTAAAGCCTGTTTAATATCTGCGATTAAATCTTCTACAGACTCCAGACCTGCTGAGATTCTGATAAGCCCCGATGGAACTCCACAAGCGATAAGTTCTGCTTCACTTAACTGTTGGTGTGTTGTAGATGCTGGGTGTGTAATGATAGACTTAGAATCTCCAATATTTACAACTAAAGAATAAAGCTCAGTTGCATTTACAATTTTAGTTGCCGCTTCAAGCGATGCTACTTCAAAACTAAGCAGACCTGAACACATGCCCTTATGGAAATACTTTTGTGCATTTTCATAGTTCGCGTTAGATTTAAGTCCTGGATAATTTACTTGTGTGACTTTTGGGTGTGCTTCTAAAAATTCTGCCAAGGCTTGAGCATTTGCAGAATGTTCTTTCATTCGTAAAGTCAGATGCTCTAAACCTTGAATAAATAACCATGAGTTAAAAGGTGAAACAACAGCGCCAATATCACGAAGAAGTGAAAGACGCGTTCTCAGTGTAAAAGGAGGAAGAGGAACATCAACATACACAAGACCATGATACGATGCATCTGGCTCATTAAAATGTGCATAACGAGGATTTCCTTTTAGTTTTTCTAAGAGACTTTTTCGTTCCACTAAAATTCCACCAATTGCAAGACCTTGACCAGTAGTGTATTTTGAAGCACTGTGAACTGTTATGTCAGCAGCATGCTCAAAAGGACGACATATTATAGGTGTAGCTACGGTATTGTCAACAACAGTTAGTATTCCATGTTTATTTGCAATGGCTGTAATTGCCGAAATATCCGCAACATCGATGCTAGGATTTGTCAATGACTCAAAGAAAATAACCTTTGTTTTATTATCCACAAGAGCTTCAATAGAATCAGGGTTTTGTACATCAAAAAATCGAGCTTCAATGCCAAATCTTTTAAGTGTATGTGCCACAAGTGTTAAGCTTCCACCGTAAAGTTGTCTTGCACACACAATGTTGTCTCCTGCCTCAGCAGAATTTGCAATCGCATAAAAAGTAGCACTCATCCCACTTGCAGTGGCAATAGCAGCTTCTCCACCCTCAAGCTGGGCAAAACGCTTTTCAAAAACATCTGTAGTTGGATTGTTAAGACGGGTATAAATATTTCCAAGTTCTTTAAGTGCAAAAAGATTCGCAGCATGTTCAGCGTCACGAAATTCATAGGCGGTAGTCATATAAATAGGAACTGCCATAGTTCCTTGAGAATCTTTGTCGTAACCTGCATGAAGTGCTTTTGTTTGTTGTTGCATCTGTATCTACCTTAAAAGTTTTTTATTTAATTTATTTTATCATAAATTACAACTGTATCAGCCAATAAGTCATGAAGTCCTCGTTTATCTTTCTTATTCCGACCATAAAAAAAACCAATGAGAAGTACAAATGTTGAGACTATATAACCAAAAGAACGGGTGATGGCTTGTTTGCTTGTTATGTCTTCTAATGTTTTAGAATCAACGACTTTGATGTGGACAAACTTTTTTCCAGGCGTAGCACCTTTGTACTTTTTCCAAAATATAATAGTAGCTATAAATACGCTCATTTCAAAAAGAAGTTCCCATTTAAGAGATAGCTCGGGTTGAGAGGCTAAGGCTTTACTCGCATTCCCACTCATTGCGTACTGCATATTTTGTTGGTACTGGGAAAAATCAAACCAGTTTCCATCACTTAAAAAATAGACAATAACACCTAAGGGGAGAGCTAAAAAGAGAGTGTCAAAAAATGAAGCAAGAAAACGAATCCAAAATCCTGCGTATCTTACTTCATTCATATTTAGATTCCTTCAATAAAATCTGCCTCAAAGAGGCTAGCTTTAGAAGCCCTAGCGGTTAGCGTAAGAAAGATGAGCTTTGCTCATTTTCTGTTATACATGGTAGTTGGGCGCTTCTTGCGTTATGATTACATCATGCACATGACTTTCTTTAAGTCCAGCAGATGTAATTTCAACAAATTCTGCTTTGTCCCAGAACATTTGTATAGTTTCACTTCCGCAATAACCCATAGATGCACGAAGTCCGCCCATCATTTGGTGTACGATTCCAGCGATTGAACCACGAAACGGTACACGACCTTCAATTCCCTCAGGAACTAACTTGTCAGATGCTGTTCCATCTTGAAAATATCTGTCAGTTGAACCTTTTTGCATAGCTCCAATACTTCCCATACCACGGTATGATTTGTACTGACGACCTTGAAACATTATAGTATCACCAGGAGATTCTTCAGTACCAGCAAGTAATGAACCAGCCATAATACATGAGGCTCCAACAGCTAATGCTTTTGATATATCTCCAGAGTATTTTATCCCCCCATCGGCGATAACAGGAACGCCATGCTTACGAGCAGCTTGTGCACATTCATCGATTGCAGAAATCTGAGGAACACCAACACCTGCAACGATTCGTGTTGTACAGATTGAACCTGGTCCTATTCCAACTTTAACAGCATCTGCTCCTGCTTCGATAAGTGCTTCGACAGCTTCAGCCGTAGCAATATTTCCAGCGATTATATCGACTGTCATAGTTTCTTTAATCTTACGAACAGTATCAAGGATTCCTTTTGAATGACCATGAGCTGAGTCTAAAACTAAAACATCAACACCAGCATCTACGAGTGCTTTTGCCCTGTCGTATTGACCAACACCAATAGCCGCACCAACAACAAGTCTTCCAAATGAATCTTTGTTAGAGTTAGGGTATTCGATTCTTTTTTTGATGTCTTTAATCGTTACAAGACCTTTTAAAAATCCTTCATCATCGATGATAGGAAGCTTTTCAATCTTATTTTTATGCATGATCTCACCAGCGGAGTCAAGTGAAATACCTTTTTTTGCTGTGATTAATGGCATAGTTGTCATCGCTTCAGATGCAAGTTTACGCATATCTTTTTCAAATCGCATATCACGATTTGTAAGAATTCCTAAGAGTTTGTTATGCCCATCAACAACAGGTACTCCAGAGATTTTATACTCATTCATAAGTGCTTCTGCATCTGCTAAAGTAGCATCTGGATGAACAAAAATCGGATCAATAATAATTCCGCTTTCACTCTTTTTAACTTTTGTTACTTGTTTACATTGTGTAGTAATATCCATATTTTTATGAATAATTCCAATTCCACCAAGTCTTGCCATTGCAATAGCTGCACGGTACTCAGTTACGGTGTCCATAGCAGCAGAAACCATAGGGATTTTAAGGGATATATTGCGTGTTAATTTACTTTCTAATGAAACTTCTTTTGGTAAGACTTCAGAATATTGGGGTACTAAAAGTACATCTTCGAATGTGAGGGCTCTTTTGCGAATTTTCATAGGTTTCCTTTTGTGTGAAAAAGTCAGTTTTCTTAATTCGTTGGATTATAGCTTTTTACTTGTTAAAGGGAGGTAAAACCAACCAGCAATAGAAAATCTTTGTTTTTTAGCTACTTTTACCTCGTGTGGAAACTTCTCACTTAAAAAAACCACAAGTGTATTTGCTTGGGGACTCACTTCACAAAGGAGTGTGTTGTCTTTATTGTAAATAATTAACTTCCCTCATCTGCATCTAAATAGTCTTCATTTAGGTAGTATACAGTAGTCACAACACGATTTTTAGAAGCTTTAAAAGCATCGAGGTGTCTTTCATAAAAGTCATCTACTTCATAGAGTGAAAAATGACTATCATAATATTGTATACCTAAGTAAAGTTCTTTGTTGAGATGATTTTGTAGTTCTTGCATAGATGCTAGGTATGAACTTTGTGCATCTGCGTCTTCATCTAGCCAAAGTGTTTTGTCACTTCGTTTTGTTGTGTCGAGATGCTGCGCTGATGAGATGCCGGCTTTTTTAAAGTTTGTTTGTTTTTGTGCAAATTTTAAAAGGTCTTTTGTGAGTTGTGGATTAAGTGCATTAGGTATGATAGCGTAGCCATCTTCTACCAATGCATCTATGATTTGAAGATGTATATTTATTTTTGAGTGCTTTTAGCATTTTTCATATCTTCTAAGTATGCTAGCATTGATGAATAGATTTTATTAGAGTTTTTATGCTCTTCATCAATATTTGAAAATAAAAAAGTACCAAAAGAATGCCAGATTGTAATTCCATCTGCAAGGTTGAGTTTGTCGTCTTCTAAAAGTTTCATAATTCCAGACATTATTTCGTCGTGTTTTTTTTCATCCATTGTTTATCCTTGATAATTTATTTGTTTTTCTAAACTGAGTGAGCCATCAAAAAGTGTTTGTTCATCATAGGCTTTGGCGATAAGTTGAAGACCAACTGGCATTGAATTTGCCCCTTTACATATTGGTAGACTTAGAGCGGGTAAACCAGCAAGATTTACACTGATAGAATAAATATCACTCAGGTACATGTCTATAGGATTTTTAAGTTCACCAAATTTAGGAGCAGTTCCAGGTGCAATAGGTGAAAGAATCAAATCTACATCTTGAAATATTTTGTCATAGTTGTCTTTAATAATATGTCGTGTTTTTTGCGCTTTTATATAGTAGGCTTCATAGTAACCACTTGAGAGAACAAAGTTTCCAAGCATGATTCTACGTTTTACTTCATCACCAAAACCATTACTTCGTGTTTGAATAAAAGTGTCTTGAAGATTTTTACCCTCAACGCGATTACCATAACGAATACCGTCATAACGAGCAAGATTTGTAGTCGCTTCAGCAGTTGCAGTTATATAGTAAGCAGAGATATCAAACTTAGCATCCATCATCTCTTTTTCAACGATAGTGTGACCTGCATTTTTAAGTGCTTCGATAGCTTGTTCATAAGCATCTACAAGATCTTTACTCGCACCTTCGAGATAGGCAGGTAAAATAGCGATAGTTAATTTTCTATCTGGGTTGAGCTTTTGGCAAACCTTGTCGTCCATTTTTGCATTTGTAGAGTCTCTGTCGTCACTTCCACTTATGATGTCATAAAGAATGGCAGCATCTTCAACATTCTGTGTCATTGGACCGATTTGGTCGAGGCTTGAAGCATACGCACCTAAACCATAGCGAGATACTCGACCGTATGTAGGTTTCATTCCAACGATTCCACAATATGCAGCAGGTTGGCGAATACTTCCACCTGTGTCACTTCCAAGAGCGGCAATAGCAAGGCCAGCACCAACAGCAGCAGCCGACCCACCAGAACTTCCCCCCTGGAACATACTCAGGGTTATGGGGATTTAAAGTTTTTCCATAAAAGCTAGACTCTGTAGTTGAACCCATAGCAAATTCATCCATATTTGTTCGCCCATATGCAGATAATCCTGCATCTGTCATTTTTTTCAATTACAGTAGCGTTGTATGGAGCTACATAGCCTTGAAGAATATTTGAAGCTGATGTTACAGCCCAGTTTTTTACTTGAATGTTGTCTTTAATAGCAATAGGTACACCGTCTCCAACATTGTTTACATCGATGTAAGCATTTAACTCAGGGTTGGCTTCGATTTTAGCTTTTAAATCATCTTTAAATATTTTTAATTCTTCTTTACTTAGTTGGAGTGCTTCTTTTAATGTAATCACTAAATATCCTATTTTTAATTATTGTTTGTATTATAACAAGTTAATTCATTATTTTCTAAATCAAGCCAATCTAAGCTCATGAGATTTTCCATCTCTTTTGGTATCTCAGTAATTTGGTTGTTTGATAAATTTAATTTTGCTAAATTACTCAATTTACCTATTTCTTTTGGTATTTTTAAAATACTATTATGAGCTAAGTTAAGTTCTAATAACTCTTCTAGCAATCCTATTTCTTGGGGAATCTGTGTAAGTTCATTTTCTTCTAAATAAAGTACTCTTAAATTTCTAAGATATTTAATATCTGATGGAATTTCAGTAATATGGTTATCGTCTAAATAAAGTTTTTGAATATTTGTAAGTTGAAATATTTCTTTGGGAAATTCGATAATTTGATTACCATGCAGATAAAACTCTGTTAAATTGCTTAGATTTTGTATCTCCTGAGGAAGTGTTTTAATGGCATTTTCATCTAAGTATAGTTTGGTTAGTTTTTTCAGCTTACAAAGTACTTTAGGCAGAGTGATTATGTCATTATAAGATAAATTAAGTGAGCTTAAAGATGTGAGATTTTCTAGTTCTATAGGGAGTTTTTTGATACCATTACCAGATAAATCAAGTACAGTTAAGTTTTTGAGCGTATCGATATCACGAGGAAAGTTTTCCTCAGGTAGTTCAAGTTTATCTGCCCATGAAAATAAGTATTGAAATTCTTTTTTTTCACTTTTTTTAAAGAAAAACATTAAACCCCTTTTGATACATTCAAATAAATTATTTTAAATTGTACACTAAATATCTGGAAATTCAACACAAATTAAAATATTTTTGATATACTCTAAACATATATAGATTTGGGAGTTAAAAAGTATGCATAGAAAACGTGAATCAAAAATTGCGAATGCAATTACAACAGATAGCAATCGAGATAGAGTTTTCGCTTATGTTGTATTGTTCGTTATTTCACTTGTTGTAGTTATTATTGGTTATGTTTTAGGTGGATTGATTTCATCCTTGACTAAAAACATGGAATCTATGGCTTCAAATATGAACTCGATTGTTTCAGAAATGACCTTGATGCGTCAAGATGTTACTGTTATGTCTAAGTATATGCAGTCAATGGATGCTTCGATGCTAAAAATGAATGCTAATACACAGCAAATGAGCAAGGACATATCAACAATGACAGTGTATATGAAAAATATGGATGAAAATACGAAAGGGATTAAAAAAGATATGCACGATATGAATAAACTTAATCCTGCACTTTTATTTAGATGACAATTATACTTATAATATTTTTAATTTTTGTAATTATAGCATTTATTATTTGGGTAGTGAGACTAAAAAAAAAGTCTCAAAGAATATTATGTAATCGTGGGTAGACTGCAGTATGCTGCAGGGCATGATAGTTTAACTGGACTTATCAACGGCCCATTAGTCCTTGAGCGTCTTGAGCAATCTATGAGAAATGCTCAAAGATATAAGAATAAGATAGTTGTTTTATATATAGAAGTTGATTATTTCAAACAGTTAAATAACTTTAATGGCTTTGATATTTCTAATGAACTGTTAGAGAGTGTGGCACAAAGTTTAGTAGATAATACAAATGAGAATGATACAGTTGCAAGAGTAGAAGCTAATGAGTTTGTTATACTTCTTGATTATGTTGATAGTATTAAAGATGTTCAAGATTTAATTAACAAGATTATGAAGCTTTCAGATACAGTTGTGAATGTTAGACATCATCAAATTCAAACGAATTTTAAAGTGGGTGTATCTATTTATCCTAATGACAACGTAGATGCTTATATACTTCTGAGTCATGCGTATAGTGCTATGAATATGATTAAAAATAGTACTACCGAGCATTATAAATTTTATACACCTGAGTTAGCAGAAGAAGCATTTATGAATGATAAGTTAGAACATGAACTTGTAGAATCTATAAAAAATAATGAACTCGAAGTAGTCTATGAAGTTCTTCTTGATAAAACACAAACATATGTTCGTTGGAAGCATCCTAGTATGGGTTTACTAGATGAAGATCAATTTCTTGGACTAAGTAAAGAGATAGGGTTTATCCGAAATATTGATATATGGGTTTTACAAATAATAGTAGATGATTTTTTACAATGGGATAAAGACGAAGCAAAGCCGACTAAGCTTTGCATAAATATTTCAAGTTTAAGTCTTGAAAATCAAGACTTTATAGATGCACTAAAGAGTATAGTAGTAAAAGAAGCATCCCTAAAAGATGTTTTATGCATTTGCGTTGAAGAAGTAGAAATACAAAATCTTAATACTATTTTGGAGTGTTAACAAAGTAGCGCATATTAATATTGGCTAGTGCATCAGCCCATGCGATATAGGTGATTTTGCGTCCCTGTTGAACGTATATATGATTGTTTAAAAAGTAGTGATCGAGTATATCTTCTATTTTAGTGTCTTTGGGAACTGTAACAATCCATACAAAACCTATGGCTTTAAGTGAAGGTATCTCTTTTGCTCTTCGCATGATATCTCGTAACTCAGTTTCGATAACCGTACTTGTATCTACATCTTTAAATTTAGAAGACTCAATGAGGGCTTCAAAGTTATCTTCATCTGTTACTTTTTTCCAACGGTCATGTTGGAACTTTTCTTTAAAACTATAAGTATCATCAGGTTTCTTTTTTAAACAAAGACAATAGGCCGTCTTGATGGAAGAGGGTACAGTAAGTTGTAGATGCTCTAATTCTTTTTTAGTATAGTCATTCTTAGAAAAACCGTCTTCATTAAAAAAGTTTATGGCTTCTAGATTTTTTAGACTTTCTTCATCGCTTATTCTATTTATCTCATTAACAACTGCAATAGGGTAGTTTGCTATCCATGTCCAAGAACTATTTTTAGTGAGAAATTCGATTGTTTTTCGGCTGTTTTGTACGCCGTTGTGTATATCACATACTATTTTATTCATCATTTGCTTTTTTTCCTATCAAAGTGATAAATAGAACTTATTTTTTTTGGTTTTTTATCAGCCCAACTTAAATAAGAACTTTTTAAATGTTGTCCATTTTGCGTAATCTCATGGATGATTGTATGTACATGGTCTTCATCTGATTTACATACTTCTGTATTCATGTCGCAATCAAAAACTATTCGCGTTGGAGTACTTTCTTTAAGATTTGCAATAAATTCTGGTTGATTTTGTTTTACACAGTAGTGCGTTGCTTTTAAATCATTGCATTCTATGTCTTTACAGTGGTACATCGTGACCATTTGCTTTTTCGTATTTGGTAAAAGGTCTTCTTGGATTGTAGAATTTCGTCCAATATTTTTAAAAACCATAGCTGGTATAGACGAACTCCCTACAAGAGATACTAGTGCCTTACTTTTATAAGACTCAGTAGCGATTTGTTTTTCCGCTGGGGATAAAACCCATTCACCTTTGAGTGTATCCATCCAATCGTATATGTCAAAAGCGTCTGTCTGGGCATGAAGCGTGTGAGAAAAGAGTGTAAATGTTAGAAGTGTTGATAATATATTTTTCATGATGTGATTATATCAAAATATTTATTGACTGGATAATGTTATAATTTTACTTATATAATCACAAGGTTACTCAATGCAAACTAGTTCAACAAAAACTCAGAAATTTATTTTAAAACTTTTTCCAGAAATAATGATAAAAGGTCCTTCAGCTAAACGCCAAATGGTGGGACAACTTTACACAAACCTCATAAGTATTTTAGAGCGTGTAGACTCTGCTGTAAGTGTGAGAAAGTTTTCAGATAAAATCGAAGTAGTTACTCCAGTGGGTGTTGTAAATGAAGTGCGAACATCTCTTTTAAATACTTCCGGGATTGAACAAATACTTGAAGCCTTGCAATTTGATGACATAGACACTATCCAAAAAATAAAATCTACTGTTGGTGAGTTGATGATAGATGCACTCAAAGATAAAACTTTTGTAGTACGCGTAAAACGAACGGGTACACACGACTTTAGCTCAAATGAAATTGAGCGTGAAGTAGGGGGCTATTTATTGGCTCACTCCTCGGCTAAGGGCGTGAGTTTAAAAAATGCGGAGATAACTGTTCGTATGGAATTAGTGCATTTTCAGTTAAATATAATTACATCCAAGTATAAAGGTCTTAGTGGTTTCCCTATTGGGACACAAGGAGATATTCTATCGCTTATGTCAGGTGGTTTTGATTCTACTGTTGCTTCGTATCTTACAATGAAGCGTGGGATTAAAACACACTTTGTATTTTTTAATCTTGGTGGTGTTGCACATGAAATAGGCGTGAAGCAAGTGGCATTTTATCTTATGGTCAAAGTTTGGCTCATCGCATAAGGTGAAATTTATTACCATTAATTTTGATGATGTTTTAACAGAGATTTTCCGCTCAACTGCTCCAACTTACATGGGTGTTGTTTTAAAGCGTCTAATGCTTATGGCATCTGAGAAGATCGCAAAGTCTATGGACATAGATGCACTTCTTACAGGGGAAAGCGTAGCCCAAGTTTCAAGTCAAACTTTGAGAAACTTAGCCATAATCGATCAAGCGAGTAGTATGTTGATTTTAAGACCACTCTCAACAATGAATAAGCCTGACATTATGGATATAGCAGATAGTATAGGAACGCGTCATTTTGCGGAAAGTATGCCTGAATACTGTGGAGTGATTTCTCAAAACCCTATCATTCATGGTTCATTCAAGAGGATTGAAAAAGTTGCAAAGTGTTTTGACTATGAGGTATTAGATAAAGCGGTAGAAGAGGCAAAAAGTATTTATGTACATGAAGTTGTAGATAACATTAACGAATTAGCACCCATGGAAGTGGTTCAAAACTTAGAGGGTGAGAATCAAGTAGTAATAGATATACGAGCAGAAGATGTTTGCATAGAAACTTCATGCGAATGTATTAAAATACCATTTCATCAACTCAAAATTGAGTTTAAAAAACTTCCTCAAGATAAAGAATATTTACTTTATTGTGAAAAAGGTATTATGAGCCAACTCCACGGGCAGTACTTGCGTGATTCTCAAGGCTGTGAAAATATTCGGGTTTATCGACCTCTTGTTTAGAAAAGTGTCCCTTGCCTAGGTTCTATCTGGAAATTCTTAGCAATACATTCGATACTGTTGTTTTTTACGCTATTGACTAAATCACTTACGGAGAAGTAGCTTATTTTATCACTTTCTTGTGGGACAAAGAGTTTATTTAACTCAGCGTAGCTACTTCTATAATCAAGCCATGATTTCCATTGGTGGGACTCAAGTATAACAGGCATACGATCATGGATTAGTGCTATTTTTTCATTGGGTCTTGTTGTAAGTAAGGCGCATGTTAGTATGCTTTGCCCCAGTTTATTGTCATACCATGATTCATAAATACCCGCAAATGTAAAATAATCCCCACTTGAAGAGACTATAAAGTGTGCTTTACTTTTTTTAGTAGGGGGCATCTTTAGTCCATTCAAAGTAACCATTGAGTGGAATAAGACATCTCTCTTTGCTTGTAGGCTTCTTTAAAACTACTTTTTTCAAATACTGTTTCACTTCGTGCATTGATTTGCATACTGGCTACGTTGTTTAGCCCAAGAGGGTATTAGTCCAAAAATGTTGCACAAGTATAGATGTTTAGTATTTGTATAGATAGGTATATTTAATGTGGGAGCAATATTGTATGCTTATTTAAGGTGCCAATAGTATCGTTAAAGACCCCCAACTGCTTGAATATATCTTGTTTAAAAGTAGAATCCTCAAACATACTCAAGCGCCCAGGCATTACTTTTCTCTAGGCAGTAAAGCTTGTTATTATGCTATCGAGCGCTTTTTTCTTCGCTCTTAGGTTCGCACTTGAAGCCTTTATCTTCAAGTGATTTTACAATCATCAAGATATATGACTTAAGGGGCTTACGTAAAGAATCACTGATACCAATCTTAGCTTCGATACTATCTGGAATAATCGCAAAGAAGACTGACTTTAGGCAATGTATTTTTTTGTAGCTCAATCAAAATTTAGACATCCTAAAACACCCATCTCATCATCATCTTCATCTGTACTAAAACTACGAAATGTGTCCATAGGAAACTGAAACATAGAACCAGGGGCATCTTCCATACCTACAACATCAAGAACAATGATTTCTTCATACTCCATAAAAATATTGAGTAAACTCATTCCCTCTACACCACCGTGGATGATATCCACATTTGATGGTAAAGTGTGAATTAGATTCAAGATATTTATTTGCATATAAAGCAATACCTTCATCCTTGTGTAATGTATTTCCGATACTTAAAATTGCAAATTGTTTTTTATTCACGTGCGGTATTTTAACTAAATTTTTCTTTTGTAAAGTATAATGGCAGGAGATTAAATAGGGAGATACTATGAATAGACAGGATAAAATTCAAAAACTACACAATAAACGTTTAAAACGTTGCGCGTGCGAAGTTAAAAAACTTCTTCTAAAGCACCTTCATATTTCTAAGGCCGATAGAGCGAAGAACGAAGCAGAAGAGTCAAAAGATAGCTGAGACTAGTCGTCGTTATGAAGTGGTCCAGTAGACTCAAACCCAAACTTCATTTTGTTAGCTATCTCGTCTTGTACTTCTTCCCGATGAGGTCATCAGTTCTGACCTTCTATCTGCTCTAGAAAAATTTCTCTTGCTTTTTCTTGATTAAAACCATGTACTTTATACTCTCTATCTGCACCAAATTCTTCTATAAATTTTTCGATTCCTTCTTCCCAAATAAAGGTTAAATCACGTTCTACAGATTGTGACTCTTCTTCTCCCGGCAAGGTGTAGCTAAATGCCACATTATCTTCATAAGATATAGCAGTAAATGGTTTTTGAGATGCTTCTTCATTACTTGTCATTAGTTTCTCCATGAGTAAAATATTAGTTTTCTAGAGTTATAGCAAAAATAGCTGTAAGTTATATAGATTTTTATACTACTTTTTCTAATTAAATGTAAATAGTATTGTGATGAGTTAGTTTATTTTTTATTAAAAAGTTTTATTTAAACTTTTTAACAAGTAAAATACCAACAGCCACAAGAATAAATATAGCAGCTACTGTTACTGCTATAAATGTTAAGGAAGTTGGCTCTGAAAAGTTAGGCATCTACAACTTCTTCACATCTTGCACAAGTACAATCTACTTGGGTCGCTTGGAATTTCCAGCATCTAGGACATTTGTGTGCACTTGCTTTTGTTATGATGAAAGTGTCTTCATCTACTTTAAAGCTTCCAAGTTCTTCGCCTACTTCTGTATCTGAGACTGAAGAAACAACGAACCAATCTTCAGCATCAACTGAGTCAACAGTTAATGCTACTTTAGAGTCAGTGCTTATAACTAATTCAAGTGTACTTTTAATCGTTTTTTCTTTTTTAAGTGCATCTACAATAGCACCAAAGCCAACTCTTGCTTGCGTCATATACTCGGCATTAAAATCTGACTCTCCAGTCTCAATTCCCTGATATACTAAGTCGAAAATAGATTCAGCTTCACCTTTTATAATCGCTGGAGCATGGTCTAGAATTTCATCAGTTGTGTACGTAAGAATCGGAGCCATTAAAAGAAGAAGTGATTTTGTAATGATTGCCATAGCACTTTGTGATGCCATTCTTCTTTGGTCTTCTTTTGCATTACAGTAAAGGCTGTCTTTAGTCATGTCGATGTACATACCGCTTAACTCATTCGCTATAAAGTTATTGAGTGTACTCATACCGTGAACAAAGTTGTACTCTGAGAATGACTTGTGAACTTCAGCAAATACATCAGATGCAACGTCTAAAATCCATTTATCTAACGCACCCATATCTTCATAAGCGGTCAAGGTTTCTAAGTCATTGATGTTGGCAAGCATGATTCTAAAAGTATTTCTAAGTTTTCTGTAGTTTTCAGAAATCTGTTTTAAAATGCCTTGAGAGATTTTTAAATCGCCTTGGTAATCACTCGATGCAACCCATAGGCGTAAAATCTCACTTCCGTATTCTTTTAAAACCTTCTCAGGAGCGATAACATTCCCTTTAGATTTGGACATTTTTTCGCCCTTGTCATCAACAGTAAAACCATGTGTAAGTACAGCTTTATAAGGTGCCTTATGCTCAACTGCGCACGAAAGGAATAAAGAAGATTGGAACCAACCACGATGTTGGTCACTTCCCTCTACATATAAGTCTGCTTGGTATTTACCAGCGTCGTAGTTACGAGATTTTAGTACCGAGTTCCAAGTAGAACCTGAGTCAAACCATACATCTAAAATATCGCTTACTTTTTCAACTTCATCTGCTTTGTAACCAGCACCTGGATAAAGTAAGTGCTCAATTGGCATAGAGTACCACGCGTCACTTCCTTGCATCTCAAAAATCATAGCTGTGAAGTTGAGAACTTTTTCATCTAAAATAACTTCACCCGTTGCTTTAAGACGAAAAAATGCGATAGGAACACCCCAATCTCGTTGACGAGAAATACACCAATCAGGACGATTCTCAACCATAGAAGTAAGTCTTTTTCTTCCAGTCTCAGGTACAAAAAGTGTTTTTTCTATCTCACTTAATGCGATATTTCTAAGAGTTTTATCTTGCCCCTCAGGTTTTTCATCTACTGAAATAAACCATTGTCGAGTTGCACGGAAAATTAGTGGAGTATGACTTCTCCAACAGTGTGGGTATGAGTGTGTAAATTTGCTTACTTTAAGTACAGCATCTCCCATAAGTTCTATTAAATCATCGTTTGATTTAAATATATGGCGACCTAGAAAATCTTCTGCATTAGGAATAAGTTTTTCTTTGACAATAGTATCATCAAAGCAACCAGTCTCATCAACTGGCATAATAACTTCTAAGTCATTTACAAGTCCAACGCGGTAATCGTCTTCACCATGTCCTGGAGCGGTATGAACACAACCTGTACCACTATCCATAAGAACATGGGTACCTGTTACTATTTTTGAATTACGCCCATTTAAAGGGTTGATAGCATTTTGACCACTTAGTTCAAATTCTTGAATTTTTCGTTCAATACGACCTTGTACAATCCCTTGCTCATACAATGTGTCATAAAGTGCCTCTGCAATTATATAGCCGTCACTTGTGATGATATAGTCTTCAGTTGGATGAATTGAGATCCCTGTATTTGCTGGAATTGTCCATGGAGTTGTTGTCCAGATTATGAGTGCTGCCTCTGGAAAATTATTAAACTTTTTCCATTCCTCATTCATCTCAAATGCTATATAGATTGAGTGAGACTCTTTGTCTTCGTATTCAACTTCAGCCTCAGCGAGAGCAGTTCTCTCAGCCCACGACCAAAAGACAGGTTTACTACGCTCGATAAGAAGACCTTTTTTTAGCAACTCCACAAAGCGTTCTGTAGATGTTAGCTTCAAATTTATAGTCCATAGTAACATAAGGATTTTCCCAGTCAGCAATGATTCCAAGCGTTTTAAATTCATCCCTTTGTATATCTACAAATTTCTTAGCATGTGTACGACAAAGTTTACGAATTTCAGCAGTCTCAAGAAGTTCTTTTTTCTTTTTACCACCTAGTTTTTTCTCAACTTGTTGCTCTATCGGTAGACCATGACAATCCCAACCTGGAGTAAAGCGAACAGACTTACCGTTAAAGTAGTTGTGTTTAACGATGATGTCTTTTAAAACCTTGTTCAGTGCGTGACCTATATGAATGTGACCATTTGCATACGGAGGACCATCATGAAGTGTAAAACTCTCAGCATCCTTTCGGTTGGCTTTCATTTTTTCATAAGTTTTATTTGCATCCCAAGCAGCGTAACGCTTAGGTTCATTGTTGATTAAGTTTCCTCGCATTGCGAACGATGTTGTTGGTAAAAGTAGTGTGTCTTTGTAATCCATATAAGTCCTTAGTCATAAATAACCCCAACTGCAGCGATAAGAAGATAGTTCTAGTGCTAGGCAGATTTTTGAAGGACTAGCTTTGCTAATCCAAGGAAATCTAACGACGCAATAGGGCTATCTTCTTATCGCCCGAAGGGAAGTTTAAAAAGAGGGCTACTGCTTCGTTGAAAGCATTCGAAGCTACTTGTAGCTCCTTCACACTTTCGCCTTGCATTAGCCCTCTTTTTAAGCTTCTGAAGTTAGGGTTATTTATGACTAAGGACTTTTGCCTCAAAATTGTATAAAAGTTTTGGATTATATCTTTTATACTGTTAAGAAGTACTTATAATTTTTTGATAGATTTATTAAAGTAAGTTGATAAGAATTAAACTCCAAGTCGTCACAAAAACTATGATACTTAAAAAAACTATACTGCTACCTACATCTTTAGCACGACCAGCCATTTCGTTGTGTTCTAGAGTTACTAAATCAACAACTCTCTCAATAGCACTATTTATAGTTTCAGCTATGAGCATTCCCATTAATGAGGTAAACATCAAAATTTTGTTTGTTAAATTAGCGTCAATAATAAAAAGAGTGGGTATTAATAAAATCACTATAATTAACTCGATTTTAAAAGATGTTTCTGTCCCAATTAAGTCTTTAAAACCTTTTAATGCGTACGTCGTATTTTTATAAAAGTTATATTTTGGTTGGTTTCTCAAGCGTTCCCTTTGCATTTTTGTAGAGTTTTTTCTGATATAGATAATCTAATGTTAGCACAAATGCTAAAGCATCTTTTTCTAATTCTAAATCATGCTCAATCGCTATAAGATGATTGCTTTTATCTAAGTAGGAACTAGGCTTTTTGTACAGGTATGTCAATGCTTCTTTACCTGGTCTAATAACCGCTACTTTATCATCTACTCTAAGCGCATACGATGTATGAAACTGCATAAATGAAATATTTTGTTTTTTATCACTAAAAATAGAATGTCCCATAATTGGATAGGTCAAATCTAAGCCTATTAAATCTAATGCTGTTGCAAGTACATCAGCTTGTGTTGTGATTTTATCATAGTGTATTGCTTTTATATCAGAACCCAATATTATAGCGGGTATATGAAACATATCTACAGGTACAATATCTTTTCCATATACTCGTACATTATGATCAGACACTATAACAAATACTGTATCTTTATAATAATCCTCTTTTTTAGCTAAACTTATAAACTTACCAATAGCATAATCTGCATACTTAACAGCATTTTTAACACTTTTTACAGCAACACCATCTATGAGTTGGATATTTTGCGTTGGATATTCAAACGGGGAATGATTTGATGTAGAAAACATTACACTTGCAAACTTTTGCTTTGTTTCATACATTTTTTTAAATTCATCATTAGCGCGTGTGACTAAATCTTCATCACATACACCCCATGGAGATGTGAAAGTTGGATTTTTAAATTTCTCTTGGTCTATGATTTCATCAAATCCATTTCCAATATACCAGCCTTTCATATTGTCAAACCTACTCTCTCCCCCGTATATAAAACTTGTATGATATCCGTGTGGTTTAAGCGCATAGGCAAGCGTGAAAAAATCATTTTGAGATTTATTTCTTTTTAGAACTCCCTTCCCTGGTATGGCAAAATTTCCAGCTGTAAGCCCTGCTAGTCCCCTAATACTTCTTGTTCCATTAGAATATAAATCTTTAAATAAAATTCCCTCTTTACTTAATCTATTGAGGTTGGGTGTGATGCCTTTTTCACCACCTATAACTTCAACAAACTGATAGCCTATACTTTCTTGTACAAATATAACTAGATTTTTCGATTCTTTAGTTTTAAAGTGACTTTTTTGCAGCCTGGACATTGGAAAATTATTATCGATACTCTTTATATTTAGCCGAGTTTGAACTCTTAAAATAGCTTCTTTAATATCCATATGTCCATACTGTGCAAGTGTATTTTTCTTTGTATTATTATATATAGCATATACGATATTATAGGGAGAGTTCTTTGTTATTTCATTTACCATTCTATTTGTTGTATACATGGCATCTGATGAGTTGGCAGGTCTATGCCCAAATGATGACCTAGCTCCAATAAATAAAATGAGAAACAGTGGTAGGAAGAGAGCTATTCTTTTTACATAACTTGTCTCAAAGGCAGCTAGAAAATCATTTTTAAGGTACTTCATATAGAGATAAATAAATGAAATAATCATAATGATTGCTATAAGAAGTTCAAGTTTATACTCTGCGAATATCATTGAAAAGACTTCTCGTGGATAAACAAGGTACTCAACAAAAAAGATAGTTTGGTCTGACATCGTATTGGGCAATAAAAGGGAAGGTTGCATTTTCTATATAAATCATCATTGATAAAACTATTAGGAAATAATATTTTAGCAATGTATTAACAATATTTTTTATTTTTTTTGGGCTAAAAGATAAAAGTATGAGAGGAATTAGTAAAAATGCTGATGTTGTTATGGTGTCCATTCTAAGACCATAGATAAATGTTAGCCAATAATCAACACCACTATCTTTGAAAGTATCAAAGTAAAGGCTAAAAAGTGTTAATCTGGCTATAAAAAAGATAGATATCATATAGATATAGTATTTTATTAATATTTTAATTATGTTCATGCTCTTCTTCTTGATTTTATTTTACATAGAAGTATAACCTGTGTATATTAACATATAACTCATATTTGCTTGCTATCTAATTTAGTTGTTAGCTCAGCTTCTAAAACTTCTAATACTACTTTTGCTTTGTACCCTCAAGGGGCAAATACAACTCGGCACTATAATGTTTTTCTCTTGGTACTCATCTTTTATCCTTCACTTTTATGTTCTTATTTTATCTTTTTTAATAAGAATCTTGTATTAAGTGGTTTATTTTTCTGGGGACATTATACTAATTTGGTATGGAATTATTAGGGTATAAATAAAATACTTGCGTTTAAAAGCTTCTTTAAAGTGCTATAATACTTCTTATAATATTATAAGTAATAAGGCTATAAACAACATGAAACTAGATCTTCTCTTCATAGGTAACAAATTTATATATAACACAGCACTTAAAGAATATATAGTTCGAAAAGTTGAGCAAAAATGTGATTTTATAACTTCAATTACGCATTATAAAGAGGGTGATAATTCATTGTTCTTGTATCTTGAGTCAGAGTTAGAGGCTGATAATAAACTCGTGATTGTTACAACGAAAAACAACTGTTCTACTGTTGGAAAATTAATATCAACCATTACGAGTGACAATCAGGTTTTAAAAGATACTACCTTAGTTCCATCAAAAGTTCAAGAGTATGGAGATAGAACATACTTACTTAAGTATAAAGCATCAAGTGTTAATGTAATCTCAATGGATGAGCTTCAAAAGATGCCAGAAGTTTTACTAGAAGTAGAATCTAATAAAGAGACAGTTCATATATTTAACGAGCAAAGGGACAGTGCTATTGCCTTGTTAAATCCGCTTGCTCAAATGCATGATGTTAGTTTAGATGTGATAGTCGTTGTAGATGGCTGGTTACAAGTTGATATAAAAAGTAAAAAATATGGAAATATTGCAAATTTTATAGAATCATCCAAGCAGTTGTTATCGCGTAAATTTATTGCTCATCCAAATATTGTCGCACATATTATTGAAACCTTGGCTCGAAATAATAAAAAAATATCTTTTGCTGAGAGTTGTACGGGTGGATTGATGAGTTATTATTTTACCTCGCAAAATAGAGCTTCACAAATTCTTGATGGCTCGCTTATAACTTACTCAAACGATTTAAAAGATAATTGGTTGGCCGTGAGTCATGACACTTTAGTAGAGTTTGGCGCTGTGAGTGAGCAGGTTGTCCAGCAGATGAGTGAGGGCGCTATGAATGTAAGTCATGCGGATTATGCTATTTCAGTGAGTGGAATAGCAGGGGATACTGGCGGAACTGATTTAAAACCACTTGGAACAATTTATATAAGTGTACGAACAAAAAGTGAACATAGAGAAGTGCACCTACAGCTTAATGGTGATAGAAATTATGTACAGCATCAGAGCGTGCTTTATGCTATAAAATTATTACTCTCAATCGATAAAGATATATTTTTTTAAATTTAAGGTGAAATGTATTGACAATTAAAACCATTTTGCCTATAATTTCGTCCTCTTAAAGATTTGGAGAAAATGTCTTGTTAGCTCAGCTGGTAGAGCACGTCACTTTTAATGATGTGGCCGATGGTTCGAATCCATCACAGGACACCATTTATTACAGTTTTAAATGGGCGTTTAGCTCAGTTGGTAGAGCGCTACCCTTACAAGGTAGATGTCACAAGTTCGAGTCTTGTAATGCCCACCATTTAAAATATAATATAGGTGCGGTGGTAGCTCAGTTGGTTAGAGTACCTGCCTGTCACGCAGGGTGTCGAGGGTTCGAGTCCCTTCCACCGCGCCACTTTTTTGTTTATTTGCACTTAAGCTTTCAGCTCACATACTTAATGTATGCTTCGCTAAAACCTTTAGCACAACTAAATCAAAAAAATTCAACTTATTAATGGGCGTTTAGCTCAGTTGGTAGAGCGCTACCCTTACAAGGTAGACGTCACAAGTTCGAGTCTTGTAATGCCCACCATTGATAAAGCCTTTCGTTTGTGAAAGATCAGTGACCCTTTCGTCTAGTGGCCAAGGACACTATCACTTCATGGTAGGAACAGAGGTTCAAATCCTTTAGGGGTCGCCAAATTTTGGTGTTTTTCTTTTATAATATATGCGCGGTGGTAGCTCAGTTGGTTAGAGTACCTGCCTGTCACGCAGGGTGTCGAGGGTTCGAGTCCCTTCCACCGCGCCACTTCTTTTTTTATAACTTTTACTAAAATCTTTAAATATTCGATAATTTTTTGAGTTAATTAAGATTAACTTATTATAATAATATGATGAAAAATAAACTTATACTTATTAATGATGTTACAAATAATCTAGAAAAACTTATTCAATGTCTAAATGAAGAAGATGAAATAGATTTGATAGTTCTTACCTCACTCGAAGAATTAGCTAGCTATAGAGAAAATAAAATACTACATATGATATTAATGAGTGCAGAATGTGAAAATATACTACCTTCTTCAGTATTTAAAAAAATCCGTTCATGTGATACAACAAAATTTCTACCAATTTTATATATAAACAAAAAAGATGATAAAAAGGATATTAGAGAGGCTTATGAAGCTGGAGTAAATGAATGTATTAATATGCCTTTTAGCATTGATGAACTTATACTAAGAATTAAAAGTCATATAGTTAATTATCAAACATTTAAGCGATGTCTTATTCAAAATGAACGATTGTTTACTATTGTCTCAACAGATTCATTAACTAAAGTATCTAGTCGAATGCATCTTCAAACTATAATTTTACAATCTATAAAAGAGTATAAACGCTATGATAGATTATTTTCTTTGATATGTATACAACCGGAGGGTATCTCAAAGTATAATTTACTCAATGGATTTTCTAAAGGTGATCAACTGTTAAAAAATATTGCTAAATCGATTAACTATATTATACGGGAGAGTGATATTCTTGCACGCTATTCAGGGAGTGAATTTATTATCTTTATGCCTAAAAGTAATATAGAAAATGCTGGAATACTAGTAAAGAAAATAAACAAATATATCCAAAAGGAAAACTTTTCTAAGATTCTTAAAATTCGTCTGAACTATGGTGCTACACAGGTAAAAAAAGAAGACACTATGTATAGTGTGACAGATCGTGTTAATAAAGCTTTGCAAAGTAGTATAGATACAAACTCTATTTATACGACATTTTTATAATTTATATTTAAACAAAACTTTTTGTACCACTTTTATCGTACATGTCTTTATATCTAAAAGTGATGAGGTTTTGCATTATTGCAAATAAAACCATAAAGTTTAAGAAGCTACTTCCTCCATAACTAAACATGGGTAAGGGGACTCCTACGACTGGTGCATAGCCGATTGTCATGGCGATATTTACTCCCATATAGATAAATATCATAAATGCTATGGATACACTCACTACTTTTATATAGTAGTCTTTGTTGAAAATACTTAAGCTAAAAAGATGTAAAATAAGCATAACATAAATGAGTATAACTCCAAGTGCTCCTAAAAAACCACTTCGCTCAACTAAAAAAGCAAAAATAAAATCACTCGTAGCAATAGGTAAGAACCTCATTTGCGTTTGTGTTGATTCTTCTTTTGACTTTCCTGTTAGTCCACCTGAACCAATGGCAATAATAGATTGTTGCACATGGTAGGATGGTTTTTCACTTAAAAAATCTTTTATACGAACTTTTTGATAATCTTTAAGTCCAAATTCATACGCTATTGGTGAAAGTAAGACAATAAGTGCAAAAATTGTTGCCCATATTTTCCAAAAAACACCAATGAAAAATAAAACACCGTAGCCTATAAGTAATAAAACGAGGGCAGTTCCTAAGTCAGGTTCTTTTGCGATTAAAATAAAAGGGAGGAGTATATAAAAACTAAGTTTAGTGAAATCTTTGATTCTATAACCATTTACATCGGGTGGATTTTTATGGATAAGATGGGCAAGCATTAAAATAAGTGCAGGTTTTACAAATTCAGACGGTTGAATGGTTGCATTAATAAAAGGTATATCTATCCATCTCTGTGCACCCAGACGAGCATGACCAAAAAAATTCAACAGCTACAAGAAGAGCAATATTTACCCAGTATATCAATGGAATAAGCCAACTCATACGCCTTATTGGTAATAAAAAAACAAATAAAAAAACAAGAGCAGATACGGCAATATAGGCAGTTTGCTTTTGTGCAAGAGCTGGAACTACCTCTGCTATAAGAAAATGAGAAATGATTACTAAAGGTATGATTAAAATGATTGAAAAAAAGTCAAATTGTGCTAAAATACGCTTATCAAATCTCCACAAATTTATAACTCCAAAATAATTTATAAAATTGTAGCACAATAAAGGACATAAATGAGTCAAACACAGATCTATACATGTAAAAATATCCAAAGGTTAGATGTATTTTTATCAGCCGAGATAGGACAAACACGTTCTCAAATTGCAAACTTAATCAAGCAAGGCTGTGTTTTTATTGAAGATAAAAAAGTAACGCGTCCTGGAGTAAAACTAAAAATAGATCAGCGTATAAAAGTTGAATTTCCAGAGGCAAAAGAGGAAAAAGCACTTGATGTTGATTTTGATGTAGAGATTCTCTATGAAGATGATGATGTTTTAGTTATCAATAAACCATCAGGTGTAACAGTGCATCCAGCACCCAGTGTTAAAGATGCTACACTTGTTGATTGGCTCAAACATAAGGGAATTCGCCTATCTACTATTAGTGGTGAAGAACGACATGGAATTGTACACAGACTTGATAAGGGTACGAGTGGAACAATGGTTGTTGCTAAAAATAACAAGGCACATGAGTTTTTATCTGAACAACTGCAAGATAAAAGTATGGGAAGATACTACATCGCAGTTATGACTCCAGCTTTAAAAGAAGATATAACAACGATAGAAACAAATATTGGAAGAAGTCCCCATAACCGTTTAAAAATGGCAAATGTAGGAACAGGAAAATATGCTAAAACACAATTTGCTACACTCCTGCCATCAGATGATGAAACTACACAGTTTGTTGCTTGTAAACTTTTTACAGGTAGAACGCATCAAATTCGTGTGCATTTAGAGAGTATAAATAGACATATTTTAGGTGATCATATCTACGGTTTAGCACCTAGACAAGAGAAATCGGAACGCATTTTGCTTCACGCCTATATAATCTATTTCATACATCCTACGACAAAAGAAAAGCTTTCATTTGTAGCCAATATGGATAATGTTATGCAAGAATATATAGATAAAAAATTCAATGTGGAGAAAATCAATGAAGTTATTAAACCTAATCACATTCTTAACAGTTTTACTACTGACATTTAGTGGATGCGTAGGTACATCACCATCACCAAGTGATAAGGCAGTAATTGACTCAACTTTACCTCTTGTAGAGTTGAGTGAAACAGGGATCTTTACAGATATGAAAGCTATTGGTTTTGAGTGGAAGAGCATGAAAGACCCTCGAGTTAAAGGTATTTATGTTTATAAGAAATCCTTTGGCGAAGAAGAATCAGAATATAAATTTATAGATACAATCGAAAATCGTTTTGTAACGCATTATATAGATGAAGATGTTGAGCCACAAAGTAAGTACGCTTATTATTTTAAAACATTTACAGAGAACTCTGAGTCAAATCCAAGTCAGGAAACAGTGGTAGATACTTTACCTGTTCTTAATTCTGTATCGTGGATACATGCAGTTGAAAATATGCCTCGAAGTGCTAAAATAATTTGGAGACCACATACAAACCAGATTGTAAAACGCTATATTTTAGAGCGAAAAACGCTTGAAGAAGACAAGTGGAGTGAATTAGAAACTATTGATGGAAGATTAAGTGCTGAATATATTGATGGTGAGTTAAAAGATGATTTTGTTTATAAATACAGAATTAAAGTATTGACATATAATGACATTACATCAAAGCCCAGTGAAGAAGTTAAAATTGTAACTAAAGCGCTTCCTTTATCTGTTAGCAATATTGTAGCAACAAAGAATCTACCTAAGCAAATTAAACTAACATGGGATGCTACACAGATTAAAGATTTTGCGAATTATAATGTTTATAGAGCTGATAGTATCGATGGTAGCTATAAACTAGTTCTTAAAGCGCAGAGTCTTGAGTTTATTGACAAGCTTGAAGAAGATGGGAAAGATTATTTTTATAGAGTGAGTACAGTAGATAAAGATGGACTCGAAAGTGTTCATGATATAAAGTCTATTCATGGAAAGACACTTTCTAAACCTATCACACCTTCTTTAGTTGAAGTTCAGATGCAGGGCAATAGCTTAGAACTTAATTGGAAGTCAAATAGCGATAGAGTTAAAAGTTTTATTGTAAAGAAAAAATCTAAATTTTCTTGGATTAATACAAGTAGTGAAGAATTTACAGATATTAAGGGTACTAGTTTTATAGATACTACTGTTGCTCCCGAGACTACATACTATTATGAAGTTTACAGTGTAGATGAGTTTGGAATAAAATCTGAACCAAGTATCGAAGTAAAATACACTACAACAAAAGACGAAGGTAAAATAGCTAGTCCAAAAGAAGATACAGCAGTTCAAGTAAAAAGTACTCCATCAGCTCCTCAAGATGTACAAAATAAAGTACAGCCTATAGACGATTTCGATATGAGTGTTCGTTAATGCCCCATCTACATATTAAAGAGTTCAAAGAGATAGACTATCCACAAACTGTGGATGGGGTTGATTTTCATTATAGTGTCCAAAATTTGAATCATAAAAACGAAATGCTTATCGCTGTAAAAGTTGACGGGGATGACTTTTTCTTACTTGCAAAACAAGATAATGATAAGAATTTATTAAAATCAGACAAACTAACGCGACCACCTTCTATTTATAATGTACATAAGGCATTACTTGCCTATGCAAAAGCTGCAAAGCTTGAAGTGATCGTCTCTAATGTTCCTCTGCATGAAAAAAATGTTCATTTAGAAGAAGTAAGCGCGCTTAAAAAGATAGACTATTTTGTAGATAATTTTCCAAAGAATAAAGAACTTAGAATCGAAGTTGGTTTTGGCTCAGGTAGGCATCTGCTGCATCAAGCGGCAGCTAATCCTGAGATACTTTTTATAGGTATAGAAATTCATCGTCCTTCAATCGAGCAAGTGCTTAAACAAATCACTATACGAGAGCTAGAAAATGTAATGGTTCTTGATTATGATGCGAGACTTTTTTATGGAGTTAGTTCCATCAAATAGAGTAGGCAAAGTGTATGTTCATTTTCCAGTACCTTGGGATAAAAAGCCTCATAGACGCGTAATATCTACTAGCTTCATAGAAGAAGCTAATCGAGTTTTAAACATTGGTGGACAACTAGAATTACGAACCGATAGTAAAAATTATTATGCGTATTCCTATGAGACATTTATAGCTTTTAATAAAACAACATTACAAATAAATAAAAATAAAGAAATAGCAATTAGTTCCAAGTATGAAGATAGATGGAAAAAGATGGAGAAAAATATTTATGATGTAACTATGATAAATGAAGAAGAGTCTCCTGTTCTATCTTTAGATGGAAATTTTGATTTTTTTACAAGCAAATGCACCTGTTCAAAATATTGTAGACTTACATACAAAAATAGAAAAACTCGATGGAAGTTTTATCCACTTTGAAAGAATTTATAGCAGTGGTGAGACTATTTTATTGCGTATTTCTATGGGTAGCTTTGACAGACCTGAACATCTCTATGTTTTAGTAAAGGACAAAACTGTATCATACTATCCACATTTGCCTTTAAAGTCTAAAAGTAATTTAACAGCACATAAATACCTTGATGGAGTCCTGCATGGATAAAGTGATTATCGCTGAAAATTTGTCACTCTCGTATTCTAATGAAGAAACGATTATTAATAAGATTAATTTTTCTGTTGATTCTGGAAGTTTTGTTTTTATAACAGGTGCAAGTGGTAGCGGTAAGTCTACACTTTTAAAATCTTTTTATGGCGCACTTAAGCCCGATCAGGGAAGCCTCATTGTTGGTGGTGTTGAAATTAGTAAAGTGTCTAAGTCCAAGTTAAATTTTCTACGACGCCATATTGGAATTGTTTTTCAAGATTATAAACTTGTAAAAGAGTGGACGATTGAAAAAAACATAATGCTTCCTCTCATCATAAATGGCTACGATAAAAATGTCACACAAAACCAAGTCGATAGCTTACTTAAACATGTACGACTCAAACACCAATCGGGTAAGTTTCCTTTAGAACTTAGTGGTGGTGAACAACAGCGTGTTGCAATGGCTAGAGCCCTATCACATAACCCAATTTTGATTTTAGCAGATGAGCCTACTGGTAATCTTGATGACTATTCAGCGGGTTTAATATGGAACCTTTTAGAAGGTGCAAATAAACAACTTAAAACTACAGTTATCGTTGTTACGCACCATATACCTGAGACTATGAATATTGATTATAAACATTTTCATATAGAATACGGGAGCATCCATGAAGTCAATTAAAAATCATCTTTCTTTAGTTATTGCTCTTGTTAGTATTTTATTTTCTATACAGGTATTTACGATTATAGATAGATCAATTAGTGCATACAAAGATAATTTGGCAGATAATTATTCTGTGATTGTTGTCGCGCAGGTAAAAATAACTGATGCCAAAATTAAATCTTTTAGTCCACTTGTAAAAAGTATAACAGAATTAAATCCAGATGCTGTGATTAAAAGACTTAATACAAATATAAACAATAGAAACTTAGAACTTTTAAAAGTAGCGCTTCCTAAGTTTTATAAATTAAAATTAACACATTTTCCAAGTCCAAATGAGATTGAAGTATTAACAAAGCGAATTTTAGAACACCAGTCCGTGACGAAGGTGGAGAATTTTTCACATAATCATGATAATACTTTTAAATTACTTCTTCTTTTTAAAGATGTGATTACAGTTTTTGCTGCTTCAATTTTTATAGTGACTATTCTTCTAATTTTAAAAGAGCTTCGTATTTGGCAGTTTATGCATAATGAGCGTATGAGTATTATGGGACTTTTTGGTGCGCCTATTTGGCTCAGTTCAGCAGTACTTTTTAGGCTTGCCATTGTAGATGCTATTGTTGCTAGTTTTATTACATTTATTTTATTTTCTTACCTCTCGACGAGTTCTTGGATAGCAGAACAACTTAGTACTATTGGGATTGAGATTGTTGTTTTTGATAGTTTGATGGATTCTCTATTATTATTTGGAGTGGCAATATCTTTGTCTATAATCCTCGCATTACTCATAGTTATAGGGCATAAAGAAGAAGCATGATGCGATTAATTTTAGTCTTATTTTTTTCTTTTTGTATGCTTTTTGCTAAAGAAAATATTGATACAAAAATAAAATCTACAAGTACGCAGATAAGCTCTTTTAGCAATAATTATACAAAATTAAATAAACAAATGGCTAAAAATGCAAAGGCGATTTTAAATCAAAGACTCAAAATACAAAAGCAACAGAAGTTTTTAAAAAATCTTAATATACAACTCTCGGATAAAGAACTTTCTTACAAAGAAAATAAATACCAACTTGAAGATTTAATTAAATTTAATAAAAATCTCAAAACAAAACAAAATTCTATAGAACAAGAACTTATTTTTGTTGTTGCACAAAGTGTTTCTTTATCGGTTATTTTAGAAGGTGATTATTCTACAGATGAAGAATCTCTTATGGAGTTTGAAATATTACAGCAGATGCTAAAAGGTTCAAAAGATAAAGCAAATACCTTAAACATTGAATTTAATACAAATGCTAGTAATATTGCAGCACTGAGTAATCAAGCAAACTCTTTAAAGAAATCTATTGCAGACATTGATTCAAAACGAAAAAAACTAATTTCTACTAAAAAGAAAAATAAAAAATCTTTAAAAAAATTACAGCTAGCTAAATCTTCTTATAAAAGTAAGCTAAAAAAATTATTGAAAAAACAAGATGCATTGAAAAAAACCCTTGCTAAACTCAATATAATTAAAGTCGATACTATAAAAAGAAAAGAAGAAGAAAGACTAAGAGCAAAAGCCTTTGATAATAAAAAAATACTTTTAGATGAAAATTTACCGAAAGTTAAAAAACATGGAAGTAGTTATCAAGCAATTAAAACAAAAAAATATAAAGGCGCTAAAACAATTGCACCACTTGATTCATACAGCATCTCTAAAAAATACGGAACCTATACGGATCCTATTTATGGAATAAAGATTTTTAATGAGTCAATCTCGTTAAAGCCAACAAAGCCTAACGCAAAAGTTAAAACAGTTTTTAATGGTAAAGTAATTTATGCGGATAAAACAGCAGTTTTAAACAATATTGTTATTATAGAACATACAAATGGTTTACACACTATCTATGCTAACCTTTCACAAATTGCACCTAATATTAAAAAAGGTAAAAAAATAAAGAAAGGTTATTCAATAGGAAGAGTAAATGAGGAGTTGATTTTTGAGGTAACTCAAAAATCTTATCATATAAATCCAATTAGACTTTTTAAATAAAATTTGATATACTTAGTTTATGGCTGAACATAGAGAACAAGACAATCGCGAGCACAATAGTATTTATTACAATCAAATGCTGAGAGCATCTGAGCGAAAAACCAAAGATCCTCGTCATAAGATTAAAAAAGATTTTGCTTCTCAAGATGTTGATTTTACTAAGTACTTGATTGTTCCTAAAGGTTATGAGGGTATAGCGTATACGCTTTATATTTTAATTATCCCTTATATAGTTGGTTTGACATTTCTTTTTTTCTATGTAGCGCATGGAGCATATGAAAGCTTTTCTCTTCTTGATTTAAGCTCCTTTATGATTATTTGGGCAATTGGTTATGAGATAACTGGGGCTATAATTTTAACATTTATCTTCTTTGCATTCTTAAAACATCTAAAACATTAAAATTTTTCGATATAATTTTGAAAATTTACCAAAGAGATCTAATATTATGAACTTTATTCAAACCCGTGGATGTGAAAAAAACAAAGAACAAACTGTTACTTTTTCCCAAGCAATACTTAGCCCAATCGCTTCATTTGGTGGACTCTATGTTCCAGAATCACTTCCCCAGCTTGGAGAAGACTTTTTAAATAAACATTTAAATTCTTCATACAAAAAATTAGCTTCAGATATATTGTCTAAATTTGAAATAGATATCGAACAAAGTGTAATTGATGAAGCCTTGTCTTTATACGAAAAGTTTGATGATCCAGATAATCCTGTTCCTGTTGTTAAATTAAAAGAAAACCTTTATGTAAGTGAACTCTATCATGGACCTACTCGTGCTTTTAAAGATATGGCACTTCAACCTTTTGGTAAGGTTTTATCTTCAGTTGCACAAAAAAGAGAAGAGAACTATCTTATACTTGCAGCTACAAGTGGAGACACTGGTCCAGCCGCCTTAGAAACTTTTAAAAATCAGAAAAATATTCAAGTTGTTTGTATGTATCCAGCAAAAGGAACATCCGATGTTCAAAGACTTCAAATGGTTACAGAAGACGCAAAGAACCTTAAAGTCATAGGGATTAAAGGTAATTTTGATGATGCGCAAGCTGCTTTAAAAAATCTTTTAGCAAGTGAGAGTTTTAAAAATGCTTTAAAAGATAAAAATATCTCTTTATCTGCAGCGAACTCTGTGAATTTTGGAAGAATAATTTTTCAGATTGTGTATCATATTCATAACTATTTAGAGTTAGTTCGTCAAGATGGAATCTCTATGGGTGAAAAAGTATACTTAAATGTTCCAAGTGGAAATTTTGGAAATGTTCTTGGTGGATTTTATGCACAGAATATGGGACTTCCTGTTGAAAAATTAGTTATATCATCAAACCAAAATAATATTTTAACGCGTCTTATTCAAACCGGTATTTATGATATTAGAGAGGGTGATTTAAAGCTGACTACATCACCAGCTATGGATATTTTAAAATCATCTAATGTTGAGAGAATTCTTTATGCACTTTATGGAGCAGACAGAACGCGAGAGCTTATGCAAGACCTTGACTCTAAGAATATCTATACGCTTAGTTCTTATGAACTAGTGAAGCTTCAAGAGGTTTTTATAGCTGATTATTGTAGTGATGATGAGGGCAAGGCATATATTAAAGCAGCTTTTGAAGATGGCTATTTAATGGATCCTCATACTGCAACATGTTTTAAAACCTATGAAACAAAATGTAATCCTGCTATAAAAAGTATAATTTACTCAACCGCTGAATGGACAAAATTCTCACCAGTGATTGCAGATGCCTTAACTGGAGAAGTAGATGCTAAAGATAGTGTAGCCTTAGAATCAATTGCAAAAGAAGCAAATGTAGAAATTCCAGCAATAATTAAAGGACTGTTTGATAAAAAAATAGTTCATGATTGGGTTATAGAAAAAGAAGATATAGAAAAAGAGATATTGAAGTTTTTATAACTTCAATATTGCTAGCGTTTGTGGTAAGCCACTACAGAACTTTTAAGAATTGTATGCGCATTAATCATATAACCTACTAAGGCTGGGTTGGCATTTTTCCCCAAATCTAATTTTGCAACATCAAGTGCATGAATCGTTGTAATATATCTATGTGCCTTGTCTCCTTTTGGTGGACAAGCTCCTCCAAATTCACTGCTTCCAAAGTCTGTTTTACTCTCTATACTTCCCACTGGTAATACTTTTAATGCACTAGAATTTACAGAGATTTGTTTTGTGTCTTTTGGAATGTTAAACACAAGCCAATGCCACCACCCACTTCCCGTTGGTGCATCTGGATCGTAGATTGTTACTGCAAAGCTTTTTGTATTCTTTGGGGCATTTTCCCAACTAAGGTCGGGTGAAATATTTTTTCCACTACAACCAAAGCCATTAAAAACTTGAGAAGAAGAGATTTGTCCTATCATTGCATCGCTTTTAAGTGTAAAACCCTCAGCAGATGCTGTGTGAGAAAACACAAGGATACTGGCAAGTGTTAGAATATTTTTAAAT
>JAUZSC010000020.1 GCA_030949825.1 Sulfurimonas sp.
GGGTGTAGTTGCTTAGATGTAGCTTAATGTTTGAGGGGCGGGTGTTTTTGTAGGTAAATCCGATGAAATATAAAATAAACCTTAAGTGAGAGTTTCTTGCTCAAACAAACCAGCAGTAAAATCATCTCGATAAAGGCAATTTCTTTTGATTTCAGCCATTGTAGTTTTTCCTGTTGGTAGAACTTTTTTATCTTTATTGGCATTTAAAAATATTTGATAAAGATTGATAGTAAAGCTTCTAAGAATAGCTATTGAAAAAGGCTCTTTGTAGGCTATATGCTTATCTTCTTCAGTCAACATGTCCAGATGATAGTGTACCCCAAGAGTATTTCCTCACTTCGTTCACCGCATATGTTTCAACACGCCAATGTTGCAATATCTTTTCATGAAAATCTTGAGCACTTGTTTTAAAGTTTGCCATTGAGTATTGTATTGTCTGTGTAGATTCCCCTGTTGTAGGGTCTATTAATTTTTTAGTCACTTTTATTAACGATTGAATATTATTGAATACCTCATGGTGCATCACATGATTACAGCTCTTATTTTGATATATCTCTACCGTTCGACTAACTCTTTTATTATTCTCATTAAGATATTCTTCCTCATTATCATAAACATCAGTTGCACTCTCAAATGCCTCAAGTGTTTCAATAGCTTTTTGTTTTAGATTTTTCTGATTACCTTTGAGTTTAGCTATGTATTTATTCCCTTGAGCATTAATCGTGTTTAAAATACTTGATTGAGTTAAGAGTGCATCAAACGAGAAGATTTGTCCATCTCCAGTAAAAAAGACTATCATCTTCCAATACCTCCTGAAGTGCTTTTATTTCACTCTTTTTATGTTTATCTAAAAATTTATGTGCAAAAACAATCTTGATATCTTTATCTAATATATTGAGCATCGCTTTATGGGACTCTTGAATATATTGTCCATTAACATCGCTACCATTGAGCCATTTACCATCTATCGCAATACTTTTTTGCAAGACATAATCAAAAAAGTATTCTCTAAAAACAGATTCAAGTGCGTTGTTGTCAGTATTTATAAGGAGTGTATGTAATGTAGTACGAGAAGGTATACTTACTTTTTCTTTTTCAAAGATTGTCTTTAATATTTCGTTATCTTTATTGAATATCATCCATGCAAATATATCTTTAAAAGTTGCATTACCTTTTAGAAGTGCAAAAAGTGTCATAAATAGTACTTCATGGAGTGGGTACTCTATCTTTCCTATATCTACTCGATAATCTGGAATCTTTTTAAGTGCATTGATTAGGTCTGTTGTTTTCGTAAGTTTGATGATAGACTCCTTGTTTTAGGAGTCTAAGCAAGTTTCTATCCAAGTCTTCTTATAAGATTAAGTTTCGTTTTATTTTTCATCGGATTTACCTAGTGTTTTTGCGAATTGAAATATTTTTGATGTTTAACTCGGTGTTATCTTTAGTATTTAAGTTAGAGTTAAAAAGTGTAATTTGATGTTAATTATAGAATGAGTTTTAAAGAAGGGTGGAGAAAGAGACCTAGAAGATTATTTTCTTCTAAGTTCTTTAATACGAGCTTTTTACCTGCAAGATCACGAAGGTAAAACAATTTAGCACGACGAACACGACCACGGCGGATTACTTTGATTTCTTGAACTGAATCAGAATAGATTGGGAATATTCTTTCAATACCAATACCGTTAGCACCGATTTTACGCACAGTGATAGTCTCACCAGTACCTTGACCACGTCTAGCTATACAAACACCTTCATAACTCTGAACACGAGTTTTCTCGCCTTCTTTAATTGTTACTGCTAAATTTACAGTATCACCAGCACGAAATGCTGGAATAGTTTTCTCTGCTACTTGTGTTTTTTCAAAATTTTCTATGTACTTATTTCTCATAAGGTTTCCTTTAATGCTCTGTTGTTTTATGCTTTAAAAGCTGCTCTGGCCTGAAAAACTTAGTCTTACATTCGGACAGGGCTATTTTTAGTGTGCGAATTTTACTATGATTACCCTTTAGATATTCTTTAGGTACTGCTATATTTTTATATTCTTTTGGTTTGGAGAAAGATGGAGCTTCCAAAAGAGCATTTTCAAAACTCTCTATACTTAAGGAATCACTATTACCTAGCACTCCATATATATTTCTGCTTATTGCGTCACATAGGACTAGAGAGGCTAACTCTCCTCCTGTTAGTATATAATCACCAATAGAGAATACTTCATCAGCGAACTCTTCTATCACTCGCTCATCTATCCCTTCATATCTACCACTTACAAAAACTACATGCGATTTCTTTGCTAATCGTTTTGCATCACGCTGTTTAAACTGTTTTGCAACTGGGGTTACAAATATTATATGCGCGTAAGAGTCTTGCTTTTTCAATTCATCCAATGAATCAAATAAAGGTTGAGGATTCATAACCATCCCTGCTCCACCACCTACAGCTGTATCATCGACTTTAAAATGTTTATTTTCTGAGTAGTCGCGAGGATTTATGTAATCAATCTGGATTAAATCTTTTTCAATTGCACGTTTAAGAATAGAGTCTTGAAAGTAACCTTCTACAAGGTTTGAAAAAAGTGTTACAAAGGTGAATTTCATCTATGAAGCTTCTAGAATATCCATACCACCCTCAACGATGATAATTTTCTTTTTTATATTTACACTTACACGAAAAGGTTTGATGAAAGGAATCAAAAACTTTTTTGGATGTCCCGCTTGAACAAGTTTTTCATCCGTAATCATTGCAAGATAGTCCGTTATAGCGATTCGCTCAATTTCATGAACCGTACCTAAATGTATATCATTTTCATAAACTTCACAATCATCAATATCAAACCAAAAAAATTCACCCTCTTCTAGGTGACAATTTTTTCTCGTTTCATCTCGAGTTGTAAATAATTTTACATTTGTAAATCGTTTAGCATCTTCAATACTATTAATACCCTCTATCCGAATAAGACCTCTATTTAGGTCTACATCAACTAAGGTTATCTCTTTCTTAAGATTTGTAAAAAAAGTTGATCCATTAAAAAATTGTTCAGGGAAGTCTGATTTATCGTGGAATTTCATATCGCCATGAATACCGACAGTTTTGCCGATAGTAGCGATATGTAAAAGTTGTTCTTTAAACGGCTTCGACATTGATACGGTAACTTACACCATCTTTAGCTTTACAGCCAGAGATGACAGTTTTTATAGCACCAATCATCTTACCTTCTTTACCAATCAGTTTACCGATATCGGATTGATTAGCAAAAAGAACAATTTCTGTTACTTCATCGCCTTCTTTTACTTCCACTCGAATATCTTCAGGGTTTGAAGCTATAAGTTTTGCAAACTGTGCAACGAAATCAGAAATCATGACTAACGACCAGTTATCTTTTTAACACGGTTACTCATTTGAGCACCTGTACTAATCCAATAGTCAAGTCTTTCGTTGTCAACAACTAAAGTTTTCTCAGCTACCATTGGATTATAGTGACCAATAAGCTCAATCCAACCACCATCTCTTCGTTTACGGCTATCTGTTACCGCGATTCTATAAAATGGTTGTTTTTTTCTACCCATACGAGTAAGTCTAATTACTGTCATGTTGTTTCCTTGTTAGATTTTCATCTATATTAAATTTTGTGGGGTATTATTTTGCAGAATAAATTATATTTATTGTGCCTCTTACCGCCAATTGGCGTAGTATATCTTGGTTTATAAGATACCTTCTAATCACAGAGGGATTATTTCAGAAGTTATTACGATAGCGGAAGTATAACCACTTATTTCTTAAATGTAAAGGCTATTGTTTTTTTCTTATTCTCTTTCTTGTTTTCTTTATTTGTCTTCTTTTTATTTGATTTGTCCGCTGCTTTTTTACCTTTTTCTATCTGTTGTAAGGCACGCTTTACACTGTTAATAGCTTTGACTCTAAAGCCAGCTTTGTTATGACTTGCTTTTTCTAAGTAGGCTTGTGCTTGTTTTAAATGCTCACTAGCCTTATCCATATTACCTTGCTTTGCCGATAAACTAAGTGCCGAAAAGAGAAGTACACTCGCGATGAGAGATGTTGTTTTTGTCATGTTATTCCTTTTTATTTTTAAATTATGTAAGTATTACAACAAAGAATAGTGAGTAAATAGTGATTTAATATAGTATATATTTCTTATCTTGGTAAAGATCCTACTCCGCCCATCCCACTCATCATTTGCTGCATTTGCTTCATCCCATTTTTACCTGAGAATTTTTTTGCCATTTTCCCGGCATTTTTAAATTGTTTTATCATGCGGTTGATTTCTACTTGCGTAAGACCACAACCAGATGCTATTCTCATTTTACGGGAGTTGTTTAAAAGGTCTGGGTTTTCTCTTTCTTTTTTTTGTCATAGAAGAAACCATTGCCTTAATGTTTTTAAGCTCACCAGAGTTTTCAAAGTCAAAGTCTTTTATAGCCTTTGACATATTTCCCATACCTGGCATCATTCCCATAATAGAACTCATAGAACCCATTTTTTTCATGGACTCCATTTGTTCTAAAAAGTCATTATAGTTAAACTTACCTTTTTGAATTTTCTTTGTTAATCTTTTTGCACTTGCTTCATCAATTACAGATGCAGTTTTCTCAGCAAGACCTTCAATGTCTCCAAATCCCATAAGACGGTTTACAATACGCTCAGGAATGAAAACTTCCAAATCTTCCATCTTTTCGCCGTTACCGATGAAACGAAGAGGAACTTGCACTTGAGACGATAAACCAAGAGCTACACCACCCTTAGAATCACCATCATACTTTGAAAGAATAACACCATCAATTCCAATCTGCTCTTTAAATGAACTTGCAGTGCGAATAGCATCTTGACCCGTAAGAGAATCCGCTACATAATAGATTTCATGGGGATTTGCTACTTTTTTAACTTCTGCGAGTTCACCCATTAGCGCATCATCGATAGCTAAACGACCAGCTGTATCGATAAGAACTACATCATAAAGTTTAGAGTTTGCATACTTTATAGCAGCCTTGACAACTTCTACAGGGTTTGTAGCATCTGTCTCTTGGAAAAGTTCTACCTCTATCTGCGTAGTAATTTGGCGAAGTTGTTCTACTGCTGCTAAACGCTGTAAATCGGCTGCAACAATAAGTACTTTTTTTTGTTTGTTTTTTAAATAAACTGCTAACTTACCTGTTGTAGTTGTTTTACCAGAACCTTGAAGTCCTGTCATAAGAATTACAGTTGGAGGATTTGGCGAGAAAGTAAAACCTTTACTTCCTCCAATTTCTAGTAGCTCATAAAGAGCTGTTCGCATAGCTTCGAGGAATTGGTCTTTTCCAATTCCTTTTTCCTTAGTTTTAAGTTCTACTTTGGTGATTAAATTTTTTACTACTTTATGATTTACATCTGCTTTTAAAAGGTTTTTCTTCAGTTCAGTCAGTGCTTTAGTAAGGGCTTTTTCATCGTCATGAAAACGAATCTTTTTTATGGCATTTGTAAACGAATCTGTTAAAGTATCAAACATTTTTTATCCTAGTTTTATTTTATTGAAAGTCTGTAAATATTTTTGGTTCTTTGGAAACAAATTCCATACCAAGAAGTCGTACTTTGTGCGCATGAAGCATAACCCGTTTTGAGCGTCGTCCACCGTATTGTTCATCACCAATTATTGGATGGTCTATATAACGCAGATGCGTTCGAATTTGATGTGTCCGTCCATGATGTATAACACATTTAATCTTTGTTTTATTTGCACTCACAATATCTGGAAAAAATTCGCTTCTTGCAGGTTTTCCTTTTCCTGAAACATTCGAGTAAGCCTTATTATTTTTTTTCTGCGTTAGAATTGGCTTATCAACTTCTACTGGCTCTGAGATAATTCCCTCAACCCAAGCAATGTACTCTTTATAAACATTGTCTTTTTGAAATTCTTTTATCGCTTTTTCACGGAATTCTTGGTCTTTTACTAACATGAGTACACCGCTCGTTTCACGGTCTAAACGGTGAAGCAAAACAGCTGGTTTAAACTGTCGCTCTATTTCATCAGAATTTACATATGCTGGTTTATCAACAACAATTAAATCATCATTTTCAAAAATAGTTTTTGCTTTTTCAATTATTATAACACGAAAAATAGTTTTCTCATCAATCTCCCCTCGGGCTATCATTACTTTTTTATTTCCAACATAGGCTAGACCTCTGTCTATCATCGATTTCGCTGCAGAATTCGAGATTCCCTCTTGTGTTGCTAAAATTTTATATGCTTTTTCTGTTGCCATAACTATTATCCTTAATTTATTTCATAAATGAAGGAAACCTCCATCTTCTTTAGAACGCGAAGGGAAGTGTAATTCCCTTCGCTACGCTTAGACCGCTAGGGTCACTAAAGCTAGTCTCTATCGAGACAGATTTTATCCTTGCTTAATTTTGTTTATTACTGTTTGTAAATTTATTGTTTCTTCTACCATTGATGGAGGAAGTTCTTTTGACTCTGTGAGTGCTCCAAGAATCTCATCTGATTCAACATACTGAACATGATGTACATATTTATAGAGTTCTTTTTGGTCGTGAAAATATTTACCTGTAATTATCTTACATCCAAAGTGTGCAGGTTCAAGTGGATTGTGTCCACCTATTCCCTCTATAAATGCTCCACCTACTATGGCTATATCACTTATCGCATACATATTATTTAACTCACCCATAGCATCTACTAAGATCAAGTCAGCTTCAAAACTACTGGTCTTTGAAATACGAGAAACACTTAAATCATTCTCTTTTGCATACGCATGCATCAAAGCATATACATCATCAAATCGCTCCGGATGCCTTGGTACAATTATCAGCTTTGCATTTCTTTTATACAAGGCAAATGCTTCCAAAATAGCTTTCTCTTCACCTTCATGTGTACTTCCAGCTACAATAACTTCACACTTTGGTTTTTCGTATTCCTTAGTTTGTTTAATCTCACCCGCTAATTTAATATTTCCAATTACTTCTATGTTTGTCGCACCCAATGCTAAAAAACGATTTTTATCCGCTTCACTTTGTGCGTAGATGATTTCCACTTTATTGAGTATACGCTTATAAAACCAAGCCATTTGTAAATATTTCTTCGCACTTTTTTCTGATATTCGAGCATTAAGTAAAATAATTCGAGTACCTTTGCTAAACATAGTAGCAAATAACATATACCAAAACTCTGCTTCTAAAACAACAAGAACTTTTTGCTTTTTAGTCCAAAATGGTAAAAACATTTCATAAGGTAAATAGCGAGTCTCAACTGCATACTTTTTAACTTGATTTTGTCCTGTCTGAGTTACTGTTGTGATTTTAACATCTTTGTCTTTTAAATCATTTAAAATCGGTGCTAATGCTTTTGCCTCACCAAATGAGCAAACATGAAACCAGATTCCATTTTCATACGAAAATTTTGGATTCTTAAAAAGAAAAAAGCGTGAGGGGATAGATTCTTTGTATTTTTTCTTAAATGAAAGATACACAAGAAGTGGTAATGCTAGTAAATAAAGCAAAACACTTAAAGTGTAGTAGAAAATGCTAAAAGGCATTTACTTATTCTTGTGATGCTTCCACATGAAGAATACGACCACAATGTGGACATGTTATAATATCTTCTGCTTTGATTACATCAGCATAAATTTTATCGCTAATAACCATGTGACAACCCATACAAGCTTGATCTTCAACTACAACAACAGTTGAATTTTTTGCCCATCTACGAATCTTTTGATAGAATGTTAAACCTTTTTGATTTACATTACTAAGAAGTTTTTCTTTTTTAACAAATACACTTTGTCTGTCATTGTTTATAACTGATAGTTTTTTATCAACTTCAGCTTTTACTGACTCTAAGTTTGCTTGGAGTTCTGTAAAAGAAACTTTTGCAGCATCTACTTGTTCTTTTTTTGCTTCAATTATTTTTTCTAATCGTGCAATTTCTTCATTTGCAAAAGTAACCTGCTCTTTTGCTATTTCTTCTTCAAGTTGAAGTGATTTCATCTCTCGTTCAGTTTTAATGTCACCACTTTTTTTCGAGTTATCTTCAAGTTTTTGAGATAGTTCAGCTAAATGTAATTCATTTTTAGCTTTTTTAAGTTCTTCATCTTTAATTTCATTACTTAAATTTTCAATATCTGATTCAATACTTTTAGTTTTTGCTAAAGCTGCTTCATAATTATAGTTAGCTTCTTCGATTTGAGGTTCAAACGCATCGATTTCTTTATCTATTTTTGAAAGGTCTATTAGCTGTTTAAGGTGCTTATTCATTGGACTCCCTTTGGGTTTTATATGTAAATGGGTTTTTTGATGACGCAATTATAACTTCTAAACCTAAAAATTTCAAATGTTTAAGCAAAATTTGTGCAAAAAAGTGCTCACTTTCGAAATGTCCTATGTCTATAAGTGATAAACCTATGCTTTTTGCTTCCATGGCATCGTGGTATTTTATGTCTCCAGTTAAAAAGCAATCTGCATCAATTTCTTTAAGAAGTGAACATCCAGAACCTGTGACTACAGCGACTTTTTTAAGCTCTTGGTGGCACTGCACATATTTTGTATACTCTAGCCCAAAAGCATTGGATATTTTCTTATAAAAATCATCAAAACTCTCACTTATTTCTATATATGAAATAAATCCATCTTTTTTTACAATTTTCTCACCAAGAACCTCTTGAACCACATAATCATTTAAGTGCGTTTTATCAAAATTTGTATGCATTGCAATGTTAGATATATTTTTTTGTATCATTTTACGGATTAAATTTGATGGGTAACTAGTAAACTCTAACTGCTTTAATCCACTAAATATAATAGGATGGTGTGTAATTAAAAGCGTGTTCTTGTCTAAAGAATCTATAAGCTCTTCATCGATATCTATACTAAGTGCAATTTTGCTTATCTTTTGGGATCCAAGGCCCATAAGTAAACCTGAGTTATCCCATGATTCTTGTAAATCAAAGGGAGACAAGTCATTTAAAAGTGCATAAATTTCAGATAATTGCATTACCTTAATTTCTCCAATTCCTCTTTCGCTTCAAGAAAATCTGGATTTATTTCTATTGCTTTTTCATACATTTGCATTGCTTCTTCATTACTTTGTATCTCAACAAGTAAATTTCCGTAATTATAATAAGTAATCGGATTTTCATCGTCTATATCAAGTGATGCTTTAAAATGGATTTTAGCAGAAGTGTATTCACCGTTAGCTCTATATAAAGATGCCATAGCATTATGTATAGCTTCATTCTTTTTATCCAGAGAGAGTGCATCTTTATAATACTTCATCGCTTCTTCGTTATTTCCACTTTTTTGGAGTATATAGGCGACTTTAAAAAGTATCTCTTCATTGTTCGCATCTTTTTCATTTGCTTCATAGAGTAAGGCTAAAGCTTTTGGATAATCTTGTTCTTCAAAAGATGCATCTGCTTTTTCTATAAGTTCATCAGAAGAAAAAGGAGAAAATGCATCTGCACTTTTTTCTTCTTCTCTTGCTGGTTCTACAGTATTGTTTTGTGTTTCTTCAGGTTCTTGAAGTGTTTGGATATGTTCATAAATTTTAAATGCAAAATAAGCGGATGCTCCAAGCATAAGAAGTTGAAAGATTGTCATTGTATTTCCTCTTTATTTAATAAGTTCGTATTCATTAGTGTAACAAATTGCAATGGATCTACTTGTACACCATCTACTCTAACAGAAAAGTGTAAATGTGGGCCTGTCACTCTGCCACTTTGTCCAGACAAGCCTATTACTTCGCCTTTTTTTATTTTACTTCCTAGCTTGGCATCTAGCTTACTCATATGGTAGTAACAGGTATAAATTCCTTGTCCATGGTCTAAAATCACCGTTCCACCCGAGTAAAATCTATCTTTAGACAAAACGACTACGCCATCATTACTCGCTATGATTGGAGTACCTACTTTTGCACGAAAGTCTGTTCCGCTATGGTAACCTTTAAGGGTGTCGTTATACACCCTCGCCTTTCCAAAATCACTTGTTATAAAACTATCCATCGGTAAAATAAACTTAGAATGTAGGTAGTTTTGTTTTGTAGAAGTAGCGTAAATATTCATAGCCTCGTGGTATTCTTTGTTAATTCGTTTATTTACTTTTTTACCCTTGGGATTTACCTTTGACTTACTAACATGGATTTCTTCTTTTTTATACTTTCCATCCTCTACTTTGAGCCAAAGAGATTTACTTAGCTTCTTTGAGCCTTCTTTATAATGGATTGTAGCCATAATATTTTTTGGTTTAGCATAATAAGAAATAGGAATCAAAGCATATACTTCACTAGCATCTAAGGGATTTTTATATACTCTATAAGTTCTCTTTTCTAAGGTAATTTTCTCATACACAATATTTTTTTCTTTTTTAAACTTGATCAAAGATGTTCTTCCATTGGAAATACTTGCATCTGTAATCTCAAAGTTAAATGAAAAAAGCGTAGAAGTAACAAAGAAAAGTAAAATAAAACATCTCATCAATAATCCTTCATAGCTCGAGCCATATCCCGTTTTTGGTCTTTTTCTTTCAAATCATTTCGTTTGTCATGGAGCTGTTTACCCTTAGCTATTGCTATTTGAATCTTTACCAAATTTCTATCATTAAAGTAAATTTGTAAAGGCACTATAGTATACCCATCACGGTTCACAGCTTTTAACATTTTTTCTAACTGCTTCTTATGTAGGAGTAACTTTCTGCTTCCTCTTTCTTCATGTCCATAAAAACGATGGGTAGTTTCTAGTCTTCCTATATGCGCGTTAAAAAGAAAGGCTTCAGTCCCTACAAAACGAATGAAACTATCTTTTAAGTTCACTCTCTTCGCACGAAGACCTTTGACCTCACTCCCTGCTAAAACCATACCAGCTTCAAACTTTTCTTCTATAAAAAAGTCATGATAAGCTTTTTTATTTTTTGATAATGTTTCACCCATTATTTATTCTTTTTTCTTTTATGCTATAATACACTTCTATATTCCTTCGGGACCACCTACTCTTTTGAGTAGGGTTAATCAATTAAACTCTTCAATTTTTGTTTTATCTCTATAAAATCACTTTTAGAAATCATACCTATCTTATTTAAAAGTCTGTTGCTACTATAAAGTTTCATTTGTGATAATAGAGCAATATTTCTATATATTTTCTCATTTTTTGTAAATTCAAAACTAAAATAAAAGTTACCCTCTTTTTCTTGAGTAGATAAAGGAACTCCAAAAAACATATTTCGATTAAATTTCTTTAGTATTATAACGGGTCTTACAAAGTTCTTACCTTTACCATTTTGTTCAAATCCTATATTTTTCCCCATTTTTAAATAAAAGATTTCTCTTTCTTTAAAGTTTCTTACTATCTCATCAGAATCTGTAAGTTTTTTAATCTCATTCCAATCGTTAAAATCTTGATTAGTCTTCATTTAAATACCTAAAAAAGCTACTCCCACTTCCGCTAAAGTGAAATCCTGCTCTGAAATGTTCTTTTAATTCTTTGTATTCTTGTAATGCTGGTTCAAAAAGGTCGTTTGCTTGTTTTATGTCCATTGTTTTTAGAACTTCTTTTGAAGGCATCTTTTTTAATTCTTCTCTTTTGAAGCCATCTATTGGATTGTAAAAGTCTGATCTGTAGGTTTGATATACCTTTGGTGTGGAGATTTTTACATCAGGAGTAAAGACTTCAAAGTCTAGTATCTCTTCTTTAAACGCCTCTACTTTTTCACCGATTCCACTTACATTCGCACTGTCGTATCCATAAATAAAAAAAGGAACATCCGCTCCCACTTCTAGACCAATGCTCGCTAGTTCATTTAAGCTGAGTCCTAGATGTAAGACTTCATTACACATTTTAAGATAGCATGCTGCGTCACTACTTCCTCCACCAAGTCCAGCAAAGGCAGGAATATTTTTTTTAACATCTAGACCATGCGTACGCATTAACTGCTCTAAGGCTTCTGATTCTGTGGCTTTTTTTAGGGCAAAGTAGGCTTTATATATAGTATTTTGCTCTGTCTCGCAGGAAAAATCACCGCGGATACAAAAGCTTTCTGATTTTTCTCCAAGTTTTTCTTTGCTTACAAAAGAGAGTTCATCCCAAAGTGAAGAAACACGCATAAACCTTGAAATAATCTCATGGTAATCACCGCGCATTCCTGTAATTTTTAAAAAAATATTTACTTTCGCGTAAGCTTTATAAACTTTCATAGTCTTTTTCTATTTTCCTATGAGTTTACTTAACTCATTTAAAGTGTCATTACTTACATCTTTTGATGCTGCGATATTATGTTCTTTTACATCTTCTAAAAGTTCATTTCTCATAATGCTTACTGACTTTGGTGCATCTATACCAAACTTAACAACACCTTTTTCTATAGATATAACTTTGATTGTTATATCATCGCCAATAACTATGGATTCATCTAACTTTCTTGCGAGTACTAACATGTGTATATCCTGCCTAATTCATATGTGACTTGAGTATCTATTATATTTATAATCGAAATATTATCACCATTATCTAAGTAATAATACCCATTTTCTTTAAATTCTAAATCTTTTAAAGCAAGAACTCTTCCATAATGGATGTTTTCTTGATCTCCTGTGTAGAAATTTCGAGGAATATTCAAAGATTTTTTAATATCAAGAAGTTTTTCATTTTCATAGGTAAATTTTCCTTCATTGAGACGCTCTAAAGCACTTAAACTTCCGTGCTTTACTCCAAGTCTATTTGCAATTATTTTACCTAAAGAACGGATGTATGTTCCCTCTGATACCGTCGCTTGGAAAGTAACAAAAGGATGTATATAATGTATCAATTTGATATCGTGAATTTTTGAGTTAATTTTGTTAAGTGTAAATTCTTTACCAGCTCTAGCCAAATCATACGCTCTTTTTCCATCAATGCGTTTTGCACTAAAAATAGGTGGTTCGTATTCTAAATCACCTTGCAGGGATTCCACAGCATCTGCAACCTTAGCATTTTCAAAGGCATCTAAAATATCTACTTCCGTAATCAACTCTGTATCGAGTGAATCCGAGTTAGCGCCTAACCATAATGTTGCTTTATATGTTTTTGGAGTTTTATCTAAAAAGCGAAAAAGTTTTGTGTGCGAACCCATACCTATAATGAGGACACCTTTTGCAAAAGGGTCGAGTGTTCCTGTAAACCCTGCTTTTTTATTCTTGTACTTTCTTTTTAAACTTGAAAGAAAGAAGTTTGAACTGATTCCAGAGGGTTTATAAGCGACAAAAAGTCGGTTCATTTACAGTCTTTCTATAAAAGAAGCAAGTATATCTTTTTTATTACCTGCAAAGTTGATGCTGAGTTTAAACTCACGCCCTGATTTACTCACTCCAGTCACACGCCCTGTTCCAAAGATTTTATGACGGACTAAGTCACCTTTTTTAAAAGCTGTATTTTTCTCAACTATAAGTGAACCAGCACAAAGTCCTGCTTCATTGAAAAATCTACTTTTTTGTAAGTCACTTCTTCGTCCTTTATAAAAGCGACTCCCTGCATGAGAAAGGGTGAGTGTTTCTCTAGCTCTCGTAAAAGACACATAACCTAAGCGTCTTTCTTCTTCTAAGTCACTTCCATCACCAACAAGAGGTAAAAAGCCTTCTTCAAGTCCTATAATGAAAATATGTTCAAACTCTAAACCTTTAGATGCATGAATACTCATCATATAAATGCTCTCGCCCTCAACTTGATCTTGTTCACTTTGCAGCGTTAACTCGTTTAAAAATTCATCTAAACCAGATGCTGGACTTTTTTTAATGAAGTCACGAAAAAGTCCATAAAATTCATCCATATTTAAAACTCTGTCTGCCTCATCTTGCATACCTTTATAGATGTCTTTTAAGTGAAAAGTTTCTTCTAAAATATCTATAAATTCATAAGTAGACTCATTTACTGCCTTAGACACTCCTTCTAAGTTTTCTATAAAGTCTTTTAAAGTTTTTGCATTCTTTTTTCTTACAAGTACTTCAAGTTCTACTAAGGAACTCTGTTTAACAAAATCATAAATAGAAACTTCATTTGAAAGTGCGGCTAGTTCTATTTTATCTACACTTGCTTTTCCTAAACCACGCTTAGGCTTGTTCACGATTCTTTTAAAAGAAAAATCATCATGAAAGTTTGTTATAACACGGATATAAGATATTAAATCTTTAATCTCTGCTCTATCATAAAACCTAAGTCCTCCGACTAATTTGTAGGAGATTCCTGCACGGTTAAGACCCTCTTCAATAGAACGGGACAAAACATTTACTCGGTAAAGAATCGCAATATCATTTGCTGAGACTCCTGATGCTAAAAGTTTATTTATTTTTTGTGCAATCTTTCTTGATTCTTCATTCTCATCATTTGAATTAAGAACAGCAACATCTTCTCCATTTCCACGGGTAGGAAGAAGCTTCTTCCCTAAACGCGAACGGTTATGTTCAATGAGGGCATTGGCTACTTTTAAAATAGGTTTCTTAGAACGGTAATTTTCTTCAAGTTTAAAAACTTCACAGCCTTTAAAATCTAGGTCAAACTCCATAATATTTCGTATATGCGCACCACGCCAACCGTAGATACTTTGGTCATCATCTCCAACTACACATATATTATTATGCGATGTACATAACTTTTGAATAAGTCGTAATTGTAATTCGTTTGTATCTTGGTACTCATCTATCATGATGTACTGATACTTTTGCGATGTTGCTTTTGCTAAGTCAGAATTTTCATCTAAGAGTTTAAAAGTAAGAGCAATCAAGTCATCAAAATCAACAAGGTTATTTTCATTTAAATATTTTTCATATTCCTCATATACCTTTGCTATGTGTTGGTAGTTATATAACTCTGCTTGTTTGTAGGCTTCATCGGGAGTCATAAGTGAATTTTTATACCGTGATATTTCGCTTGCTATTAGAGGAGTAGGAAGTTCGGAGTTAATTTTTTTAATAATTCTTTTTTTATCATCTGTATCGATGACAACAAAGTTATTTTGTCGTTTTAATAAATGAATATTAAACTTTAAAAAAAGTAACCCGAACTTATGAAAAGTACAAAGAAGCGGTGGATAAGTAAGGTTCTCTATCATAGCAAGTGAACGCTCACGCATCTCTTTAGCTGCTTTGTTTGTAAAAGTTAAGGTCAAGGTGTTTGAAGCGGGGATGCCAACTTCTTCTATTAAATAAGCCAGACGAGAGATAATTGTAGTTGTTTTACCTGAGCCTGCTCCTGCTAAAATAAGAACGGGACCTTCTGTCTTTCTTACAGCACTTGACTGCGATTCATTTAGTTTATCAAATATTTTGCTCATTATCAATCACTTTTTTCAACTATTGTTGTTAATTATGTATATTATAACCTAAATTCTATAAATTATCACAAAACTATTGCTTTAATTATAATTCTGAGTTATAATTTCACTTATTATTTATACTTATAGGAATTATTATGTTAAAAGATTTTGCTAAATTACAGACCTTTTTGATGGTTATAAAAGAGAAAAGTTTCTCTAAGGCATCAGCTAAGTTAGGTATCTCGCAGCCCGCAGTAACGCAACAAATTAAATTTATAGAAGACTATTTAGATACAAAAATAGTTGAGAGAAAAAAGAATGGAATCTTATTAACAAAAGAGGGTGAAGACCTTTATAGAATCGCTCAAAAGCTTGATAAAACAATAAGCAGTAGTGAAAAAGAGCTTTTAAAAATCATCAACAAAGAGTTTACTTTTGTTATGGGTGCCTCTTTTACCATTGGGAATTATATACTTCCTTCATATATTGCAGATATTAAAAAGAAAATCAGCAATGAAGTCTTTTTAAATGTTGAACTTTCAAGTGATATTATTGCTCAACTTGAAGATAAAAAAATCGATATTGCTTTAATAGAATCTCCAATCTTTAAAGACAATATTATCTACAGAGAATGGGTAGAAGACGAACTTGTTATCTTTTCAAACCAACAACTTCCAAAACAACTTAAACATGATGACCTTATGTCTTATGACTGGATTTGTCGTGAAGAAAGTTCACATACTAGAATTCTTACAGCAGATGCATTTGAAGAAGTGAATGTTCCATGTGACAACTTCTGTGTTATGGGTGTTTTAACAAGTCCAACTGCGATTAAATCTACTATATTGCATGCTGATCCCAAGGCTCTTAAACCTGTAGCATCTGTAATGTCACGCCATGTAATTAAAGACGAAGTAAAAGATGGAAAGCTTTTTGAAGCAAGAATTAAAGACCATAAAATTGAGAGAAAATTTTATATTGCTTATTTAAAAGAAAGAAAACATGATGCATTTATCGATAATGTAGTAAATTATCTACTTTCAATAAACAAAGTATAAGAGCTAAAACTCTTATACTTTTATTTTTTAAAAGATGCAAGAGCATTATATGCTTCACTAAAAAAGACTCTTAAAAAGTATGGAAGTTGCATATAGAAAAAGTTTTCAAAGTAACCAACGGAATATGCAAAAACAATTGAAGAGTTTATCTTTGATGATTTACCAAATTATTCAAGTTTAAGTGATGAGGTTCTTTGAGGAGATTGAAATATCTAAAAGGTTTTATACTCTAATGGAAAAGCAGCCCTAATATGTGCTGATGGACTGCTTCAATGATGCTAATCATTACTATTATATTTATAGTGATGGTTTGTTTTTTTATTCAAATATCTTCTTAGCAACACTACCGTGACCATGCATACCATCAGAAAAATCTTTATTTTCAAAAGAATAATTATGTGGATTGTAAGACCCCTTAATACTGATATTATGCTCATTAGCCAATTTATTTAAATATCTCTCAACTTTATTTATAATTTTATATTCTGATTGTTTAGTAAGCAAATCATATGTAATAGGGTTGTAGGGAGGTAAAAAGAAAATAACTTTTGTATTTCTTGATTCTAAATATTTAATAAAATTCTCAAATAACTTAACATTTTCTAATTTATTAAATCTTTCTAATGAATACACAGGTTTTTTTGAATATGCAATAGCATTTTTTCTAACTTCATCATCTTTTATAAATCTTGTTTTATAGGGGTAGTGAATAGAGCCATCAGATTCTTTAATTGAGTCATCTATGTCAATAGTATCCGTAACATAAAAAGCTTGTCCATCATTTTTTAATAAATTTTTGAAAAACTTAATATTTGAAACTGTATAGTCATAATTAATCAACTGCTTCCATTTAGCTGTATTAACAATAGTTGCAGTAGAGTTTTGTTTTTTATTATCTATTTTTTCAATTTCATAATTGTAATATTTACTCAAAGATTTCCATCTATTTTGACCACTATATTTATTAAATATCCAAGGGTCAATTCCTAATACAACACTTGAAGGAAGGTATCCGTGTATTAGTTCGTATGCTCCAACAATAGCAATGTAATCTTCTAAACTTGCTCCACTCACTGAATGATTGAAGAAGTTTGTTTTATTTTCTAAAAAAAAATCTTTTCCGCAATTGCATAGTTCTTGATGAACCAATAGCAATTACATTATTTTTTACTTGTAAATTTTTTACAATCAGTTCTTGAAATAATCTTTCATCGTTATTCTTTAATCCTGCTATCATTTTGCCACTTGTTAAAGTTTTAGCAGCTTGTAATAAATAATTTGAATTTCCAAAAAGACCTAAACTATCAACTTTATAATTAAAAACACTTACAACAGAAATTATAAAAATTATTAAACTGATTGAATACCGTAACCATATTATATTTTTTTTTTCATCATTAAAACCTAAAATATAAAAACTCAGAATAGCCACTAAGTTTATAAAATGAAATTGTAAATGCCATCATGAAAATAAAACTATTAATAACACTTGGTTTGAATAATTTTAATTTATCCATAGAATTCTTAAATACAAGTATTAAAATAAATCCTATCAACAACCAAACAATCAAATCTTTTCCTGCTAATAAATTAGTAGTAAATCCACCAAATTCAACACCATACTTACTGAGAACGGACAATTTAGAAACTAAAAAGCTAGGAAATACAACATTATCCAAACTAAACATACTTACTAAAACCTTAACAGCATCATCCCACTCCTTAGCTCTAAAAAACACCCAAGCAATATTCACAAAGTTAAAAGTAATCAACCAAGCTAACCAAGTCCAAAGTTTGAAGCCTAACTTACTCCAAGCTCTGTTTATAACTAATGCTATACCGTGAAGAAATCCCCAAAACATAAAAGTCCAACCAGCACCGTGCCAAATCCCACCAAGTATAAAAGTAGCCATTAGATTAGTATATGTTCTAAACTCTCCTTTTCTATTTCCACCAAGAGGAATATAAACATAATCTTTTAGAAACCTTGAAAGTGTTATATGCCACCTTCTCCAAAAGTCTTGTATGTTTGTAGCTTTATATGGACTGTTAAAGTTAATAGGTAATCTTATGTTAAAAAGTAGTGCTATACCAATAGCCATATCTGTATAACCACTAAAATCAAAGTAAAGCTGAAAAGTATAAGATAATGATGTAGCCCAAGCCTCAAAGAGATTAAGTGTTATAGCTACATCAAAACCTTGTGTAGCCCATACTGCAAAAGTATCAGCGATAACAACTTTTTGAATAATCCAATAGAGAATACAAAAAGTCCCATAGCTATATTTCTATAATTTTTGACTTTGTTTTTGTTTTAGCGAACTGTGGCATCATCTCACTATGGTGGACTATTGGACCCGCTATAAGTTGAGGAAAAAATGTTACGAAAAGTGAATAGTTTAAGAAGTCATACTCTGCAGTTTCTCCTCTATAACTATCTACTAAATAAGCTACTTGTTGAAATGTAAAAAATGATATTGCTAAGGGAAGAGCTAAATGAAGTAAAGGTATATCAGCACCACTTAATAAGTTAATGTTCTCTATGAAGAAATCCATATACTTGAAATAACCAAGTAGTGCTATGTTTGAGACTATACCAAAGCTTAGGAGAGCTTTCTTTGAAAACCTATGAGATTCTTCCATCTGACTAATTCCCAACATTTTTCTTTTTCCTTTTAAGGTGATTTATCGAATTGGTGGCAATCGTGGATTTATGTATATCTTTATCAAGTCGTGGTTTTGATTTTCTATCAGGTCGTATAACTATTGTATTGGTTAAAAATAGCTTTTCCATCTGCTCTAGCATCTCATCTAGTGGGTTATCAAGGTATAAAAGATCAAATACCTTATGCTTTATAAGATTGAATGACACAGCTTTATTTATCTTTTGAATATACTTATTATCTTTAGTTGTCTCTTTTAACTCTTCGTTCATATCGTAAGTCATCATTGACTCATAGTTTGTGAGAAATATAGTTGCAAAGAAGTCCTGCTTTACTGCAAGGGCTGTTTGACCTGTAAAGTTTTCAAGTGAGAGTCTATTTTTAATAAGGTCGAAATATGTTTCTATTCCCCATCTTAGAGCATAGAGTTCTTTAAAGTCAGATGTTTTTAGTTTATCATTACTCAGTACATTTGTCGCTAATACTTCTACTGTACCGTTATCTAAGATAACTTGTACAAATCTGATTTTCATTTTTGTAGGGATATTATTTTCTCGTAATTCTTCTTTGAGATACTTAGGTGCATTAATCTCAAGTATTACATCTTTTCTCTCACTATGTGCATCAAACAAGGACTTTGCTTTTGAGAATATATTCCTTCTTAATCTACAAAGTATATTTGTATTGTTATGCACTGCTGCAAATAGCTCAAACGATGGATATCCTCTATCCATGATAGTTAAATCATCTAATGTACAATCGCATAGGTGTTGTAGAGCTAAAGTTCTCTCATCATAAGCTATGAGGTCATTATCTTCACTTTTATTCTTATTGGTGATAGAGGAATCAATTGCAATATTATTAAGTACATCAAACAAACAAGATACTCTTCCTTGAGATACATCTTTAGCAAAATCTTTTATTTGGCATTTAACCTTCATTGGATTAAACTCTTTTTTACATCTGCTGTATTAGGGAGTGTAGTTACAGAACCATCTATTGCAAGTATTCTAAAGCCTTTATAGGTTTCATACTCTCCATCTTCATAAAACATATCACGAGCTATCTCTGCAAACTCTTTAAAAGCAGTATAGTTTAATTTAGCTCTTGCTTGAGTATATGCACTATTGGTGATAGTAACATCTTCACCCAATGTTAATTGAGTGTCATTGATACTGTTTTGTAAAGATTTATTACTCTTTTTAATCATCATAGTCATAATTTTATCAAATCCTAGCTTTCTTGCTCTTGTGAATGAATTCACTCCAATCTTATGTTTAGTTTGGAATAACACTTCTCTTTTTTTATTTCTCAAAACCGCTGAAAATCCAGCAGTTTTTTTTAACATAACCAACCCTTAATATAATAGATATATTATAGCTAGATAGTGCTTCAAAAAACCCTTTTAAATCCCTATAAATAGGGGTTTATTTGGATTTTAATATATGCTTTTATACTCTGAAAAATCCACTTTTTAAAGAGATAATTTCATTGTGTTACTTTTTAGTTAATTCCTTAACTTAATGGCGGTGCCCCCCCCATTGGCTTTATTTAGACTTGTGCCTACAACATAGTTAAAGAGCATTGATGAAAGTATAATTGGAAGATAAGCAATATTCCACCAACTATAAAAGAATAAACTACTAAATACTAAAAAACCTTTTGATGCTTCTGTAAGTCTTTTGTGATTTAGATAGAAGTATATGAAAAATGTTATTGGTAAAAATGCGAATATAAACTCGTAGCTGTTAAAGAGCATTTTTTATTTTAAAAACTTAGAATTTTCAGGGTTATTTAAAAAAGAAGCCATTGAATTTTCAAGACCTCCCTCATCTAGTTCTTGTGTTACTTCCATATTTTTCTCATAAGTCGCTAAGTTTATCATCACCGGTGTTTCATCAACTATAACTTGCATAATGCTAAGAAGTGGTACAGTAACTAAGCTACCAAAGTTATCCGCACCAAACCCTGCTTCAAAAATAAGACAATCATTTTCTATTCGTGCAGTCTCAAAAGTATAACCTGCTAGAAAAAAATAGTGTGAGTGGACGAAACTCAGCATTTATATCGTCTGGGAGAACTGGATAAAAGCCTATGTCTTCTATCTTGCAAAGGATTCCAAAATTCTGCTCTTTTGAGAAAAAGTGAATGATTATATTTTGTAGATTTTTTTGCATTAAAGATGCAAAATCTTTATCGTTTATTACGCTTTCTAGCACTCTAAGTCCTTAGTATTTATAATTTATATTTGTAATTATATCAAAATCTATCATTGCATTGAGTAAAGCTACTTTTGAAAAGCTTTTTAAATCTTGAACTTTAATATCTGCTTCTATGATTTCTTCATTTTCTAAAAGTCTTTGTCTGGAAGTACCTTTTAAAAGAGGCTTCTTTGGAGTAAGCCACGCTACACCATTAAAAAAAGCAATATTTGCTATGGAGGTATCTGCAATGTATCCGTCTTTTACGATTAAAATATCATCAGATTGTTCTCTTTTTTCAAATAACTTATTTATATCTTGCCTATCTTCATATTTCTTAGAGTACTCGATAGAATCATCATAAATTATTTTAAGAGATTTAATATTTCTTTTTTTGTATGCAAAATAGCTGATTGTAATGTTAGCATCTAGGTCATAAACAAGTCTGCATCTATATAAACCAGTTGGAGGTGCTTTTATAAGTGTCAAGAGGTGTGCAAAATCTTTTAAGCCAAAAGAGCTTAAAACACTTTCATATCTTTTTTGATGGTACTGTATATTAAATACGCTACCATCAAGAATTTTAATCGTTTCTAAAAAACTAGTCTTCACTATAGAGTGTTGTGCTTAGGTAACGCTCACCCGTATCGCAAAGTATAGTTAGAAGTGTTTTACCTTGAAACTCAGGTCGAGATGCTACCTGCATAGCTGCCCATACATTTGCACCACTTGAGATGCCAACGAGTAAGCCCTCTTTTTTTGCTAACATTCTTGCAGTTGCAAAAGCATCCTCGTTACTTACTTTGATTACTTCACCGTAAACTTTAGTATCTAAAACACCAGGTATAAATCCAGCTCCGATTCCTTGAATCTTATGAGGAGAAGCTTGTTCACCTGAGAGTATCGCTGAAGCCTCAGGTTCTACTGCGAAAATGGCAATGTTTTGAATCTCTTCTTTAAGAACTTTAGATGTTCCAGTAATCGTTCCACCCGTACCAACTGCCGCTATAAATGCGTCAAGTTGCTTATCTGTATCTTCTAAAATTTCTTTTGCTGTTGTAAGCATATGAATCTCAGAATTTGATGCGTTTTCAAACTGTTGCAATATAACAGAATCATTTGTCAATGCTTTGAGTTCTTCTGCCTTAGCAATCGCACCTTTCATACCGTTAGCGGCTGGAGTTAGTACAAGTTCTGCACCTAAAGCTTTAAGTAAATTGCGTCTTTCAATAGACATAGAATCGGGCATAGTTAAAATAAGTTTTAAACCTTGTGCCGCACAGTTCGCCGCGAGTGCGATTCCCGTGTTACCACTTGTAGGTTCTATAATCGTTGTCGTTTTAGTAACTTGTCCAGATTCCATTGCACGACGAATCATATTAAAACCGATTCTATCTTTTACAGATGAAGTAGGATTCATAAATTCACATTTACCTAAAATAGTTGCTCCACTTAATTCTGATGGCGTGTTCAGTCTCACTAAAGGAGTATTTCCAATAAGCTCTGTAATATTTTTTGCTATTTTCATTCTTAGTCCTTGTTATAAAAATATATTATACCTTATACTGCGTAAACTCTTATCTTATCAGTTTCGAGTTGTCCATTTAGAATTCTAACCATTGAATTTAGTGTTCCACCAGAGCTTTCGCATGAACCACAAGCTCCTACATAAGAGATATACACATCAGTCAGACCATTTTTTTCTTGAATATCGATCAAGTCTAAATCTCCATTATCTGCTTGTAAAAACTCTCTTATTTTCTCATCTATTATTTTATCAATCGCATTTATTTTTTGTACTAGTGTCATATCATCAAATATTATTTCCATGATGTACCCCTTTTATTTATTTTGGCTAATTATAGGCGAAAATGCCTTTGTACTTACCCTTATTTTTTGACCTACTTTCAGACTCTCTCTTTCATTTTTGCTTAGAACCACCTCAACAATCTGCTGACCAATACTTATAACAGCTATAAAAATAACATCAACTTTTCTGATTTCTAAAAGTTCTCCCTCGAATGAAAACTTGTGAGAACCATTTGTTTTGAGTAAAATATCTTTAGGCGCACCGTCATTTATAATACTTCCTTGGTCTAAAACAACAAGGCGTGAAGCCAATCGATACATCTCACTCGGATCATGTGAAACCATAATAGTCGTTGTCCCAAACTCTTTATGTAAGTCTAAAATCTCACCTTGTAATTTTCTTCGCATACACGGGTCAAGTGCTGAGAGTGGCTCATCCATAAGTAAAATTCTAGGCTTATTCATCATCGCCCTGCATAAACTAACTCTTTGTTTTTGTCCACCACTCAAAGAACTTGGTAGTCTTTTTCTAAGTGCTGTTAAATCTGTCATCTCTAAAAGTTGCTTGCATAATTTTTTATCTTTTTTAACATAAAGTAAATTTTGCTCAACGCTCATGTTTTGGAAAAGTGCATAATCTTGAAATACAAAGCCTATCTTTCTTTTTTGTACTGCTAAAAAGTCATCTTCGCCTAGCCAAGTTTCACCATCTACTTCTATGCTCCCCTTGGCATCTTCTAAACCTGCAATAACACGCAAAAATGTTGTTTTTCCACTCCCACTACTTCCACTTAATGCAAGAAACTCACCTTTTTGAATCTCTAAAGATAGATCTAAATCCATGTGACCATTTGAGCCGTGGAGTTGTTTTTTTATATTGATTTTTATCACGATACAATACCGCCGATTTTCTTGTTTTGCTGATGGTTAAACGAATATACACCCACGAGAACTAGAAAACTTATAAGAACCATCAAGGCACTATAAATATGCGCACCCTTATAGTCCATAATCTCAACCATCTCATAAATCGCAACAGATGCTACCTTTGTTTCATCAGGAATACTTCCACCGACCATAAGAACAACTCCAAATTCTCCTACTGTATGCGCAAAGGTAATGATAATTGCTGTGAGTATCGCAGGCTTCATATTTGGCAGTATCACGCGTATTATGGTTTGAATTTTTCCTTTTCCTGCAATGTATGAAGCTTCTATTATATTTTTATTTATACTCTCAAAGCCACCTTGAAGCGGTTGCACCATAAAAGGTAAGGAGTAAAAACAACTAGCAACTACTAAACCTGTAAAGTTAAAAACTAAGGCAAGACCAAAATACTCTTCAAAAAAAGCACCTAAAGGAGAGTTTTGAGAAAGTGAAACAAGAATATAAAAACCCAAAACAGAAGGAGGAAGAACAATAGGTAAAGCAGTTAAAGCTTCTAAAGAGGTTTATATTTTGAACGCGTTTGAGAAAGGTACCATGCTAAAGGCAAGCTTAGTAAAAAAAAGAATTATTGTTGTTAAGCCTGCTAGTTTAAAAGAGAGTATAAAAGGGCTTAACTCGAGTGCTTGCAAAGTTTCTAGCATTAAAAAATCTCACTTATAGAAATCTCATTTGCTTTTATGAGTGCGAGAACCTCATCTCCAACTTTTAAGTTCATTCTTTGTGATGATTCAAGGGTAATAATCGACTCAATGTTTACTTCGCCAATACTCAGAACTATACTAGAGAGTAGCGCTCCATTCTCTATAGTAACAATACTTGAGTGCAACTGATTTGAGTAACTAAGTTCACCTTGAAAATTTTTAGCGATTGCAACAGAAGTAGCTTTAATATTAAGCCAAACAGAGCATCCAATTTTTATATTATCGCTCAAATCTAAACTCATCATCCTAAGTGTTTGTCCTTCAATATCAAAACTAACTATATTTAGGTTTTCTAAAGTTTGTACCCGAGTTACGATTGCAAGAAGTTTTTTTATCATAAATAGATTTTACAATTTTTTTGCTATAATTTATATAAAAACGGAGTGACTCATGAAACTGTATGCCCCATGGGAAAAAGCATTCGATAGAATTGCAACGCCTTTTGAGAACTTTTTACATGCCCAAACTACAACAGGTTTAGTCCTCATGTTTATGACTGTTGTTGCCTTGATTCTTGCAAACTCTACACTTGCTCCAAGCTATGCTGATTTTTTTCACACATACATTGACTTTAATGTAGGAAGCTGGAAACTCTCGCACACCCTTCATTATTGGATAAACGATGGACTTATGGCAATCTTTTTCTTTATGATTGGACTTGAAATTAAGCGTGAGATTCTTGTAGGTGAACTCTCAAGCATAAAAGGAGCTATGCTCCCTATTTTGGCTGCTATTGGAGGAATGGTTCTACCCGCTATTATTTATACAGCTATTAACTATGGAGGGGAAGGTGCAAGTGGTTGGGGTATTCCAATCGCTACAGATATTGCCTTTGCTATTTCAGCTCTTGTCTTACTTGGTAAACGCGTTTCACCCTCTCTTGTTACTTTTTTAGTTGCCCTAGCAATAGTTGATGACCTTGGCGCTGTTTTAGTCATTGCTCTATTTTACACAGACACTATTAATATGTTCCCATTAGGTCTATCAGCTGCTTCATTTTTAATAATGCTGCTCTTCAATCGTTTTGGAATTCACGCAATTTTACCTTACCTTATTATGGGTGTTTTCATGTGGTTTTTTATGCTAGAGTCTGGTGTTCACGCAACCATAGCCGGTGTAATTGCAGCAATGGCAATTCCATCACGACCAAAATTTACACCTATTGATTTTACTTCACACACTAAAAATCTACTTGATGAGTATGATAATTATCCTATAGCAACCGACCATACTATGCACGAGAGCCAAAAAGCGATTCTTCTTAACATTAAAGATAAAATTGATGCTGTAAGTTCACCATCAGCAAAACTTGAGCATGACTTGCATCTTCCTGTAGCACTTATAGTCATCCCACTCTTCGCCCTTGCTAATGCTGGCATCTCCATAGACTTCTCATCTATTGGAGAAACCATTGTATCTCCCGTATCACTAGGAGTTATTGCTGGACTTATCTTTGGAAAAGTTCTTGGAATCACGGGTGCTGCTTATATCGCGATAAAACTCGGTATAGCTCAGCTTCCTCACAACAGTACAATGTCTCAAGTTTTTGGCGTTGCCTTTCTAGGTGGTATCGGTTTTACTATGAGTATCTTCGTCGCAGATTTAGCTTTTTTAACTAATGATACACTTGTCTTTCAAGCAAAGATTGGAATACTGAGTGCTTCCTTATTTACAGGCTTATTTGGTTATTTTTGGTTAAGGGCAGCTTCAAAAAGCTAAATTTTAACTTTTAATCACTATAATCTATACATGAAAATAATACCCACTAACAATGAAAAAACATTTGATTCAAATGTTTTACTTGTCACAAAAACAGACTTAAAAGGTAAAATCATTTATGCAAATCGTGGTTTTATGAAGATCGTTGGAATAGATGAAGATGTTCTTATTGGTGCGCCTCATAGCATTATTCGCCATCCGGACATGCCTAAGATAATTTTTAAATATCTTTGGGAATATTTACAGCGCGGAGATGAGATTCATGCTTATGTAAAAAATATTTGTGCAGATGGCTCTTATTATTGGGTTATTGCCAATGTAACACCCTCACATAAAATCAAACGCTTTAGTGGGGGAAGACGAATGCAAGCTTCAGACAATGAAGAGGAAGAAGAAGTTGTAGGATACCATTCCTCAAGGCGTTCACCAAGTCCTCAAGCCCTAGCAATTATTAAGCCTCTTTATGAGAATCTTCTTCAAGCTGAAAAGTCTGGCGGACTCGCTGCAAGCGATAAGATTATGCAAGATTTATTAAAAGAAAAAGGAGTAGACTATGACGAATTTATCCTCTCTTTCTAAACTGCATTATGCAAACTTTGCTCACCTTGGGGTAATTATTGTAGGTCTTATTGTATCTGTTATATTTTTCGAATTTAATCTTACTATTTTAATATTTAATATTCTTAATATTATAATCGCTGTATTTGCCTATAGGCAGATTCATATAACGCGTAGAAGCCTTGAGCGAACTTCAAAAATCATCAAAACAGCTGCACTCGATGGAAATTTTGAAAATAGACAACACCATGTAAAGGGTGGAGGAGAGCTTGAATACCTCGCATGGAATATAAATGATTTGTTCGACCAACTCGAGGCTACACTTCGTGAAGTGAATACTTCCATAGAATACGCAGCCCGAAACAAGTTTTTTAGAAGAATCAATACAACAGGCTTAAATTCAGCTTTTATTAAAACGGGCAAGCTAGTAAATCGTTCAATAGATGCTATGCAAGAAGAACACAAAAAAAGAAGTTCTGAAAAGTTTATCAACGAGTTGTCTAAAACAGGCAAGGGGATGATTGTAAACTTTCAGAGCATACAAGAGCAGATTAGTGAGACCAATGACACACTAGAATCTTTAGCAATAGAATCTCAAGAAAGTGCTTCGCTCTCGCGTTCAAACCATTCTGTAGTTGAGACTATGAATGAAAACTTTGAAAAACTCTCACAAATCATTGCTCAAAATGACGAGTCCATCGATGGAGTTACTACAAAAACAGCTGAGATTACTTCTGTTATAGACCTTATTAAAGATATTGCCGATCAAACAAACTTACTTGCACTCAACGCTGCCATAGAAGCCGCTCGCGCGGGTGAGCATGGACGAGGATTTGCTGTTGTTGCTGATGAGGTGAGAAAACTTGCAGAGCGAACACAAAAAGCAACCAACGAGATTAGCATTTCCATATCTACACTTCAACAAGAAGCAAATGGAATGCTAGACAATTCAAAAGAGTTAAATACTATAGCCGAACAATCTACAGGAAGTGTAGCTACCCTTTATGATTCACTCAATCAGTTCAGTACAACTTCTGAGTCAGTGCTGAGCTCAAGTCGTCTTATGAAAAACAAAAACTTTATTGTTCTTGCTAAAATAGATCACATACTCTTTAAAGCAGATGCACTCACCCATGTTGAAAAATGTGAATATAAAGAAGTAAGCACACATCACACATGCCGTTTTGGAAAATGGTACGATAGCGATGGTATGCAACAGTTTGAGCATTCACAAAGTTATAAGAAAATTCCTGTTCCACATCAAGCAGTGCACGATGCAGTGAAGCGAAGCATGGAACTTGTTAAAAATAACACAGCAATGATACATGCTACTGAAATTAAAAACAACTTTATAGAAATGGAGGCTGCATCTGATGAGCTTTTTGACCTGATGGATGCAATGATTTTAGAAGAAGCTATTCATACCGATGCAGCAATTGGGAATGGTGATATAGAGTTATGGGATTAACTTTTTAGTGATTTAAAAAACTCCATTTCTCTTTCTCGTAAAATTCTTATCATATTTGTATTTCCAGGGATTCCTACTGGGTCTCCTGCTGTGAGTATGTAGCTTTTATCCAGATGAAGTATCTTTCTTTCTAAGCCTTGCTTGATTACTTCTGACATCATTTGTCCTAAAGAATCTTTTTTACTAAAAATGCGGGAACTACGCCCCAGCATATTGTTAAAAATTTCGCTACTTTTTTGTCATGAACTACGGCATAAATATCTCTGCATGGACGATAACGAGAGAGTTTTTCACAGAAGCCCCAGATGCACTTAATGCGATGAGTCCCCATGTGTCTATGTCTTTACACAAGCGTACAGCCGATTCGTTGATGCTGTCTGTTGCATCGTTTATTTTAAAAGTAGAAAACTTGTTGTAAGGATACACTTTTTCTGCACCCTGAATAGTCTGCATCATCGTCTTAACCGAAAGTTCAGGGTTTTGTCCCATAGCTGTTTCTTCAGAAAGCATCACTGCATCTGTTCCATCGAGTACTGCATTTGCAATATCGCTTATCTCTGCACGCGTTGCTCTTTGGCTTGTTGTCATAGAAAGGAGCATCTGTGTTGCTGTTATAACTGGTTTTGAAGCTTCATTTGCTTTTTTTATGAGTGTCTTTTGATAGACTGGAACTTCATAAAATGGAACTTCTATACCTAAGTCACCACGCGCTACCATAATTCCATCGCTTACTTTGAGTATAGCATCTATGTTTTGCACAGCATCGAGTTTTTCTATTTTTGCAAAAAGCTGTACTCTGCCATTGTTGGCATCTAGTATTTTTCTTGCATCTAGCATATCGCTCGCATCTCCAACAAAAGAGATTGCCATAAAATCTACATCATTTTTGATGCCCCAAAGTATATCTTTTTTATCTTTTGGAGTTATAACATCGATTCCAAGTTTAGTATTTGGAAAGTTTACACCTTTTTTGGATGTTAATAAACCTTCATTTTGTACTATAACTTTTACTGACTTCTTACTAACTTCGCTCACCTGTGTTCGTATGATTCCATCATACAGATACACATCTTCACCTACTTTTAACTGCTCTAAAATACTTGGATGATTTATACATGTTCTATATTTGTTATCTGCTATTTTTTGCCCAAGGACTTCTTCTTTAACAAACTCTATCTCATCTCCATCTAAAAGCTCAAAAGGCTCTCCCAGTTCCCCTATTCTCATCTTTGGACCACTTATATCTTGAAGTACTCCAACAAAAAGTCCTGTCTTTTTCTCAACTTCACGAATCCGCTCTAAGACTTCATAATGGTAAGCGTGTGTGCCATGCGAAAAGTTTAAACGAAAAACATTCACACCTGCTCGAATAAGTTGTTCAATCATTTCCAAAGAATCAGATGCTGGTCCAATGGTCGCTAATATTTTTGTTCTTTTTTTCATATGTATTGTATCTCCGATCCATCAAATTTAAAGTCAAGCTCATTGGAAACCTCTTTATAAAGAAGTGGACTATCTAAATCTATATATGCGATTACATCAGGATAAGCCATTGCCAAATGGAGTGCCGCGTTTATAGAATAAGGACCTTCAAGCATCGAGCCAAGCATACATTTTACATTCATCTCTCGTGCATATTCTAAAATCTCGACGGCCTTTGTTAAACCACCGCATTTCATGAGTTTTATATTTATCATATCTGCGCTTTTTGATTCTATGACTTTTTTAGCATCTAAGAGGCTAAAAACAGCTTCATCTGCAAGAATAGCAATATGTGACTTTTGTGTGATCTCTTTTAAACCTTGGATATCTTGTGCGATTACAGGTTGTTCTATAAGCTCTATTTTTACATCTTTCATCGCCTCAATATAGTTGAGAGAATCTTCAACATTCCAAGCTTGATTGGCATCTATAATAAGTGTAGCATCTGGGAAGAGTGAGCTAATGGACTTTGTGACTTCTATGGCATGTTTAATATCATCTGCCACTTTTATTTTTAAAATATCCATACCATTACTTAAAGCGAGTCGGGAAGATTCTATCATCTCATGTGGCTTTTTATAGCTTATGGTGATGTCTGTTTTTAATTCTATGGTTTCTTTAGCGCCTAAGTACTCAAAGAGTTTTTGTTTTTTTGTCTGCGCTTGGAGTGATACTATTGCCATATCAAGTGAAGCTTTAGCAGAACTTCCTATCTCACAGTTTGCATGCAAGATATACAAAGATTCTTCTAGGCTTTGTTCTATTAAAAATTCTTCTATTTTCCATACCGAGTTCATAATGTCATAGACATCTTCATTGGTTATTGCTTTTGTTGCAGGTGCTTCACCAATTCCAACAAAACCATTGTCACACTCTACTGTCACTCGGACAAATTCTATAGTATCTACTCTTCGTAAGGCTGTTATAAAAGGTGTTTTTAGAGGAATGAATTTCAACTCTGTTTTTATATTTTTTATTATCATTTAGAAGACTTTTTTTTCTGTATATTTTTAAGTATTATTGATTTTATTTTATTTATCTCACCTCTTACATTTTCTATACTTTTCGGATTTTGTGTTTCAACATACTCTACTATTTTCATTTCTTCTTTTGTATACATCTTTTTCTTCCTTTAAATACTTAGCCAATTATAGCAAACACTGACATATATAAAATCTATTTTTAATCTACTT
>JAUZSC010000021.1 GCA_030949825.1 Sulfurimonas sp.
TGAAAATAAACACCCATTGCTTATCTTTTGAATAGTGTGGATATAAATACTGGTATATTTGCATTCACAGCACTGTTTTGTAAATAATCAAAAGGGAAGCCCTCTCCAGCTAAAGATGGGTCTTTAAGTAATGGTCTACTTGTAGGTAATGCGCGGATATTTGTATATTTTAATATCACACCTTTTTTACTTACTTTTAGATAGTCTTCAATATTTGATTGTTCTTGCATTACATCAAAAAAAGATTCTTTTATTGCTAAAAGATTTTCACCATAACTTTTTGTAGTGTCAAAATACTTAAAAGGCCAATTCACAGCTTCTATACCTTGAGTAGGTCTCTCAATATTCCACATACTAAAATAAGCATCTTCATAGTTCTTATTTATCATATAGAATTCATCTTTTATATATGAAGTATATGTTTCTATATTTTGAGGAATATTAACTAAATCTTGAATAACAATCTTCTTAGCTTCTTCTAGCTCTTTATCTACTTCTGCAAGTATCTTTTTTTGAGGTATAAAAACAACTTTGGGCTCTTCTTTATGTGCACAACCCAACATTAAAAGAGCCATGCCTAGAGTAAAAATATATTTCAAATAAATCCTTTAGTCAACATCTCCAAATCTACTTACAACGCGACCTATTACTTCTATTTCTCGAGGGTCTAAGGTTTGTGTTGAGTAGACTTTATTATCAGATATTATATCCACTTTTCCATCTATTCTTTTTTGAATTCTTTTTATAAACAGTCCTGCTTCTGTGCGAACAGTAAAAATTCCACCACGATTTAAATCAGTTTTAGCACGATTTACAAATACGATATCGTTATAACTAAAGGTTGGCTCCATAGAATCACCTGAAACATTAATAGCCTCGATATTTTTAAGTTCTCTTTCTCCACCCAACATAAAAACAAATTGCTCAGGAATTTCTAACTCTTCTATATTTTCACATTCATTCTCAGAACCACCACCAGCAGATGCTGAAACATCACTAAAGTACTTGACCATAAAGAACTTGTTTGTAGCCTCAACTAAACTCTCCGGTGATTGCCCATACAGCAACCAATTAATAGATATAGACTTTATAGCACAAAAATCTAAAAGTTCAGCGTATGGAATTTTCTCTCCTTTTTTTCATAGTTGCAAAATTCATTTGAGAGATTCCTAAAACATCAGCAATATCTTTATCAAAAACTTTTTTACCACTAAAGTCACCAGAGACTATACTTTTAATCTCTTCTACTATTTCACTTAAAGTATTCATTTTGACCCCTTTTTCTATCTTATATTACATATTATAATAGTATTTCGACAAAATGTCAAAATATTTATAACAAATTGTCATATTTTTAGTGCTTTAGTGTAAAAATATGTACTATATGTCAATTAAATAAAAGGATTTGAAATGTTAATAGCTATTAAAAATGTAGAAAGTTTATTTGAAAAATTTGAAAACACTATAGAAGTCTGGGCAGAAAAGTTATTCTAGGGCTAAAGCCCAGTGCAGCGAGGAAGTAAATTCCGAGTCGTGCAAGACTAAAGTTTTTCTTTTAATCTAGCCTCTTCTCTTTCCCGCTCGGCTTCTCTAACAGCTGATTTATTTTTATGGTAGCCGCCAAAAATAAATATCATAAACAAGACAAAGAGTATAAGTATAAGAATATCTAAAAACACTTTTATTCCTTAAAAGAGCTGTATGTCTGTCTAATAGCGTCGTAGAGAATAATACCCGTAGATATTGCAAGGTTTAAGCTTCTGCCTTCTTTTGTCATGGGTATCGTTATATTTTGACTTTTATACTTGTTGAGAACTTCTTCTGGAATTCCAGCTGTCTCACTTCCAAAAAATATAAAATCACCTTCTTTAAAGCTTGCATCAAAATAAGGCTTATCAGTTTTGGTTGTTGCAAAGTAAGCGTTATCACTTATTTTATTTGCAGCAAAAAATTCATCTATATTTTCCCATACATGCAAGTCAAGTTTATCCCAGTAGTCAAGCCCTGCTCTACGAACAGCTTTTTCATCAATATCAAAACCTATAGGTTTAATTAAGTGCAAAGATGCTCCAGCATTAACACACAGTCGACCTATTGCACCAGTATTATTTGGAATCTGAGGATGAACTAAAACTAAATTAAAAGACATTAAAAGATTACCGTTTTGTTTGCATGTATAAAAATTCTATTTTCCAAGGCTAATTTGAGCGCTTGAGATAAAACTATTTTTTCCACATCTTTACCTAATCGTTGCATATCTCTCCATCCGTAAGCATGATTCACATGAACAACTTCTTGCGCTATAATTGGACCTTCATCAAGGTTATTGTTAACAAAGTGCGCTGTAGCACCAATAATCTTAACACCTCTGTTATAAGCTTGTTTATAAGGGTTTGCCCCAATGAATGCAGGTAAAAACGAATGATGGATATTGATTATTTTATTTTCAAATGCTTCAACAAAACTAGGATTTAAAATTCTCATATATTTAGCAAGAACAATATACTCAACATCTTCAAACGCATTAATACAATCAATAATTTTCGCTTCATGTTCGGCTCTTTCTAAGTTCTCATGTGAAATTGTAATGAAGGGAATGTCAAATTTACTCACAAGAGACTCTAATATGTCGTAATTAGAAATAACACATAAGATGTTGGCCTCAAGCTCTCCAGCTTCATGCCGAATCAAAATATCACCAAGTGCATGCATTTCTTTCGTAGCCATTATAATAATATTTTTCTTCTTAGGAGCAACAATCTTTAGTGTTGATTTTTGTGGTAATACTTTTATAAGAGCAGTGCTTAAAGAATCTAAATCAACATCACCATCAACAACACTACGCATAAAAAATTTGTTATTTTCTTTATCAACAAATTCATTATTAGACAAAATATTTAAATCAAAATTGTAAAAAACTGTAGAAACCTTATGCACAATACCTTTTTCATCATTAGCATCTATAAGAACTCGGTATTGAGCCATTATTGTTTTCCTTTTTTAAGTAAATCAACTCTTTTTTTCAATTGTTGCGAGCGTATATTCTAAAAAGTTAAGTGTCATATCTACTTTTGCTTCAATATTTGTGTTGTTAGGTGCTTGAAAGCCTTCAAAAAGTACTAAGAGTCTTTCTTTGATTGAACTAAGGTAGAGCAATTCACTTTGGCTAGAATCTGCACTTTGTTCTTCAACTATAGATTCTTTTTTTATAGGTAAAGCTATTTCTTCTTTGATAAAAATCTTTTCTTTTATTTCAAAATTTTGTGAAGTTTGTTTAGGTGGAGTTTCTTCCATTTCAGCCAATGTTGACATAATTACATCTTTTAATTCCATGATTTTAATAACCACCTTTCAAATTCATTAAACTCAACATCAGTATCCATTTTTGTAAAAAAATCTTTCATTTGTGTATTTACACCTAGAAATTTTTTTCGCATTCCAGATAATCTTCGTATAGCGATTTTAGCATCACTATTAGTAGAATCTTTTTTTAGAATCTCTTTGTAAATATCAAGCGCTTCTTCTTTAAGCCCTTGAAGTTCATAAATGTTAGCTAATGTGAGTGTTTGCATTTTGCTGTACTTTTTATCTTACTATATAGTTAGCTATGATTGAACCCATTTCACTCGTCGAACAAACCTCTTTTGCATCAAAAAGTGCTAAATCTTGTGTTCTATAGCCTTCGTTTAGTGCTTTTTTGATAGCAGCATCTATCTTATCTGCCGCTACAATTTCACCTAAAGCATATCGAAGCATCATAGATGCAGAAGATATAGTAGCAATAGGATTTGAGATACCCTGCCCTGCAATATCTGGAGCAGAACCATGTATAGGCTCATAAACACCTATCTTATCGCCAATAGATGCAGATGGTAAAAGACCAATAGAACCACAAAGCATAGACGCTTCGTCTGAAAGAATATCACCAAAGATATTTCCAGTTAACATTACATCAAATTGTTTTGGATTTAAAACAAGCTGCATAGCTGCATTATCTACATACATATGACTTAATTCTACATCAGGGTACTGCTTAGCAATGTCCGTTACTACATCTCTCCAAAGCTGTGATACATCCAAAACATTTGCTTTATCAATAGAGCATACTCTTTTAGATCTTTTTTGTGCGATTTTAAATGCATGGTGCGCAATTCGTTCGATTTCCATACGCGTATACACCATAGTGTTCCAACCCTTATCTTCTGTTCGACCCTTAGGTTCACCAAAGTAGATGCCACCAATAAGTTCACGAACAACCATAATATCTACACCTTTTATAATCTCAGGTTTTAAAGACGAGGCATTGATAAGCTCATTATAGACAACAGCTGGACGAAGGTTTGCATAGACACCAAGTTCTTTTCTAAACCTTAAAAGTCCTGATTCTGGTCTTTTTTCACGAGGAAGTTCATCCCATTTTTGACCACCAATAGCACCAAAAAGAACAGCATCAGATGCTAATGATTTTGTGATTGTTTCTTGAGGCAAAGGATCGCCTGTGATGTCATAGGCACAACCACCCATAAGCGCTTCATCGTATGAAAATTCAAAGTCAGAACATGATGCTACTGCATCTAAAACTTTCACAGCCTCATCTATGATTTCAGGACCAATTCCATCACCTTTGATAAGTGTTATTTTATATGATTTCATTATTTAGCCTTCATTTCATTTTGTGCAAAGTTCATAAGTCCACCTGCATCTATAAGTTCTTGCATAAAAGAAGGAATGGGAACAAAGTTATATGACTTGTTTGTAGTTTTATTTGTGATAGTTCCAGCGTTCATATCAACACTCACTATATCACCCTCTGATATTTCTGCACTTTGCTCGAGTTCAAAAATAGGAAGTCCCATATTAAAGGCATTTCTATAAAAAATTCTTGCAAAAGTTGGAGCAATAATTGCAGCAACGCCAGCAGCTTTTAAAGCGATAGGGGCATGCTCACGGCTACTTCCACAACCAAAATTCTCACCTGCAACAATAATGTCACCAGGACTCATATTTGTTACAAATTCTGGATCAGCATCTTCCATTACATGTTTTGCTAATTCCTCGGGAACTGAAGTATTTAAGTATCTTGCAGCGATAATTAAATCTGTATCAACATCTTTTCCAAAAGTCCAAACTTTTCCATCAATATTTGCTTTTTCCATTCTTTAAAATCCTAATTTTTTACTATATATTTTGCGATTATATCCAAATAATGATTTACTCTATTTAAGTATACTCAGGCACTTACTTAAAGGAACGCCTGTGAAGTCTTATCAAAACCTTATACTCCTTCAAAATCTCTACAGACAAAAAGCCCTAGGTTTTCTTTATAGTGATCCATTTACTATAAATGAAACCAACACAAACAGCACTCCGTTAAGCCTCTCTGAGCTAGAATCAAATGTATCCAAGTGTCACCTTTGCGATTTAAGCAAGTCCAGATGCCAGAGCATGAGTGGCTACGGTAATCCCAATGCAGAGCTTATGATTCTAGACTTTAGTGTTTCTTCTACGGATGATTCTACCAACACCTACTACACAGGTCGTTCAGGTGAAAGCTTGAAAAAAATGGTAGAAAATGTTTTAGGCTTATCTATAAATGATGTTTATTTTACCCATGCTGTAAAATGTAAAACACTTAACTCAAATGTACCATCAGCATCTGAGTTTAACTCCTGTAAGTCTTATTTATTTTCTCAAATAGAGTTTATAAAACCAAAGATTTTAATGACATTAGGCGAAGATGCTTACTATAAAGTCACAGATGAAAACACTAACTTTGAAGATGTACGAGGGCATGTTATAGACTTTAAAAAGTACAAACTCATTCCTATTTATCATCCTGCATATCTCTTACGAAACCCTGAGCTTAAAAAGATTACGCTAAATGATTTAAAAACGATTAAAAGTTGTCTTTCTAACTAGAGTAAAATCCTATACATATTTTCTTTCTCTTTTTCTAATGTCCATACATCCGTGACAATAGCATCTAAAAATACTTTATCATGACTAATAATTATCATAGCTCCATCATAGTTTTGCAGGGCACTCTCAAGTGAGATAATAGAATCTAAGTCCATGTGGTTTGTTGGCTCATCTAAGATAATAAGCGATGGGTTTTGAAGTAAACCTTGGGCTATCATCAGTTTTCTCAGCTCCCAGGACTTGGTGCAAAACTATCTTGAAGTTTTTTAGAATCCGATGAGAGTCTTTGTATAATTGTATAAATTTCACCTTTTATTTCACGCGGTAAGTCATTTATAGCATCAAAAATCTTTTTACTTTTTTCTTCGTTAATTTCTTGAGGAATGTAAAGGCACTCACCTTCTAAATCATAAGTAGATAGTAGATGCTCAATAAAACTACTCTTTCCTGCACCATTTTCACCAACAATGGCTATTTTTTCATGCTCATTTATACTGAGGATGGGAAAAGAGAGCGTTTTTTCTTCAGATATTTTTAAAACATTCGCTTTTACAACTAGGGGGAAAATATTTCTATTTCTTTGTGCTTTTACGGTGATACCTGTTTGGTAAGTTTTTTGCGTATGTATATTGTTATCAGTAATCTTTTTCTCTTTTGCTTGAAGTTTCGCAACTAAGGTACCATCATTTTTATCTTTACCCGTAAACCTAGCCATATCAATCTTACCCTTGGCATCTGAGTCTCCACTTTTAAGCGTTTTTTTAGACATTCTTTTCTTTGACTGACTTATCTTTTCATGTTGGTTTTGTATTGATTTTTTGAGCTTTTTAAGCTCGGTATTTTGCTTGAGTTTATCGTTTTGTAAATGCTCTAAATTTTTGTAGTATTCATTAATGGCATTTGTGTATGAAGTTTTAAAAATTCTTATTTCTTGATTTTTAAGTATTATCGTAGAGCGTGACAAGGTGTCGAGTAGTTCTCTATCGTGACTTACTAAAATGCCAATACCCTTAAAACTTTTAAGTGCCTGTATGACAATGTCTTTACTTTTGTTATCTAAGTGGTTCGTAGGCTCATCTATAAGTAAAACATCCGCTTCAACAAACAAAGCAAGGGCGAGTTGTAGTCTTTTTCGCTCACCATGAGAGAGTGTTTCCCAAGCATAAGTCCAAGCATCTTCAATATTTAAGAGGTCTCGTATCTTAAAGGCTTTACTTGTATAAGTAAGCATAAATTCTTCAAGATTATCGGGCATATTCTCCGTACTCTGCGCACAATAATAACTTAAACTATTCCCCTTAATCGTCCCACCTTGAGCTTTTAATTCTCTAGTTATAAGTTTAAGAAGTGTACTCTTACCTGAGCCATTTGCCCCAACTATACATGACCAACCCTCAGTAAATTCTAAACTCAGATCTTCAAAAATTTCCATAGAAGCGCGTTGGTATTTAAAATATAAGTTTTTAATACTTAAGTATTGTATGCTAGTTTTTTTGATGATTTAAGTGCCTTTTGAAAGTTTAAATAGTATTCACTTGCTTTTTATAAACTATAAAACTTCATCAATATACTTTTGCACTTGAACTTTGGTGATGCTCTCTCTTTCATGGAGTACTTTTTCTACTTTACTCATCACTGTTTTCATAGATGCTATAAGCTCTTTAGATTCTTTATAGAGTCTATTCATTAAAATCTCTTCTTCATTTTGGGATATAAGGAGTGTTCTTCCCATTCCATAGTCTTTAAGCATCTTAGAAACTAAGTCTTTAGCTTCATCTAAATCTCTTTTTGCATTACTTGAATGTTCTTTATAAGCAATATCACAGGCTACTATTCCCGCCAAAAGCATTTTTACATGCGATTCTAGTTCATGCTTGATGAGTGCTTCATCTACTACAGGTGTGAGTGTTTCATTTGAGAGCATTAACTTTTCAAAGGCTAAATCGAAGTAAGTAGCACTCACAACCTTCCCTGCTTGGTAGCTTACTCGGTATCTTTTTTGTTCATCATTTAAGATTTTAAGTTTTTTCTTTCCAAACATCACCTTATCTTTTACTTGGTGAAAATGTTCTATCGTTACATGAAAATCATGCTGTCTCAAAGAAATAAGCGCCGCTTCATTTACGAGTGCAGCTAAAGATGCACCGCTAAATCCCACTGTCATATTTGCAACAGCTTTTACATCCACTTCACTTGGTACTTTTATAAGGTACTTGGAAATAATAGACTGTCTTTCACGCTTTGTTGGAAGTTCTACAAAAATTCTTCTATCAAATCTACCTGCACGAAGCAGAGCGGAATCGAGTACTTCTATTTTATTTGTTGCAGCAACTACTATCACTCCAGTTGAGCCTTCAAAACCGTCCATTTCAGTGAGTAGTTGGTTTAAAGTAGCTTCTCGCTCATCATTTCTTTGTCCTTCTCTTTTTTTACCAACAGCATCTATCTCATCAATGAAAATAATAGAAGGAGAATTATTTTTAGCTGCCACAAACAAATCATGAACGCGTTTAGCACCCATACCTACATAAATCTGAACAAATGAAGCACCACTTTGGTAAAAAAATGGAACACCAGCTTCATGTGCAACAGCTTTTGCAATCATCGTTTTACCAACACCAGGAGGTCCTACTAAAAGTACACCTCTTGGCATTCTCGCACCAAAGTTTTTATACTTCTTAGGGTTTTTCATAAAGTCTATTATTTCTTCAAGTTCTATTTTTACATCTGAGATGCCACCAATATCAGAAAAACTAACATCACTTGTAGTAGGTTCTATTTTTGCTGTTAATTCATCGGCAATATTTTTAGGAACTGCCTTAGTATTTGACATATAAAAAGGTTCATCTCTTTTTTGCCACCATCGGTATGCTACAGAGCCTAATCCTAAAAATAAAATTGTAAAAAGTATATATACAAGTATGTTTGACCTTGCGCCAACTTCTACTTTATACTTTAAAAACATTCTTGGGCTAACTTGCGATGATGCTATTTTAAAGATATCATCCTTAGTTTTTAAATATACATAATCTTTTGTAGCAACAACATGTTGTACTGAATTATTATTTAAAATTCTATTTGCCTCACTCAATGTAATCTGATTTGAAGTATCTCTTAAAATCGCAAAAAGCACTAAGGCTATTACGAGAAATGCCGATACATACAGTGCAATTCTATTTGTTTTAGAGCTTGGCATAGTTATTTTCCTCTCTTACTTCATAGTCTTTAATTGTTATCCAGTTTCCATGTAAGTCTTCTTTAGATTCTATGAGTATTTTGTTGAAATGTTGATCATAACCAACAAATAAACCATCTTTTTCACTCTCAACAAGAACTTCAAGTTCACCAGTATAGGCCTTTCTAAAAGCATAGTTTTTTTCTTTTATAAGAGACTCTATCTCATGCAAACGCTGTTTTGCAAGTTTACCATTAACCTCTGGTTTCATAGTAGCCGATGGCGTTCCATCTCTTTTAGAATAACTAAAGGCATGTAAATGTGTTAAAGGCAAGTCTTTAGCATTACTCATTGCTTCTTCCCACAAGTCTTCACTCTCACCAGGATGCCCTGTTATAAAATCGGTTCCAATAGCAAAACCTTTACTCTGTAAAAGTTCAAAAAGTTCTTTATCTTGTTTATATACATTTCTTCTATTCATATTTTTTAACATTTTTGGCGATGTATGTTGCAAAGCAATGTGTAGATGCTTTTCTAACCATGGTTCATCTAAAAGTTCTAAAAATTCCTCCGTAACTTGAATAGGCTCTACACTTCCTAGTCTAATTCTACGAACACCACGAATAGCGGATATATGCTTCATAAGTTTTGCGAGTGATGTCGAAGTATCTTGCCCATAACTTCCTAAATTTGTTCCAGTTAAAATAAATTCTCCAAAACCATTTAAAGCAAGTCTTGCAACTTGTTCTAAAATTCGGCTCTCATCCATACTTCTAGCATCTCCCCTAACAAAGGGGATAATGCAATATGAGCATCTGAAGTTACAGCCCTCTTGAATCTTAATAAAGGCCCTACTCTTTCCAACAAAATCATCCACTACACTTTCATCTATATGGTTTAAATCACCTGGATTGTAAAAAGGTTTTTCTGTCTTTAAAAGCCTGTCAATTTTACCTTTTTCACTTTGTCCAAAAACACCATGCACTCTTTTTTCTTCTAAAAGTTTTTCACCCTTAGTATGCGCGCCACAGCCTGTTAAAAAAACTTTTGCCTTGGATGTCTTTTCAATATGAGAAATATAAGAACGGACATTCGTATCTGCACCATTAGTGACCGTGCATGAGTTTATGACAATAGAGTCAGCTTCATCCTCATTCTCTGTTATATCGTAGTCTTTCATTGTGCTCATCATAACCTGTGAGTCATAAAGGTTTGTACGACAACCAAAGGTTTTAAAAAAAACTTTTTTCTTCATCTATACCGTCTCTATATGTAATTTTTGCGTTGGGTACGCTATTGTAATGTCATCAGCTTTGTTAAAAAGTTCTACAATTTCCAACGATATAACACTTCTGAGTGTTAAAGTCGCATAAGCATTTGTTAAATACCAAGCATCTATACTCACCCCATTAGGTTCTATAGAAGAAAAAATTCTAGGTTCAACATTTGTATTTTTTAAACTGTACTGATTTCTAAGTTTGTTGAGTTGTTTTCTTGTAATATCCGTATAACCTTTTGAATACTTTTTAGCTACTTCTTTTGCAATATGCATTGCTTTTTTATGATTTGAATCAAAACTCACGGTAATCTTAACACCATCCCACACTGTTTTTAAACTCGAATGCGTATAATTTGAAATCATGCGTGTAAATACATAGTTGTTAGGAATAAAAATGATTCTTCCAGCTCGTCTATTGTCCACTACTGATGTCAAGGTAATATCTTCCATAAGTGTCATACGAAGCAAAGAAATGTCCATTACATCACCTACATATTTAATCCCATCCATATCTACACGGATTCTATCTCCAACATGAATACTTCCACCAAAAACAATTACAAGCCAGCCTAAGATACTCATAAACCAGTCTTTCATCGCAATCGCGATACCCGCAGATGCAAAACCTAAAATGGTTACAAGGTAGCTAACATTTTCAATATAGTTTATAAAAATGAGTAATACAATAAAAGAAACATTTGCAAAGTTAATAATTTTATTTGCCATATAAAAGCGTTCATTATCTGTTATGTACTTTTTAACAATCAGTTTCAATAAAAAGAAGAAAAGGAAAATAACAAAAATAATGATTCCAATATTTATAAGTCTGTATGTTTGCTTTTCAATATCTTTGTTTATATTTATTTCTAAAATTTCTAGTCTATCTTCATAGACTTCAGAAGTAACAGTCATTGTGTCAAGTGCTGTTTCAAATCTTTTGAGTTGTTTTTGTTTTAGTTGTGCATTATTTAAATATTTTTTTTTCTTTATCTATTTTACTAATTTGTTTATAAATGACATTTTCTTTTCGTAGTAAAATAATGAGTTCAGAAAGTTCTTGTTTTTTTGCTTTATAGTCATTTGCATACGAATTTTGTGTCTTAATTAAGGAAAGTCCTGTAAATATTTCTAAGGGATTTGAAATCTCAGGATTTTCGTCTATTTCAGGAGGTGTTAGTAACCTTGAAAAGGGAGCACTACCTCTTTCTTTTAGCTTTTCTATTTGTGATGCTAGAATTTTTTCTTTTGAAATAAGTGCATTTAATTCGTCTAAGTCTTCAATTGATTTACCGTTTTTTTTCTAGAAATGTAATTCTTTTTTTAATTTTATCAATTCGTGCCCTAATATCTAATGAAGTCATATAAGAAGCATAACTTTTCATCCACACTTTTTCTTTTGCAATTTTTTCTTCAATCGCATCAAGCTTTAAAAGTGCTTTATCAATTTTAGATATTCTTAATTCTTCTTTGAGTCGCTCTTGTTTTATTTTTATCTCTTGGAGTTGTATGTCATCAACTGCTACATTGTTTTGGGCTAACAAAGATACAGATATAAATAAAAAAGATAAAAGTTTAGACATTATTTTTCTCCCATCTCGTTTAAAACTTCCATAATTAGACTTTTTTCACAAGTATCTGTTATTTTCACATCACCTAATCCTACTGGCAAAATAAATGTAATCGCTGCATCAGAACTTTTTTTATCTAGAAAAAATGTTTCATAAAATGCATCTGTATCTTTAATACTATACTCTGTTGGAAGATTATACTTTTTCAACAATGCTTTTACACGATTTACTTCATGTTCACTCATAAGATTCATCTTTAAAGATGTTACATTTGCCATAACCATACCTATGGCTACAGCTTCTCCATGTAAATAAGTTTTATATTTTGTTTGATTTTCAATAACATGACCAAAAGTATGTCCGTAGTTAAGCGCAGCCCTTATTCCATGCTCTTTTTCATCTTGAGCGACTACATTTGCTTTTGTTTGTACTGCTCTTTTGATGCATTCCCTTAAAATGTCAGCCTTACTCAAGTCAGCAGTTTCTAAAAATGTGAAAAACTCTTCATTAAATGTAACTGCCATTTTAACAATCTCAGCGACACCAGCAGCAAATTCACGCTTAGGTAATGTTTTTAAAAAATCAGGATCAATATAGACAGCCTTAGGCTGATGAAATGATCCAATAAGATTTTTACCATGTTTATTATTCATCCCTGTCTTCCCACCCACACTTGCATCTACCTGAGAAAGTAAAGTTGTAGGTATTTGAACAAAATCAATTCCACGCTGATAAATACTCGAAGCATATCCCGTCATATCACCAATAACACCACCACCAAAGGCGATTAACATTGACCTACGATTAAAACGATGCTTAAACATAGATTCTAAGATTATGTCTATGCTTTCTTGATTTTTGTACGCTTCACCATCAGGAACAGTTATCACATAAAGTTCTTTTGCTGTTATTTTTGTTTTTAAAAACTCTAGATGCAGTTTCGCTATTGTTGGGTTTGTTACTATAGCTACTTTTGTATCAAAATGTATACTTGGAAGACTATCTATTGTGATGTCATATGAATTATCTATTACTTTTTTAAGGGCTATGTTTACAGTCATTATATATCCAAAATTTAATTAGATATATAATACTCAATTTAAACTAAGGAACCCCTAAAAGATGAGTTATAACTGAACAGGAATAAATATCTGATGATAATCGTCAAGCTTATGGTATAAAAGTTCATTGTCAGTTGAGAACAATGAGAGGATTCTTCTTTTTGTTAGCTTATGCGTAAATGGCAAAATTTGAATAAAGTTTTCTTTTTGTTTTAAAGTTCTTATTGGGTTTTCATTTTCTTTAAAAATTTTAATAGACTTAGAAAATATAGTCGATAGGTTATAATAATGCTCGACTACCTGTTCTTTGTCCTTTTGATGTTCATTAAGATAATTGTACAACTCAATATTAAGACTCAATTGTTCAGAAATATCAAATATATTTGCAGATATTTTCTCTAAATCACGGTTATCACTCAATATTAAAGAGGCATCTTTAACCTTTGAAAAACTTCTATTTGAAATTTTAAGAACAGGTATATGGGCTTCATAAAACATTTTTCTATGATTATGTGAAGAAAATGTTTCTTTAGAAACAATCACTAAACCAACATGATAGGATTTTATATCTTTAAAGAATTTTTCTTTTAGATTTACGCTGTCGTACTCTATATCTACAATCACATTCAGATCTCGTAAATTTTTAATCTGTTGCAATATGTATATATCACTAGGATTTACTATTTTTACTATCAAGTCATGATTGAATTTTTTATGTGCAAAAATAGCTCGTCTAACAAACTCTTCGAGGCTTGTATGATTTACTGTGTTCATATCTATGTAAAGGTAAAGGTTTGAACCAAAAGGTTCAGGAAATTGCCCTAGTTCTCTTTTAATAGCACGGTATACAGATTTTAATACGATTGGATCACCGACAAGAACTAAAAGATCGTTTGGTTGAATCATTCGTCTTCGCGATGGCATCACTAATTTTCTATTTCTATAAATAGCAACAATTCTCCAGTTTTTTTGTTCAATCACACCAATATGCCTGTATGCAAAAGAACTTCCAAATGGAACCATAACTTCCATGATTTCACCCTCACCTATTCCAACATTCTGTGCAATTACTGGGACATTAGGTAAATAGTCTAAAAGTCTTGAAGAAAGAATTTCTTTTGTATTAACTAAAACAACATTAGCATCTTCATTATCAATATTCCATTTATCAAGGACAATAACACGAAGTTGCTTTTTCATCGCTCTAATGTTTTTAATTGTATTTTCAACATCAATTAAATTATCCATAGCGATGACTACTTGTATAAATTCCATTTTTAAAAGATTTGAAAGCTTATATAAACTCGTTGAGTCAAACTCATAAAACTTAAATTTAGCCTGATTTATATCTGTATACTCTCTCGCCTTAGCCTCAACAACATAGTACATATTTTCACTTGTGTATGTTTGGTTCACTCGTTCAATAAAACGAGAACCAATATTTCCATCACTAATAATTAAAATTTTTTTCATTACTTATCTTTTTATTATATTTTCTTTTTTTATCCAAAGTGATTCTTTAGATTTCTGCCATTGTCTATCAACAAAGAAGCCTGTAATTTTTATCCAATTTTCACTCATTGTATTTGATGTGAATGATGATTTTTCTTCCCACTGTGCAATTTTATTTCCATTTATTGAATCATATATACTGGAATTTTTTATTAGCCGAAAACTTGATGCCTTAAATTGTTCTTCTTTCTCGCTCAAAGGCTTTTTCATCATTAAGATTGGAAAAGGGTTTTCATCTAGACATTCTAGCACTTCTTTTTCTACTAAAACCAAAGTATTTTTATTATTTTCTTTGTTTTTTATCAATATATTTATTTTATTTTGTAGATTTTCAATAGCTATATCTTTGGTTTTTAAAATATTCTTCAAGTTATTTACTTCTTTTTCAAATATTTTATTATTTTTTTCTTTTTTTTAAGGAATCTACTTTATATTCACCTAAAGTATTTTTACAACTTGTATAATCTGCTCGTAGATTTTGAATGTCATTAACTATATCATCCATAGTATCTAGTTCACTACCGTAAAGAACTATACTAAAGAACATTCCAATTACATACTTCACGCTATATTCCTTGCCACTAATTTAACACCCATTTCTACATGATGTGTATAAGGAAACTGATCAAATAAAGCCATACTCACTACATTATGTGTAGTTTTCAGTATATCTAAATCTCGTAACAAGGTCTCAGGGTTACATGAGATATAAAGTATATGCTCATACCTCGAAGCAAAACGACACGATGCCGCATCCATTCCAGAGCGAGGAGGATCAACAAAGATAGCTTTTAAATCATACATATTCATGTCGATTTCCTTCATTCTTCTAAATTCTCTCACCCCATCAAGCGCCTGCACAAATTCTTCTACACTCATGCGAACAAACTCAATATTGTCCACATCATTAAGCTGCATATTTGCCTTAGCAGCATTAATAGATGACTTTGATATTTCAGTAGCTAGAACTTTTTTAAATTGTCCCGCAAAGGGAATTGTAAAATTTCCAGCACCACAATAAAGCTCTAGTAAGTCACCTTGGATACCTGAAAAGTTATCCAATGCCCACTCAATCATTTTTTCATTTACTTTGGCATTGGGTTGTGTGAAACTATTTTCTATATGTTTAGATTTATATTCTTTATTATGTATAGATAAACTTTCTATTATATAGTCCTGACCAACAATCACTTTTTGCTTTCTACTTCTACCTATAATGTAAATATTTAATTCTCTGGCTATTTCATTAGCTTTTTCTTGCCAGGCATCACCCAGTTTTCTATGATAAAGTAAAGAAACCACAATCTCACCATCACTCGAACTCAAAAAATCGGCTCCAAAGAGTTTAAATCCAATTTCTTTGTTCTTTATAGCTTTTAAAAGTTTGGGCATTAATGCAGCTATATGTACATTTACTTGAGGACATTCTTCTACAAAAACTACAGTTTTTTTATCTTTATTGTTCATAGCAAAATAAAGTTCATCTTCTTGGTGCCAAACTTTAAATTCACTTCGAGAACGGTAGTGAGATTCTAAAGATTTTGCTATAAAGAAATCAGCACTAAAAAACTCTTTAAACCGTTCCTTGTTTAAAAGGATTTTATCATTTAGTTGGGCTTCGTATCCATTCTCAAAAACAATACAAGCACCGCACTCTCCAAAATGTTTACATATCATTTTATACTCGCTATAAGATTACCTATAAGTAAACTCCAACCATCAATAAGCACAAAAACTAAAATCTTAAAGGGTAAGGCTATCATAATAGGGGGAAGCATCATCATACCCATCGACATCAATATAGATGCGACAACCATATCTATAACTAGAAATGGTAAGAAGAGAAGGAAGCCTATCTCAAAAGCTGTCTTAAGTTCACTAATCACAAATGCTGGAATTATGATGGATAAAGGCACATCCGCAACTGTAGAAGGGTTTTGCATCTTTCTTATACGAAAAAATAGTGCTAAATCTTTTTCCCTAGTGTTTCGTATCATAAAGTTTTTAAAAGGTAATGTAGTTTTAGCAAAGGCTTCTTCATAGCCAATTTCTTCTGCGATATAGGGTTTTATTCCACTATCGTATGCTTTTTGACCTACAGGCTCCATCACAAAAAAAGTTAAAATCATCGCAAGCATTACGAGTAACTGCGTAGGAGGAACTTGTTGGGTACCAAGTGCTTGGCGTAAAAAACCAAAAACAATTACAAAACGGGTAAAGGTTGTCATAACAAGAACCATACTTGGTGCTAAAAAAAGGAGTGTTAAAAGTACAAGAACATTCAGTGAGCTTACTAATTGTTCAGGAGTATTAGGAGCTCCTAACTCAAAGTTCATAGTGGGGACAACAACTGATTCTGCTCCAAACAAAGCGCTAACGCTAAGGAGTAAAAATAAAAGCTTAAGCATCAATTTTTAGAAGACATATCTAAAATAGATTTTTTTATTTCAGATTTTTTATCAGATTTTTTACCAAGAAAATGTAGTTCAACTCTACGGTTTTTTTCACGGCCACTTTTTGTTGCATTTGTTGCAACTGGCTTAAACTCAGCATAACCCTCAGCACTTATTCTACTTCCAGATACGCCATCTAAAAGAAGCTCTTGAAGTACAGATATAGCCCTTGCAGATGAAAGTTCCCAGTTATCTTTATAGGGACTTTTTGCACCTGGTCCTTGGTCGTCTGTATGCCCTTGTACTGAAACACGCGTGTCTATAGGTAATTCTTCTATAATCAAAGCAATGCGTTTGAGAAAGAGTAAAGTATCTTGATTTTCAACACTTGCACTTCCTGCTTTAAAAAGAAGTGAAGCAGGAAGTTCTATAACAAAACCATCTTGTGCTTCTTCTATAGTGATACTTTCTGTTTGACCTTTTTCTTGCATCTCATTAGTGTCGCCAATTGCTTGTTGGACTTTATTTACTACTTCGGTAGTTTCTTCAGTTACATCTAATGGCGTTGCCTTTTGGATTCTTTTTTTAGAAATCTCTGTTTGATTTCCACCTTCAAGGACACTCATGGCACCTGAGAGTGAACCTATCGCTTCGGAAATCTTCTTAGCATCCATACTTGCCATAGAAAGAAGTAAAACAAAGAAACATAAAAGAAGGGACATTAAATCCCCAAATGCTGCTAGCCATGCAGGAAGACATTCTTCACAATCTGGACATTTTTTCTTAGCCATTTATCTAGTACTCATTAATCAAACTGACTTACGCGTTCTGCAGGAGGTAAGTAGCTAAGAAGTTTTGCTTCTAAAACACGAGGTGCATCTCCGGATTGAATGGACATAATACCTGAGAGAATCATCTCGTGAACCAATGTTTCTTCATCATTTCTAATAGCTAAAATATTATAAATAGGAGTACCAAAAACATTCCCAATAATCGCACCGTACATGGTAGTAAGTAAGGCAACCGCCATTGATGGACCAATAGCCGAAGGGTCAGCCATGTTTAAAAGCATCGCAACCAGACCGATAAGTGTACCAACCATACCCATAGCACCAGCTAGTCCACCCCACTGGTTAAAGATAGAACCGTGAATCTTATGTCGTGTATTTGTTTGTTCCATTTCAATTTCTAAAAGTTCTCGAATCGTATCAGGTTCGCTTCCATCAATCGCCATGGAAAGACCTTTTTTCAAAAACTCATTTTCTTCAGAGTTTACATCACCCTCTAGGGCTAAGATTCCATCTTTTCTCGCTTTTGTTGCAAATTCAACAAGTTTTTTGATGAGTTCTCCAACATCAGTTTGTGGAGGTTTAATAGCAATCATAAAGATTTTTGTAAATTGCTTCATCTGTGCAGGTTTATACGATATCATCAAGGCACCAATGGAACCACCGATAACAATAAGTGCAGATGGAACATCAATATATGCCCCAATACCAACACCCATAACCATCGCACTTCCAAGAAGTGCAAAGATTAAAACTATACCAATGACTGTACCTAAATCCATTTAAAAACCTTGATATAAAAATATTACAGTTATAATACCACAAAAAGAATAAGGACAAACATTATTATGGATAAAAATGAAATAAGTATAATAATTTTAGCTGCTGGAAAAGGTAGCCGTATGAAGTCACCTAAGGCTAAGGTTTTACATAATATCTGTGGTAAACCAATGCTTTATCATATCATTAAAGCTTCAAAAGAAATCTCTGATGACATAACTATTGTCATAGCTCACCAAAAAGAACTCGTTCAAAAAGAGATGGAGACCTACTTTACAGATCTTAGATTTTCAATACAAGATTCTAAAAATTACCCAGGAACAGGGGGAGCTATGAAAAATGTTTCTCCAAAAAATAAAAAAGTTTTAGTACTTAATGGTGATATGCCTCTTATTACAGCAGATGCTCTCCAAGGGTTTTTAGATGCAGATGCTGATGTCATTATGTCAATATTTGATTTACAAAATCCGGATGGTTATGGTCGCGTAATCATTAAAGATAAACAAGTACAAAGCATTGTAGAGCAAAAAGATTCAAATGAAGATGAGCTTAAAGTAACTACTGTAAATGCTGGCATCTATGCATTTACAAAAGATGTTATTGAAAAATACATTCCGCTTTTAAGTAATGAAAATGCGCAAAAAGAATACTATCTTACTGATGTAATTGCAATGGCTAAAAATGATGGACTTAGTATTTCACCTTTGTTGGTGAATGAAGATAGTTTTAAGGGTGTGAATTCTAAAAAAGATTTAAGTGACAGTGAAGTCATTATGCAGGACTTTATTAAAAACAAATGGATGAATGCTGCTGTTATCATGCAACTTCCTTTTACAATATATATAGAAGAGAGTGTTACTTTTGAAGGTGAATGTATTTTAGAAAATGGCTGTAGAATTACAGGTAACACACTTATAAAAGATTCCCATATTAAAGCAGGAAGTGTTATAGAGGACTCTATCATTAAAAATTCCGATATTGGACCACTTGCACATATTCGCCCTTCTTCTTATATAGAGGACACGCATATAGGAAACTTTGTTGAAGTTAAAAAAAAGTTCACTCAAAGGTGTAAAAGCTGGACATTTAAGTTACATCGGTGATGCTCAAATCGATGAAGGCACAAACATAGGTGCTGGAGTTATTACATGTAACTACGATGGTATAAAAAAATATAAAACTATCATTGGGAAAAATGTATTTATCGGGAGTGATAGCCAACTCGTAGCACCTATAAATATAGAAGATGATGTAATGATTGCAGCAGGAACTACACTTACGAGTGGGACTGTTAAAAAAGGTTCACTCGCTATAAGTAGAACAAAACTTAGAAATATAAAAGATTTTTATTATAAATTTTTTGGTGTAAAAAAATGATTTCGAAATATTTAAAACCCTTAACACAAACCAAACTCATCATTTTTACAAGTATTTTTTTAGTTTGCTTTGATAATTATAAATTTTTTGTAAATATTTTAGAAGTTTATCCATTAAATATAGCAAATGCAGGTTTTTTACTTTCTATAATTATAATCTTGCTTGCATTTATAGTACTACTTTTTAGTATCATTACGTCGAGACACACCATAAAACCAACACTGATTATAATACTATTAACTTCATCTTTAACTAATTATTTTATGAATACATACGGTACTATTATTGATGATGATATGATTAGAAATATGCTTCAAACAGAAACGAGTGAAGCTATGGACTTAGTAACTTTTAAACAAATCATCTATCTCCTTATTCTTGGTGTTATCCCGTCTATACTAATTTATAAAGTACCTATACACTACAGACCTTTAAAAGACGAAGTCATTTCCAAAATGAAGGCTATATTTATTCCTTTACTTATAATTATAATTTTACTATTACTATTCAGTAAACATTACACATCATTTTTTAGAGAAAATAAACCTTTACGCTACTCAACAAACCCTACTTATTGGATATATTCTATTGGACACTATATCAATCAAACATTTACGAGCACTAATAATGTCCTTGAACCACTAGGTAGAGATGCTAGGATTGATACCAATAGTACTAAACACAAGATTGTCATTATGGTTGTTGGTGAAGCAGCAAGAGCTGATCATTTTTCATTAAACGGTTACACTAAAGAAACAAACCCATTATTAAGTAAAGAAAATATAATAAATTTTTCGCAGCTCTATTCATGTGGTACCTCTACTGCTATTTCAGTACCTTGTATGTTCTCTTATTTTACAAGAGATGATTTTGATTATAACAGAGGTGTTTATTATGAAAATGCACTCGATGTCTTGTCTCACACACAAAAAATAGCTATTTTATGGAGAGATAATAATTCTAATTCAAAAAATGTAGCCAATCGATTAAGTTTTGAAAACTTCAAAACTAGTAATACAAATACAATATGTACAGATGGAGAATGCAGAGATGAGGGTATGCTAATAGGACTAGATGCATATATCACGAAAAATAATTCTAAGGATATTTTAATCGTTTTACATCAAATGGGTAATCATGGTCCTGCCTATTATAAAAGATATCCTAATAAATTTGAAATTTTCAAACCCACATGTAAAACAAATCAAATCGAAAAATGTACAAAAGAAGAAATTAGTAATGCATATGATAATGCTATACTCTATACAGATTATTTTCTTACACAAACTATTGATTTATTAAAGCAATATGAAGGTACACATAAAACAGCAATGATTTATATGAGTGATCATGGTGAGAGTTTAGGTGAAAATGGAATTTACTTACATGGTTTACCCTACTTCATGGCTCCAGATGCTCAAAAGCATGTGGGGGCACTTGCCTGGTTTAATAAAGAAATGAGCGATGATATGAACATTACTAAAATCACAAAGAATAAAGATAAAGAATTTTCACACGACAATCTTTTTCACACTCTTTTAGATATTTTTGATGTGAACACAGATGTCTATGAAAAAAATATGAGTATGTTTAGATAAAACTTGGTATTACCAAGTTTTACTAATACTAAAACCTAAACCTGAATTAACTGCCATAGGTTTAATCTCATAGCCTTTATACTCAGTGGTGAAGTAATAACTACTGAGACCACCTATTAAAGCTCCAACCACTACATCAGTTGTGTAATGAGCATCTGTTGCTACTCTACTATAACCAACATATGCAGCAGCTAAGTAAGCGGGGATAGAGTATTTAACCCAACTTCATCATTTTCCAAGCAGAAATCCACTAAATCCTCAAATTTGACAATTCTTTTGGATATTAAACCACTTGTTTTAGGGAGATCACCTTTCAAATATACTAATGTGGTACCCGAATATAATATTGTTTAAGTTTATATTAATGCTTAATTTGCTACAATCTTCGCATGTACATAATTAAAACAATCTCTAAGAGCAAAAAAGACTCAACTCAGAACTATTACACTTACTGATGTTACGATAATCTAAAATGAACAACCCCGACCCAAGGGTACGGGGTATCACTTTCGTTTGAGCTTACAAGTCAAATAACAACTGACTAGTATGCACCTTTGTGAGACCACTGCACAACCCCAAACACTACCCCAATCTTAATTTTAAAATATTTTTTTGAAATCTCTAAAATATATCTGCTTAATTTTCATCATAAATTGTTTCTCACCCTTAAAGTTATCTAAATACCCTTTATTTCTTATCATATTTCCTAGCTATTTCTTACTTTTCGTAAGGCTATTTGTTTATGGGCAAATAGTTTTAGGTTTGAGGCTAAGCAAGCTATTGTAAAATTCATATTATTGCGGACTAATCCAGTATACCTATTGGTATGATATTTCATTTGGGTTTTAGACGCGCAAAGCTATGTTCAACCTTTGCCCTGATTTTATGTTTTGGTTTTTCTATCTCTCTTTGTGCTGCTCTCTCATCCTTAGTCATCTTCTGTGTCTCTTTGAGACAAATCTCATTTTCTATTTCATTCTTCTCTAATAGTTCATCTACTTCTTTAGACTTGTATGCTTTATCTCCATAGAATGCTTCTATATCTTCCAGCTCTTCTATGATGGTTTGGACAACTGATATGTCAGATGTATTTGCAAATGTCATTATTGGTTTTAGTATTGCACCAGAGTCTGAGTCTGTTGCTATGTGTCCCTTGTATCCTGTTGCATATTGCTTTGTACCAGTTTGATATCCTGTTCTTACCTCTTTATCTACTTTGTCGGTTTGATCATAACTATCTTCGCTATTTTCTATAATATTTTTTGAGGTCTCGATATCTTTAGTATCTATGCCTTGTAGTTCATCTAGCTCTTGATTTTTAAATGTTCTTGAGTTATGTTCTTTCTTTCGTAATAATTTATCTACTTTTTTTCTTGATGGTTTTGCTTTCTTGAGTTCTTCATTTATTTGTAAGTCAAGGGTTCTATTGGCTTCTTCTACTTTTACTCTATTGGCATTTCTTTGCTCTTTATCCTTATCTTTAACTCCATCATTCAAAGATTTAATTAAAGTTGCGTCTACTAAAATTGATTTACCACTTTTAGCTATTAAGCCTTTATCTTCTAGTTGTTTATTTACATGGTTAAATAGCTTATCATATATTTTAGTATCTATCAAAGAGTTCCTAAATCTACCTATGGTTGTACTATCAGGAGCTAAGTCCTCTAGGCTTAAACCTACGAATTTCATAAACAGTAAGTTTACATAAAGTGCTTCTTCAACCTTTTCGTCACTCAGGTCATAGAATTTTTGCAAGAGTAATATTTTAAACATAAGGATATTGTCATAAGCTTTTACTCCACAAACATTCTTTGTACCGATACCATTCTTATTTAAAATAGGTTTTAACTTTCTAAAATCTATTATACTATCTATCTCTTTTAGAAATGAATCTACATATTGAAGTCTATCGTTAACAGCATAATCTGTAAATGTTGGAGTATTCTCTTGAAATGCCAAATTATTGCCTTTTAGCTTAAAATATCTTTAAATTGGTGGTGTTATTATAGCAAATAAATGGCTTTAAATAACTTAATATAAGGGGTTTTAAGAGATTTAGTTTGTTTTTTTACTGTGCAGTGGTCTCTTTGTATATTTCTTTCCTTGATCTCGAACATAATTCCTTATGGTTTCTTCATTTGCAAATTGCCCAACAGTATTTGCATAAAAACCACTTGTCCAAAGACTCCCACCCCAGAGATGTTTTTTCACTTCAGGGTGTTTTGCAAAAACTTCTCTTGCTGTGATACTTTTTATTATTTGCACCATTCGTGTTACTGTCATTTTTGGTACACTTTGCACTAAAAATGCAACATGGTCTTCATCATTTCCTATCTCTAAAAATTAATCTCATATCTTTCAGATATCTCGATACAAACATTTACCAAGGTATCTTCGATACCTTGGCTAAATACTTTTCTTCTGTACTGATGTTACGATAATCTAAATTATAAAATTCTTAAGAATGCTACAATTTCACGCAACCATCAATTCCCCAACTTTTGCATAAGCTACTTTTAGAGCCTCAAGATAGATTTTTTCCTTAATAGCAAAGTGATTCATTTTATAATTTAAGCGAAGTTTTTCTAGTTTGATAAAACCACGTACTGCTAAGTGTATATGATTCCTTTGTGATGTTTCAACTTTTGTAGGAGAATGTTCTATTTTGAGGTTTTGCTTGAGTGATTTGTGATATTCCTCTACTTTCCACCGTCTTTTGTAGATTTTGAGTACTTCATTGAAAGATAAGTCTATATCATTTGTAACAAGATACAGATAAATAGATTCGCCATCATCGCCGTTTTTGACAACTTGCTTGATAAGTCTTAGAGGTTTCTTATAACCTTCAAGATATACCAAACGGCTACTACCACCCTCTATATCTATGCTTGAGATATTAACATATTTTCCATTATTTCTTTCTTCTAAAGTGAATGCTACTTTTCTATTACTTTTTATTGGACATACAAATTTCTTTTTGAGTTCTTCTTCTATAAACACCAAGTTCTTGGTGCTTGCAAACCATTTATCAAAGAGTATATATTTGAATTTGACTTCATTATGATAGTATAAAATATTTAGTTTGTCTTGCATTATTTCATTTTTTGTGTAGAGAGATTTCTTCACATGTTTTTGATATTCCTCATTCCATATCTCTTCTGTCTTTGTGATAATCTCATATCCCAAAGGTATAGATATACCACTAGCATCTGTATAATGAAAATTTAGCATCAAGATGCCTTTCTCCATTCTTTGGGATACATGATCATAGTGCCAGCAAACAATATCATTTATGTTTGTCCATGGCTTATGCATAAGCATATCATCTATTATAATCATAGCTCTCTACACAAATAAAAGGCTCAAAAATTGCTAGGATTAACTAAAAAGTAGAGTATATGGAACTTCGTTTAAAAAAAGATTTGATGTAATGGTAAAGAGTGCTATAAATGCTCAACAGAGAGCTACAAATGGATTAAAGATACTGCTTGGTACTCCACCGATGACTCAAGTTCAAGCCAATTGGAGATTTTTAAATAATCCAAATGCAACAATAAAGGAACTCCACAAACCTCTGCAAAAGCATTTAGAACAAGAGATTGTTTCTCAATGTGACAAATATGTTTTAGCCTTAGAAGATTGGTCTCATTTAGATTATAAAAACCATAGTTCTAAAAAAGAACTCAAATCAGAAAACCGAAAAGATACATGTATGAAAATAGGCTATGACTATCAAGGAGCGATAGCTGCAAGTGATAGAACTGGCGAGCCTATAGGAGTATTAGACCATAACCTTAAAACAGCAGATAATGTTTACTCAACATATGATGATAAGATAGATATGAATCTAACTCATTTAGGAGAACTAAGAGTTAGAGCAAAACATATGTGCGACACGATAAATACAGACAAAAAAATCATTCATATAGTTGATAGGGAATCAGATAGCGAGACCACAGCACAACCCCAAACACTACCCCAATCCTAATTTTAAAATATTTTTTTGAAATCTCTAAAATATATCTGCTTAATTTTCATCATAAATTGTTTCTCACCCTTAAAGTTATCTAAATACCCTTTATTTCTTATCATATTTCCTAGCTATTTCTTACTTTTCGTAAGGCTATTTGTTTATGGGCAAATAGTTTTAGGTTTGAGGCTAAGCAAGCTATTGTAAAATTCATATTATTGCGGACTAATCCAGTATACCTATTGGTATGATATTTCATTTGGTTTTTAGACGCGCAAAGCTATGTTCAACCTTTTGCCCTGATTTTATGTTTTGGTTTTTCTATCTCTCTTTGTGCTGCTCTCTCATCCTTAGTCATCTTCTGTGTCTCTTTGAGACAAATCTCATTTTCTATTTCATTCTTCTCTAATAGTTCATCTACTTCTTTAGACTTGTATGCTTTATCTCCATAGAATGCTTCTATATCTTCCAGCTCTTCTACGATGGTTTGGACAACTGATATGTCAGATGTATTTGCAAATGTCATTATTGGTTTTAGTATTGCACCAGAGTCTGAGTCTGTTGCTATGTGTCCCTTGTATCCTGTTGCATATTGCTTTGTACCAGTTTGATATCCTGTTCTTACCTCTTTATCTACTTTGTCGGTTTGATCATAACTATCTTCGCTATTTTCTATAATATTTTTTGAGGTCTCGATATCTTTAGTATCTATGCCTTGTAGTTCATCTAGCTCTTGATTTTTAAATGTTCTTGAGTTATGTTCTTTCTTTCGTAATAATTTATCTACTTTTTTTCTTGATGGTTTTGCTTTCTTGAGTTCTTCATTTATTTGTAAGTCAAGGGTTCTATTGGCTTCTTCTACTTTTACTCTATTGGCATTTCTTTGCTCTTTATCCTTATCTTTAACTCCATCATTCAAAGATTTAATTAAAGTTGCGTCTACTAAAATTGATTTACCACTTTTAGCTATTAAGCCTTTATCTTCTAGTTGTTTATTTACATGGTTAAATAGCTTATCATATATTTTAGTATCTATCAAAGAGTTCCTAAATCTACCTATGGTTGTACTATCAGGAGCTAAGTCCTCTAGGCTTAAACCTACGAATTTCATAAACAGTAAGTTTACATAAAGTGCTTCTTCAACCTTTTCGTCACTCAGGTCATAGAATTTTTGCAAGAGTAATATTTTAAACATAAGGATATTGTCATAAGCTTTTACTCCACAAACATTCTTTGTACCGATACCATTCTTATTTAAAATAGGTTTTAACTTTCTAAAATCTATTATACTATCTATCTCTTTTAGAAATGAATCTACATATTGAAGTCTATCGTTAACAGCATAATCTGTAAATGTTGGAGTATTCTCTTGAAATGCCAAATTATTGCCTTTTAGCTTAAAATATCTTTAAATTCGTGGTGTAATTATAGCAAATAAATGGCTTTAAATAACTTAATATAAGGGGTTTTAAGAGATTTAGTTTGTTTTTTTACTGTGCAGTGGTCTCATAGCATAGCCTTTATGCGAGGCTTAGATGAAGATAAGCAACTCTTTTTATTGAGAGGTAAGAAGAATTCTACAGTTAATTATTATGATGAAAAGAGTAAACAAACGATAAGTATTAAACAGTCAGAATTAGCTGATAAGCTACCATTTGGTAAAGAGGTTAAAAAAATAGTTTACAAAAAGAAGAAAGTAACTATATTCGTAAATGAGTACAATATAACAATCTCAAGAGATGCTACAAAAATGATAGCAGGTAAAAATGGAAAAAGGAAACTTCAAAGAACTAAAGGAAAAACTCTAAAATTAAGATTTATAGTTGAGAGATTAGTCAATGATAAAAATGAAGTTGTAGCAGAGTGGTTACTTGTTTCTAATCTCTTTGATGAAGAGATAGATGCAAAAACATTAGCGCAGTGGTATTATTACAGATGGAAAATAGAAAGCTATTTTAAACTACTCAAATCCTCAGGGTTTAATTTAGAAGAGTGGCAACAAAAGGAGCCACTAGCCCTATTTAAAAGGCTTCTTATCATTTCTAATGCCTGTATTCTTATTTGGAAAATTGCAAATGATAACAGTGATAATACAAAGGCAATACGAGATTTTTTAATATCATTAAGTGGTAAACAGATTCAAAGAGGTGTTGATTTCACCTACCCATCTTTACTTAGTGGATTAGAAAGTTATTTAGCAACATTAGACTTATTACGGCAATTTAGTGTTGAGGATATTTTTAAAATGAGAGATGAATTAGTTGAAATTATTGGGATTGAGATTTAGATGATAGTTGTGTAGAGAGGTATGATTATAATGCAACCGCTATCTTCATTTTCATAAGTTCTTAAAAATGGTTTTATTGATTTCCACAATCGCTTGTCGTCATCGAGAGAGTCATTTAGTAATAAATGTTTAGTAAAGACATCGTGGCTCTTACCTGTAATCTTTGAAAGCTTGGTCATCTCTATTTTTCCAAATGAACTTAGTGTGAAATTGATGTATATATCTTGTAGTTGCTGCATGCCTTAGTTAAGCACTTTTAGTGCCTATAAAATTTTCAATGTTACTTTTTGTAAATTTATGAATTTTGATTATCGTAACATCAGACACTTATAGATTAATGGAATCCATAAGAGTTGGTAAAAAGGTGAAGAAAAGAACTCTCCTTAATTTAGGAAGTGATTTTAATGTAAAACAAGAAGATTGGGCTACTTTATCCAAAAGAGTAGATGAGATTATCAAACAGGCTCCAAGTCTGTTTACACTAGATAAAGATTTAGAAACAATCGCACAACACTATGCTCTAAAAATCATATCAGCACAAGCAGTAGTAGATACAACTCTTAACCCAACTTCATCATTTTCCAAGCAGAAATCCACTAAATCCTCAAATTTGACAATTCTTTTGGATATTAAACCACTTGTTTTAGGGAAATCACCTTTCAAATATACTAATGTGGTACCCGAATATAATATTATTTAAGTTTATATTAATGCTTAATTTGCTACAATCTTCGCATGTACATAATTAAAACAATCTCTAAGAGCAAAAAAGACTCAACTCAGAACTATTACACTTATAGATTAATGGAATCCATAAGAGTTGGTAAAAAGGTGAAGAAAAGAACTCTCCTTAATTTAGGAAGTGATTTTAATGTAGAACAAGAAGATTGGGCTACTTTATCCAAAAGAGTAGATGAGATTATCAAACAGGCTCCAAGTCTGTTTACACTAGATAAAGATTTAGAAACAATCGCACAACACTATGCTCTAAAAATCATATCAGCACAAGCAGTAGTAGATACAACTCTTAATGATGAAGATAGATACAAAGAGATAGATACAACTACAATAAAAAATAGTGATATAAAAGATATAGGTATAGAGAATATACTTTATGAAACAATCAAAGAGTTAAAACTAGATGCTAAACTAAAAGAGTTAGGTTTTACAAATATTCAATACAATAGTGCTATAGGCACTCTAATAGCAAAGATTGCTAATCCTAGTAGTGAAGCTAAAGCTTATGATTACTTATGTAATACAAGTGCTATTAATGAGCTTATAGGGTGTGATTATAATAAGATATCTTCTAATAGTATCTATAGAATATCCGATAAGCTTTTAGCTCATAAAGATGACTTAGAAAAGCATCTATATACTACCCAAAAAGCAATATTTGAGTATGATGAAACAATAACTCTTTATGACCTTACTAACACATACTTTGAAGGTGGTGTTGAGGGAGTAGAGAAAGCTAAAAGAGGAAGAAGTAAGGAAAAAAGAAGTGATGCTAAAATCATTACTCTAGCAGTAATGCTTGATAGTAGTGGGTTTGTAAGAAAGAGTGAGATATTTGATGGGAATATTGGTGAAGCCACAACATTTAAAGAGATGTTAGATAAATTGAAAGTTCCTCAAAAGAAAAAAACCTTTTATCCTCTCATAAATCATTATTGATTATGGATGCTGGTATAGCATCGCAGGAGAATATTGATTATCTTATTGAGAATAGCTATGAATACCTAGTTGTCAGCAGAAAACGCAATAAACAGTTTGATGAAGAGAAATCAACTCCTGTAAAATTAGATAAAAATGACAATGCTATAGTAAGAGCTATGAAGGTTGTCAATGAAGAAACTAAAGAGACTGAGTTATTTATACACTCTACTGCTAGAGAGGCTAAAGAGGAAGCTATGCAAAAAGAGTACAAACTCTTTTTATAGAGAAGCTACAATATTTAAAAGATGGACTCTCTCTCAAAAGAAGAACTAAGGCTTATGATAAGGTGATAGAGACCATAGGAAGGCTCAAAGAGAAATATCCATCTATATCTCAATACTATTCAACTACTGTCACTAAAGACCCAGATAGCGATAATGCAATAGATATAACTTGGAGTGAGAAGAAGACACTTGATAATAAAAGTGCTATTAATGGTATCTATTGTCTTAGAACCAATAACCAAACAATGGATGAGAAGACTCTATGGAAAACATATACAACACTTACTGATTTAGAATCAGTAGACTTCTCCTAAAACCCCAAATAAAATTGGAGTAAAATTTGCTTATAAGTTAGTATGGCAAAAACAAGAAAATATTATAAAGTAAATAAGTTAGAAAACAAAGATTTTAAACGCATTGTTGGTGTCAATAAAGATACTTTTAAAGATATGGTAAAAGTAATTAGAAAACATTATCGTGATAGAAAATCAAAAGGTGGAACAAACAAATCACTTTCAGCAAATGATGAAGTATTACTGATGCTTGAATACTACCGAGAGTACAGAACATTTGCACATTTAGGAATTGATTATGGAGTGAGTGAATCAACAGCTCATTATACAGTTACTAAAATTGAAAAGATACTGATAAAAGAGCCACAATTCCATCTTGAGACTCTAAAACATATAGTACCAACAGAAGATTTAAATAATATCAAAATAACTGTTGTAGATGTGACTGAGAGCGAATGTGAAAGACCAAAAAAGCAAAAAAGTACTATTCAGGTAAAAAGAAAAAGCATACTCAAAAAGCACAAATAATTACAAATATCAAAGGTAAAATACTTGCAGTAACTATTGCTAAAGGAAAGATGCACGACTTCCGTCTTTTTAAAAATAGTAATCCAACTAAAAAGATATTGATGAGTAGAGTTCTTGCTGATTTAGGCTATTTAGGTATAGATAAAATATGTCCAAATGCTACAATTCCAAATAAAAAAACAAAAAAGAAACCTCTTACAAAAGAAGAGAAAAAAGAGAATCATAAATTATCATCTAATCGTATCATAATTGAAAATATAAATGCAAAAATCAAGGTATTTAAAATTACAAAATATCCGTATAGAAATAGACGAAAAAGGTTCGGATTAAGGATGAACCTTATTTGTGCCATTATTAACCTTGATTTAATACCCTTAAATACAGACTCTGGAAAGGATTAGTGATTGATTGTTTTAGGAGAAGTCTAGTATCTTTTCAATTTTGGTAACTGTATAATGAGCTGTTGATTCACTCACTCCATAATCAATTCCTAAATGTGCAAATGTTCTGTACTCTCGGTAGTATTCAAGCATCAGTAATACTTCATCATTTGCTGAAAGTGATTTGTTTGTTCCACCTTTTGATTTTCTATCACGATAATGTTTTCTAATTACTTTTACCATATCTTTAAAAGTATCTTTATTGACACCAACAATGCGTTAAAATCTTTGTTTTCTAACTTATTTACTTTATAATATTTCTTGTTTTTGCCATACTAACTTATAAGCAAATTTTACTCCAATTTTATTTGGGGTTTTAGGAGAAGTCTAATATTGTTCGTCATCCTGATATGAAAAAAGAAACTTATAAAGATTTATGGAGAACAATTAAAGCAAATAAAACATGGTCAGGTGAGTTAAAAAACAAGAAAAAAGATGGCTCATTTTACTGGGTAGACACAATCATGACTCCAAAATATTCGAGCAATGGAAATAAAACTGGCTATATTGCGATACGACAAGACATTACCGATAAAAAAAATAGTAGAAGAGTTATCTATAACCGATGGATTAACAGGACTTTTTAACAGAAGACACTTTAACGATGTGTTTCCAAAAATTATCAATGCTTCAAAGCGTCACAACAGACTTATTTGTTTTTTAATGTTTGATGTTGATTTTTTCAAACCGTATAACGATACTTACGGGCACCAAAAAGGTGATGAAACACTTATCAAAATTGCAGATGCAACACAAGCAACGCTTAGAAGAGTAGAAGATTTAGCATTTCGACTTGGTGGAGAAGAATTTGGCGTCTTGTATGAAGCAAATTCTTTAGCAGATGCAAAAAATTTAGCCTATACACTTAACTGATGTTACGATAATCTAAATTATAAAATTCTTAAGAATGCTACAATTTCACGCAACCATCAATTCCCCAACTTTTGCATAAGCTACTTTTAGAGCCTCAAGATAGATTTTTTCCTTAATAGCAAAGTGATTCATTTTATAATTTAAGCGAAGTTTTTCTAGTTTGATAAAACCACGTACTGCTAAGTGTATATGATTCCTTTGTGATGTTTCAACTTTTGTAGGAGAATGTTCTATTTTGAGGTTTTGCTTGAGTGATTTGTGATATTCCTCTACTTTCCACCGTCTTTTGTAGATTTTGAGTACTTCATTGAAAGATAAGTCTATATCATTTGTAACAAGATACAGATAAATAGATTCGCCATCATCGCCGTTTTTGACAACTTGCTTGATAAGTCTTAGAGGTTTCTTATAACCTTCAAGATATACCAAACGGCTACTACCACCCTCTATATCTATGCTTGAGATATTAACATATTTTCCATTATTTCTTTCTTCTAAAGTGAATGCTACTTTTCTATTACTTTTTATTGGACATACAAATTTCTTTTGAGTTCTTCTTCTATAAACACCAAGTTCTTGGTGCTTGCAAACCATTTATCAAAGAGTATATATTTGAATTTGACTTCATTATGATAGTATAAAATATTTAGTTTGTCTTGCATTATTTCATTTTTTGTGTAGAGAGATTTCTTCACATGTTTTTGATATTCCTCATTCCATATCTCTTCTGTCTTTGTGATAATCTCATATCCCAAAGGTATAGATATACCACTAGCATCTGTATAATAAAATTTAGCATCAAGATGCCTTTCTCCATTCTTTCTGTATAATGAAAATTTAGCATCAAGATGCCTTTCTCCATTCTTTGGGATACATGATCATAGTGCCAGCAAACAATATCATTTATGTTTGTCCATGGCTTATGCATAAGCATATCATCTATTATAATGCAACCGCTATCTTCATTTTCATAAGTTCTTAAAAATGGTTTTATTGATTTCCACAATCGCTTGTCGTCATCGAGAGAGTCATTTAGTAATAAATGTTTAGTAAAGACATCGTGGCTCTTACCTGTAATCTTTGAAAGCTTGGTCATCTCTATTTTTCCAAATGAACTTAGTGTGAAATTGATGTATATATCTTGTAGTTGCTGCATGCCTTAGTTAAGCACTTTTAGTGCCTATAAAATTTTCAATGTTACTTTTTGTAAATTTATGAATTTTGATTATCGTAACATCAGCACTTAAAACAAATATTCAAAATTTAAAAATAATTCATGAAAAAAAATCTGACTACAAGGTTATTACTGTTTCAATGGGTCTTGTTTGTAAAAATGTCGATGAACTTGACACAAAAGACAGCCTCTACAAAGTAGCAGATGACTTTCTTTATCAGGCAAAAGAGACAGGTAGAAATAA
>JAUZSC010000022.1 GCA_030949825.1 Sulfurimonas sp.
CATATTACAATTCCTTTATATACTGTATAATATCTTCTCTTTGTCTAGCAGACAAGTTCATAAAAGTATTTTTTATCTCTTGAGCTTCGCCACCATGCCAAAGTATAGCTTCTTCAATACTCTTAGCTCGTCCGTCGTGAAGAAGTTCAGCTTTGTTATTTGAAGCTCGTATGTACTTAGCAATACCCCATAATGGAGCTGTTCGCCATTCTCTTGGGGTAGCTCTAAACTCACTTCTTCCATCACTCAAGCCCTCACCCACATCGTGAAGTAAGATGTCTGAAAAAGCCCTAACCTTAGAGCCGTCATCAAGTTCAAAGAAAGGTCTATGACATTTTACACAGCCAATCTTTAAAAACAAGGCTTCACCTCTTTTTTGAGTAATGATTGACGGAGGTATTTCTAGGTTTTGAAGATAAAAAGAAATAGCTTCGAGCCTTTTTATTGGAATATCAAAAGTATCTCCCTTTGGTGATTCAAGACATTCTTTTTGCTTCTTTGTACAGTTCTCATTTGGGAAAAGTACACTTGTTAAACTCATGTCAGTTGAGGCAGCCGATGCAGTTTGATGAAGAATTGAGGGAGAAGAAGCCTTGTATGTAAAACGCCCTACTCGAAAATCTTTATGCAAATGAGAATAAACGATATTTGCTTTACCCGAGATGCCATCTTTATTTAAGTCCTTAATATCTTGATTTTTAAGAATCTGAGCATCTGTAATTTTTCTAATAAACCTAGACCTACAAGTGCTGGAGCTAAACGGTTTGTTATATTTACATTTTTATTTATGTGTCCGTATTGTAAATCATGAAGTTGTTCAGACAGACCTTTAATAGGCTGACTTAAAGCGACAGTTGCGCCATCAGGATAAGTAAGAATTAATTTTTATATCTTAGTAGAGGTTTAGCTTCATAAGACACTCCATAAATGCCATCTATACTAATCTGAGCACCATAAGTCTCTTCTTCTATAAAACCCTGATACTTTTTCATTTTTTGATCTTGCTTTGAATTGTCTGAGGGAATAGAAAGTCGTGATACATAGCCACGAGATATATTGTTTTTATTTGTAAAGATTGAAGCGCGTCCATTTTTTGGATGGCATTTCACACAGGTGTTTGAACTATATAAAGGTCCTAAACCATCCCTAGCAGTTGCAGATGCAGGAGCCTCTACCCAAGGAACTGTAAAAAAACTTTTTCCTAAGATGAACTTATCTTGTTCTTCATCGCTTAAATCTGCATACACATTTAGATTTATTAAAAAAAACGAAACAAAAAGCAAAGACTTCAATTTTCCGCTCAAATACGAATGCCATTTTGCTTAGCAATTATCACCATCATATCACCAAGTTTTCTTAGCTCATTTTTAAGTTTTAAAATCACTCGTGATTGAGGGTCATTTGGTCGAATCTGATAATCAAAATGTCTACTCGTTTTAGCAATAGTATCTATAGATGCTATCTTATTTTCTATTTTTAACATAAGATGCAGGAGTTTAGCCTTAGCATCTATGCTCATTGCATCTAGAGGAGAAGTTCCATAGTAAGCACCTTTGTAAGTAGCCATAATTACATTTTTAAAACCTTGATAATTTGTCGCTATATCTCTATGCGTATTGTCTGAAAAACAAGAATGTTCATCTTCTTCACTTGGAGTAAGAACTGCCACCGCGATTCGTTCATTTGCAAGTTCGGACTTTATAAATACACCCATAGCTGCGTAGATAGTTTTAAGCGCTTCTTTAGCATCTCCCGCTAGTAATAAAGCTCTATAATTTCTAGCATCTCCATCTATCCAGCTAGAAGAAACAAGACTTAAGTCAGTAACAATTTTTGCACTCACAGCTTGCAAATAAGCTAAGCGTCTTTTTGCATTTGCGTCTGTAGTAAAATCAGATAAAGGACGGTTTCCCGCTTGCATCGCACCATTTGTTATAAAATCTTTTAAAAAGTTTGAATAATCCTGATCTTGACCCCAAAGTAAAAATTCTACAGCATGATAGCCCGTTGTAATATTTGCAGTACCACCATTTTCATGTAATGCACTGAGGGTTTCTTGGCTAATATTTGTAATGTCTACAGCAAAACTCTCTTCTCCACTCGGATGAAACATCCCAGTAGAATCGATGATATTTCCACTCGTCTTTTGACCCTTAGCATCTATGGTGTAATCTATGATGTTTTCATCAAGCGGCCATGCGTTTAAACCCTCTTCTACTGCATCTATAGGTCCATTTGCAAGTCTAAATATCTCACTTGTTCCATAGGACTCTCTTGCCTGCAACCATGCTTTTTTCGCTTGAGTTAAAGTAGTTTTACTTGGGTTTAAAGCGAATCTATTAACAGCATCTTGGAGTGCTTTAGCATCTATGAGTACATCTTTATAATTTTCGTTTGCAATTTTTACATAGCTAAGAAGAACTGAATCAGACTGTGTTTCATGTGGCGTGACTTCATTTTTCAAACATGCTGAAAACATCACGATGATAGCAAAGCTCAAAGCTAGCGATAATAGTTTAATCATTATATATTCTCCGTTAATTTAGTATACCTCTGATTTACTTAGAACTAAGTACAATATGAAATATAAAAAGACAAGGAAAACTAAAAATAATGAATCATTTTGCAGAATTTAAAATAGATTTAGAAAACTTTATAAGTGAACTGAATCAAGAACTAAAAAACAATGAAGAAAAAGTAGAAAAACTTTTAGCCCTAGATACAAAAACATATGCTAACTTTGTAAAACCACTTCAAATGATGGACGAAGAGTTAGAGATATTTTTTACTCCTCTTTCGCATATAAACGCGGTGAGTAATACCGATGCAACGCAAAAGGTATATAGTGAGTCACTTCCTATAATCACAGAGTACTCAACAAAACTCTCACAGAATCTTGAGATTTATAAGGTTTATAAAGAGATAGACAAAAATGAAAGTGCAAGTCTCAACTATGAGCAAAATCGTGTACTTGAACTTAACATCGAGCATTTTGAACATAGTGGTGCACATCTTGATGATGCTACTAAAGCTAGATTACAAGAAATAAACATTAGAAAAAGTGAGTTGTCAAATAACTTTTCTCAAAACCTCTTAGATGCAACAAACGCTTATGAGTACATCATCGACAAAAAAGAAGATGTAGAGGGCTTGCCAGTAAGTGACATAGCATCTGCGGAATTTGATGATGATGGAGTTCTTAAGTATAAATTCACTTTACAGATGCCATCTTACATTGCATACATGACCTATGGTAAAAATCAAAAGATTCGTGAGACACTTTATAAGGCTTATGTAACTCGTTCTCCTGAGAATGCAGAAATCATAGATGAACTTCTCTCCCTTAAAGATGAGATGAGTAAGCTTTTAGGTTTTAAAAATTTCGCTGCGTATTCTCTTGCTGGGAAAATGGCTGAAGATGAAAAATCTGTTTTAGGATTTTTAGAGAACTTAATCCAAAACTCTAAAGAACAAGCAAAAATAGAGCTTGCCGAGATTCAAAAAATCGCACCCTTAACACTTCAAAGTTTCGACTCTGGATTTTATTCAGAGATTTTGAAAAAAGAAAAGTACGATATTGACGAAGAAGAGTACAGACCTTATTTTGAGCAAAAAAATGTTATCAAAGGAACATTTGAGTTTTTAAATAAACTCTTTGGAATTCGCTTTGAAGAAATACAAGAAAAACTTTGGGATGAAAAAGCTACTTCATATAACTTGTATTTGTACGATAAACTTACAGCTAGACTCTACTTTGACTTAGAAGCACGAAAAGGCAAACGCGGCGGGGCTTGGATGCATAACTGGCAAGCGCATTGCACCGATGCTGAGGGTAAAGAACAACTTGCTTCTGCCTTTGTTGTGTGTAATTTTCCAGCTTCGACTAAGACAAACCCTTCACTTTTACGACATGATGATGTTGTTACGCTTTTTCATGAAATGGGACATGCGATTCATCATATGCTCTCTACAGTAAATGAGAATGAAGTGAGTGGTGTTAATGGCGTTGAGTGGGATGCAGTTGAGTTTCCATCACAATTTTTAGAGAACTTTGCTTACGAGCCAAAGGTTTTAAAACTTTTGCACAACACCACGAGACAGATGAAACAATCCCGAATGCTATGATAGAAAAACTTGTTAAAAGCAAAAATTTTCTCTCAGCATCTGGAATGTTACGACAGTTAGAATTTTCTATCTTTGACTTTAAACTCCATACAAAAGCGTATAAAGGTGAAGAGGTTCAAAACCTTTTAGATGCTATCCGTAAAGATACTGCACTTATTCAAACACCTAGCTATAACAAGTTTCAAAATGGATTTGCGCATATCTTTGCAGGTGGATATTCTGCTGGATACTACTCGTACAAATGGGCAGAGGTTTTAAGTGCTGATGCATTTTTTGCAGTTGTAGATGAGGGAATTTTCGACTCTCCTACAGCAAAAAAATATCTTGATATTGTTCTTCATGGTGGTGGTTCAAAAAGCATGTCGGCTCTTTTTAAAGAGCTTATGGATAGAGAACCAAACCCTGTTAATTTACTTCGACTTAACGGCATAAAAGTAGCGTGAGATATTTCGCACTTTTAGCCCTGCTTATCAGTACCCTTTTTTGGAGATACGACTTTGAAAATAGCAACATACAATGTAGAAAATCTTTTTGATTTACAAATAACGAAATACAGATACAAAGAGTACCGACCAAACACAAATGCTCTATGGAATAAAAAACACTATAAAATCAAACTGCAAAACATTGCTAAAGTCATCAAAGATATAGATGCTGACATAATCGCTCTTCAAGAAATAGGCTCACTTAAAGCGCTTAAAGACTTACGGTTTGAGCTTAAAAAACAAGGTTTGTATTATCAGTATTTTAGTATCGCTAATAAAAAACCAACTTCTATTAAGGTAGCTTTGCTCAGTAAAGTTCCCTTTGTTTACTCAAAAGATTTAGCTGTTACACATTCATATAAATACAGAAATATTTTAGAAGCAAAGTTTAAAATAAATTCTCAAAACCTCTATATATTTAACAACCATTGGAAAGCAAAATCTGGACCAGAGAGTATGCGAATCGTATCTGCAAAAAAAAACTCCGCGCCCGTATAGAAGAAATCGGACTCGATAAAAACATAATCTTACTTGGTGATTTTAACTCAGACTATGAAGAGTATATAAAATTTAAAAGAAAAAGAAAACATAATGACACCCACGGGAAAACGGGAATTAACCATGTTTTAAAAACGCTTGAAAAAGGAGGAGACAATCTTTATAATCTATGGTACCAGAAGAAAGAAAAAGAGCGTTATTCGTATATATTTAAAGCAAAAAAAAGAAGCACTTGATAATATCATCGTTAGTCAAGCACTTTTAAACCCTCGTGGCATCTCGTATATTAAAGATTCTATGGGAAATTTCTCAAAGCCTTATTTGTTTAAAAAGAAACATATAAATCGTTGGCAGATGAGTTATGGGAGCGTCAAAAAGCACAAAGGAAAAGGTTACTCTGACCATCTTCCAGTGCTCGCAAAGTTTTTAGTAAAGGATTAGTTTTTAATCCACTTTGCTATCATATGTAGTTCTTCTTCGATTATAGTATGGTCTTTATCGTAAGTAATAAATTCTATCTCAAAACCACCATCTTGTAGCATCTGCACCTGTTCGTATGAAGTTTCGTAGTCAAGCACATTGTCAGATGTCCCATGCGTACATAACCACCTCGATGCTAGTACATCTTGATTCATCTCTACTAATAATTTTTGCGCATCATAAATATACCCGCTGACTCCAATATACCCTGCAAGAACTTGATGGTAACGCGCTCCAAACTCAAATGTTAAAAGAGAACCTTGTGAGAAACCAAAAAGATAACTCTCATTTGCATTAAACTGTTCTGTAAACAAAGTATCTAAATCCTTTGTTAAAAGCGTAGAGGAGTACTCGATTCCAGGAAGTTGCCCTGGAGGTAAAGGGTACCAAGAATAACCAGTAGCGTACTCAAAAGGTGCATCAAATAAAATATAATTCATATCCTCTATATTTAAAAAAGAGGGAAAGCCTGCCAAACCATCTGAGGAATCCCCTCGACCGTGCAGAATAATCATCAGTTTTTTTGACGGAACCTTTGCAGGGATAAATATATGTTCAAGTTCTAAATTTTCTATCATAAGTTATATGCCTTTTTATATGCGCCCATTCTTTGTGTAACGCGTCTGAGATAGTTTTTTGGCTCATCATATTTCAGATTAGCTTGTAAGTGATTATAGACTTCATCGGCTGTCATCGCATTGATTTTTGGAGCAGCTCTATTCATGTTGTTTTTTCGTGTAAAAGCCCATGCAATATTTCCAGACCCTGTGTTATAAGCGGCTATAGTACAATACAATTTACTCTGGGGATTTTTTATTTTTCTCAAGTACCGGTAGTACAAAATATGAAGATATGTACTTCCCATTTCAATATTGTTTGCCCCATTATAAAGATACGATGCAGTAGGCTGACCTTTTTTCTTAAAGAGGTAGAAATAGACATCGCGTCCGGCTGAACGAGGAACAATCTGCATCAAGCCAAAAGCAGGAATATGTGACTTTGCAAATGGGTTAAAATTACTCTCCGTATGCATAATCGCAAATACTAAAGGGACTGGAAGATTAAATCTTTTGCATTTTTTACAATGTCATCTTTATAAACTTTAGAGCGTTTAAGCATGCTATTTTTTGGCAGAGCGACTGTCATTTTATAAACATACTTATCTTGAAGTTTAGACTTTTTTATTGAAATTTTGTTTTGCTGTAGTGCTTTTTTAGTGTATTTTTTTATATCTTTTTTACTTGGTTTTTTATCAAATATAACACTTTGTAAAATAGGCTTAGCGTCCATAATAACAGGCTTTGTAATATCTTTACTTCTAATACTCGCAACTCTTTTTTGTAAAGGGTCGCTTTGCACTACTTCTTTTGTATTTTTAGAAACAACATATTCTAATCTTTTACGAATTTGCTCTTGAGCTTGTTCTTTTGAGTCGGCTATTACTTCGATGCTAATAAGATTTTTTTCAAAATCTACTTTAGAACGGCTCTTGTTATCCTTAGAGTAACTCACCCACTCTCTTTTTGAGGAGAGTTCAGGGCTTTTCCAGTACTCGCTGAGTTCATTCTCGTATGCTGTATATTCATTTTCTAAACTTTTTGAATACGATTCAAACTCATTTATTTGTGCTAATTTACTTGTCTCAAACTCACTTTCCATTGCTTTCATATCAGCCTCTGCTTTAGCAAATTCTGCATCAAAGTCCATAGAAAAAAGTAAACTTGAGAGTGTAAGTAATAAAAGTAATTTCTTCATAGTAAATCCTTAAATATTTAAGTGGCAGATAAAATCTTTAGAAAGCAAACGCGCTTTTTCTATAAAAATATTGGAGATATCAGGAGTGTATACTTCATCAAGAGAAAGGGAGAAAAGTTCTAGCCAGTTTACAAAACTTGCTCTATTTATATGTGGAACTTTTATGTGTGCTCCATAAATATTACCTTTATAAGTTTTTTCACCCAAAAGTTCTGCTAACCAAAAATCAGCAAGCAGTTCAATATGTGCTTGCCACTCTTCGTTGTTAATATCATTTCCAAGTTCATTTATAAAATAAGGTCCGAGCTCTTTGTCGTGCAGAGTCCGTATGTAAAAAGAACGCATCAAGAGCCTAAGGTTTTCACGCGTAATAGTGTTTTTTAGTTCCAAGCCTTGTCCTTAAGATTACTTTTGAGAATCTTTTACTATTGCAAAAAGGTCATCAAATGCATCTTCACTTGAAACTTCTACATCTTGAATTCGGGCGACTGCCTCAGCAGGTTTAGCATCAAGGTCTAAGCGTATTGCTTCTTTTAAGCCCTGATGAACATTTGCATGATGTTTTGTTATGGAGTTAAGTTTTGAATTCCCTTTGAGGAATGTACTTACAGCAGTTGAATACCACTTGCCAAATCTACAAGAATTTTCATCTATTATATCAGTAGAAGTATGTGTAAGCATCGCTTTATAAGCTTGGACTTTTAGCGTAATATGGTCTATCTTACCTATATTTACTTGTAGTTCATTTGTGACATATTGTGTTTTATCTTTTATTATCGATGAATTCTGCATAACATCTTGGACACTTACATTAAAGGTATCTAGAATACTCATGACTTTTGATGACTCTTCATTAAAAGTATTGCTAATTTCTATAAGAGAGTTTGAATTTTGTTTAAGTGAGTTGATATTTATCTCAACTTCAGCAGTTGCTTTTTGCGTTCTCTCTGCAAGTTTTCTAACTTCATCTGCAACAACAGCAAAACCACGACCATGTTCTCCAGCGCGCGCTGCTTCAATAGCTGCATTAAGTGCAAGTAAATTTGTTTGATCAGAAATATCTTTAATCATACCTATAATATCGCCAATTGAGGCAACACTATCATTTAAAGAGTTTGAATCATCCCCAAGTGTAGTAGTATATTCTTGAATCTTATCTATACTACTTGCAATGTCAGCTGTTTCACTCTCAACATCACTCATCTTCTCTGAATTTATTGAGTTTAATGCATTTATATCTGTTAAAATCCCAAGAGGACTATCTACAGTTTCTTGTAAAAACCTATTTCCATTTTCATAGCTTTTTAAAAGGGTTTTAATCAGTTCATCTTTAGAATTATCTTCTAAAGTTACAGGTACTTCTAACTCAGCAATCCTAGCTTTGAGCATCTCATTCTCAGATATAAGGCTATGCACCTCTTGTTTATGTGCTTTATTCTGTTCTTCTAATTTTTTACTACATCCAAACATGGGTATCCTTATTATTTATAATTTATAATTTATAGTACATCCTTCTAGCTTAAAGAAAAGAATTTTATACTTGATCCTTAGTAGTTGTAGTATAGGACAACTATCCTGACAGAGGGGGCTAATGAGAAAATAATAACGATTAGTTAAAACTTGAAGATAATTTGTATTTGTGTTTTTGTTGTAATAAAGTCATCTTTTAAGATGTCAAAATCGTTCAAAGTACATGTTTTAGGGATGTAATGGCACCGAATTGGCACCGAGAATTCAATTTATCTCAAAACCTCTAATCAACAACCCCGAGGCAAGCCTTTTAGCTAAACGCTAAAACTTTTTTTCGTAAACTAAAAAGTAGTGGTATATCCAGAGGTTATTATCTTATATCACGACCCAAGGGTCGGGGAATTAAACCCTCCACTGATTAAATTATCTTGTTTATAACTTCTTTTACTTCACTTGGTTTAGCTATATCAAAAACCATAAACATAGTTTCACTATTTTCTTCTTTGTCAATTTCAATAAATCCAAATCTTTTATAAAATTCTATTGCCTCAGATTTACTATCAACTATTAAAGCACGACAACCTACTGTTTTTTGTTGCACTACTGCTAAAATATTTGCAAAAGTCATTAATATACTTCCAATACCCTTATTGCATAAGTCATCAAAAACACATAGTCTTGTTATTTTTACAGCAGGGATAGAGTATTTTATAGATGAAGATATATTTAATTCATCTTCAATAGTATTTCTTTCAATAGTAGCAACAGATACCGAAATATAACCTAGAAAATTCTCATTATCATCCACATAAAAATATGTTTGAAATAGTCCCTAATTTTGATGGTTAAAGGCATATTGTTTGATATGTCTTTCAAGTTCACTATTTTCACAAGAAAAACTCTTTTTTAATCTGTCAAATTTACTTCGTGAAATATCATTAAGGCTGATTATTGAAGGCATTAAGAACTTTTAACTAGCAGATGGAAAAGGTTTTTTTAAAGCATTATCAAGAAGAGATTTTAGTTTATCTGTTTTTTTTGAATATATTTAGAAGATTTTCATTACTAAACATTGAAAAAACTTTTGTTGCATCATCGCCAGATAGTAATATACCACTTTCTTGTTTTTGCATTTTCGTTTATATGTTTAACAGCCATCAAAAATACCTTATGTAACAAAAGAGTACTTATAGTGATAAAAAGCTTGCATCATCAAATTAAACAGCAAAGACTGACATCGATAGATGAAGTGCGATATATGAAACGAGATGATAAGAAAAGGGCTACATTTTTGGAAAATACTAGTGTACCGAATGACACTGAAACGACACCGAGTTTTAATAAAGTTGGTTGAAAGTCTGTGTTTAGGGGTTTAAATAAAAGTGGCTCCGGATGCTGGATTCGAACCAGCGACCAAGTGATTAACAGTCACCTACTCTACCGCTGAGCTAATCCGGA
>JAUZSC010000023.1 GCA_030949825.1 Sulfurimonas sp.
AGCTCGTATGTAAGTTTTTATAATTTTTTATCCTATACTTATTTTGAGTTTTCGTTAGAAGTAATATATCGGTACGAGCTAAGGCGGTGAAAACTAGCCTGTGGGAAAGTCGGATAATTATACTTTAAATTTGAGTGGCGAGTGGATCAGTTTTTATTATTTCACTATTGCAATGGTGATAGAAAACTAGATCGGATTGAATCACGAGGCAAAGTTATGTGTAATATTATTGCTTAAAAGTCACATAGGAGTTTACTCCTATGCTAACGAACTCTCTTAAATAAATAGGAGGTTCACAGTGTTGAATTGTATCGGAATTGATGTATCAAAAGCAACAATAAATGTTCATATATCTAAAAATAGCCAGGATTTGTTACTCGATAACAATCTAAAAAGTTTTCGTTCTCTTTTTTCAAAGTTGAAGAAAATATATAAAAAAGAGATCGAAGATATTATATTTATATTTGAACCAACAGGAAGTTATTCAGAAGCATTGAGAAAGTATTGTTCAGAGAAAAATATCAAGTGCTTTATCATAAATCCTAAGCAGTTTAGTAATTATGCTAAAGCATTAGGTGTTGAAGTGAAAAATGATATTGAAGATGCTAGAGTTCTCTCTAAAGCTCTTCATTTAGCTAAAGATACACAAGTTAAAGTTCCTGTGTATAACGAGGATGTAGAGCAGATTAAGGAGTTAATGAGTTTTTATAAGTTTACTAAAAAACAAACTGCTCAACAGAAGAATCATCTTGAAGCTTTAACAAGTAAAGATGGTGATAAATTTTCAATTAAAGAACTTAAAAAATGTATTAAAGAATCACAAGAAAAAGAGCTTAGAATTATTGAACAAGTTCAAACTTTAATTGATTCTACAGATGAATACAGAATTGCATATGATAATATTATATCCATAAAAGGGGTTGGGCAAATCGGTGCGATTGTACTTCTTCATCTCTTTTTAAAATACCCAGAAGCTAACCAAAGACAAATTACTTCATTAGTTGGCTTAAATCCAATTTATAGACAATCAGGTACTTCAATTCAATCAGGATATAAGATAGCTAAAACAGGGGCAAAACTTTATAGAAGTATTATTTTTATGTCAGTTCTTACAGCTGTTCAACATGATAAAAACTTTAAAGCTTTTTATGAACGTCTCAAGGCAAATGGGAAACATACAACCTCTGCTCAAATTGCCGTTATGAGAAAAATAATACTAACTGCTCATTCACTTTATAAAAACAACAAAAAATATGATGAGAATTTTAACACTAATCAGGCTGCTGTTATGGAATGATATTCAAGTAAATTGTTACTATTGGTATCACTGTTACATAAATTTAAGCGTGGCGACTCGAATGTTCTTTCCCTCTAGTATGGATGCATTGGCACAAGAGAGTAAACATTTAACACCTGTGCTATTAGCACAAAGATTAGCTACTTTAAAACGCACTGACATAGAACTTTATGTTAATCATATCAAGCCATTGTATCTTGAAGAAATCACAAAAGAACTCGAAGATCTGTGCTCAAAATGGAGTCCAAAAATTCTAAAAGATGGGGAAATTATAAAGTTCTAAGAAAAACCCTTGACATACGAAATATTAAGAGCTATAATTCTGACTCAATTTAACTGCCGACATAGCTCAGTTGGCTAGAGCAGCTGATTTGTAATCAGCAGGCCCGAGGTTCGAATCCTCGTGTCGGCACCATTAAATTTGAAATATTAGAAACAGTGTTAGACCAAATTTTATTATACGGTGGGATAGTCAAGTGGCCAACGACGGCAGACTGTAAATCTGCTCCCTATGGGTTCAGAGGTTCGACTCCTCTTCCCACCACCATCAATGAAGCTGCGGGAGTAACTCAGTGGCTAGAGTTCCTGCCTTCCAAGCAGGCTGTCGCGAGTTCGAATCTCGTCTCCCGCTCCATTGAAACCTATAAATTTTGGAAGCTGAAGTATATTATTTATCCTTTACTTCTTTAATAAATCTAATCACAAAGCTAATACTATTGTTAAAAAAAGAATTATTCAATTATTGCTTCTATATTATCTCTATTGCTGTCGTGGCTCAGGGGTAGAGCACTTGCTTGGTAAGTAAGAGGCCGTGGGTTCAAATCCCACCGTCAGCACCACCTAAAGCTACAAAAAGTAAACTTTTCGAGAAAGCTTTAGAATGTTTAAGCAATAATTGAATGATTTTTGGATATAATTCCATTTCAATTCACACATTAATAGGAGAACACTATGGCAAAAGAAAAATTTCAACGCAATAAACCGCATGTTAATATCGGTACTATTGGACACGTTGACCACGGTAAAACAACACTAACAGCAGCAATTACAGCAGTACTTGCAGTAACTAACGGTGCAGAGCTAATGGATTACGATGCGATCGATAATGCACCAGAAGAAAGAGAACGTGGTATTACTATTGCCACTTCACATGTTGAGTATGAGACAGATAATCGTCACTATGCGCATGTTGATTGTCCAGGTCACGCCGATTATGTTAAGAACATGATTACTGGTGCTGCTCAAATGGATGGTGCTATTTTAGTTGTTTCTGCAGCTGATGGTCCAATGCCACAAACTCGTGAGCACATTCTTCTTTCTAAGCAAGTTGGTGTTCCTTATTTAGTTGTATTCATGAACAAAGAAGATATGGTTGATGATGAAGAACTATTAGAACTAGTTGAAATGGAAATCCGTGAACTTTTAGATATGTACGAATTCCCAGGTGATGATACTCCAATCACAACTGGTTCAGCTCTTAAAGCTCTTGAAGAAGCGAAAACCGGTGCTCTTGGTGAGTGGTCAGATAAAATTAAAGCACTTATGGTTACTGTAGATGAGTGGATTCCAGAACCAGTTCGTGAAACTGATAAAGATTTCCTTATGCCAGTTGAAGATGTTTTCTCTATCTCAGGTCGTGGTACAGTTGTTACTGGACGAATCGAGCGTGGTACTGTTAAAATCGGTGAAGAAATAGAAATTATTGGTATCCGTGATACTCAAAAAACTACTGTTACTGGTATCGAAATGTTCCGTAAAGAAATGGATGAGGGTGTTGCAGGTGATAACTGTGGTGTTCTAGTTCGTGGTATTGGTAAAGAAGATGTTGAGCGTGGTCAAGTACTATGTAAGCCGGGTACAATTACTCCACATACAACTTTTACTGCAGAAATTTATGTTCTAAGTAAAGATGAAGGTGGACGTCATACTCCATTCTTTAACGGTTACCGTCCTCAGTTTTATGTTCGTACTACTGATGTTACAGGTGCAATCACTTTACCAGAAGGTACAGAGATGGTTATGCCAGGTGATAATGTAAGTATTACTGCTGAACTAATTCACCCAATTGCAATGGAACAAGGTACTAATTTCGCTATCCGTGAGGGTGGTAGAACTGTTGGTGCTGGTGTTGTTGCTGAGATCATTAAATAAATCGTTTTTGCGATTTGTTTAATCTTTATAAAGGTAAAATAATATGAGAGAAGCGATTCACTTAGGTTGTGAGAAATGTACACGACGTAATTATCACACAACAAAGAATAAAAAAATTCATACTGAAAAATTTTCAGTAAGAAAATATTGTAAGTTCTGTAGAGAACATACAACTCATAAAGAAATGAAGCTGTAGGAATACAGTTTCTCTTTTGAGAGTAGGGATTTATCCCTTTTAGGCGCATAGCTCCAATGGTAGAGCACCGGATTCCAAATCCGGGTGTTGCGGGTTCGAGTCCCCCTGTGCCTGCCACATTTATTATTAGTAAGTCCTTTGGGATTTATTTATAATCAATGAACTATTGACATCAGGAAAGATATAAATGAATATAAATACACATATCAGAAATGCAAAAGCAGAATTAACTAAGGTTATCTTTCCAACGAAAGGTCAAGTCAAGCAAGCATACATCGCGGTTATGATTGTTGTTGCAGTAATAGCTGCATTTTTAGCTTTAGTTGACTTGTTTATGTCATCAGTTATGTCGGCAATTTTAGGTTAAGGGGAAAGTATGGCTCATCAATGGTACTCTATTCAAACATACGGAAACGATAGACTTGTAAGAGACGCTATCTTTAATATGATTGAAGAATATAAATTACAAGATTTTATTGAAGAAGTTATTGTTCCAACTGAAGATGTTATTGAAGTAAAAGAAGGTAAGAAAAAAGTAACTGAGAGATCTTTATACTCTGGTTATGTTTTTGCAAAAATCGACTTAACTACAAATGTACAACATATGATTCAATCTTTACCAAAAGTGTCTGGATTCATTGGTGAGGCTAATGTCCCAACACCTCTTAGTGAACATGATATTAATGTTATCTTGGATCGTGTAAATAATCGTGCGGCACCAAAACCAAAAGTATTTTTTGATAATGGTGAAACAGTTCGTATTGTTGAAGGACCATTCGCAAACTTTACAGGAACAGTTGATGAGTACGATTTAGAACACGGTACTCTTAAGCTGAATGTTTCAATATTTGGTAGAGCAACTCCGGTTGATATATCATATACACAAGTCGAAAAAATAATTTAACTCAAACAAAGGAATTACAATGGCAAAAAAAGTTATGGATTACATCAAATTACATATTGACGCTGGTAAAGCAAACCCTGCTCCTCCAGTAGGACCAGCTCTAGGACAACGTGGTGTTAACATCATGGAATTTACTAAAGCATTTAATGAAAAAACAAAAGATAAAATGGGTTTCAAAGTACCTGTTGTTATTACTGTTTATACAGATAGAAGTTTTACTTTTATTACAAAACAACCACCAGCATCTGCTCTTTTAATGAAGGCTGCCGGACTTAAAAAAGGTACTGATAATCCACTAACTAACAAAGTTGGAAAAATTACTCGTGCTCAATTAATGGAAGTTGTTGATGCAAAAATCGCTGATTTAAATACTGACGATAAAGATATGGCAGCTAATACTTTAGCTGGTACAGCTCGTTCAATGGGTATCGAAATAGTAGACTAGCTAGAATCACTCTCTAAAAATCAAGACCACATGATTTAAAACGATGTGGAAGAATTACATTAAGGAAATTTGAAAATGAGTAAAAGATATAAATCATTATTAGAAAAAATAGATAATACTAAAAGATATACAGTAGCTGAGTCAGCTGCTATGATGGACACATTAAAAAGTGCAAAATTCGACGAAACAGTTGAAATTGCTATGAACTTAAATGTTGATCCAAGACACGCTGACCAAATGGTTCGTGGTGCGATTGTACTTCCAAATGGAACTGGTAAAACAGTTCGTGTTGCAGTATTTGCTAAAGGTGTTAAAGCTGATGAAGCTAAGGCCGCTGGTGCTGATATCGTTGGTACTGACGATTTAGTTGCAGATATTAAAGCTGGAATCTTCAATTTTGATGTAGTTGTTGCTGCTCCTGATTGTATGGGACTTGTTGGTCAAATAGGTCGTATTTTAGGACCAAAAGGTTTAATGCCTAATCCTAAAACTGGTACAGTGACTCCAGATGTTGCAAATGCAGTTAAAAATGTTAAAGGCGGTCAAGTTGCGTTTAGAGTTGATAAAAAAGGTAATATTCATGCCGGTATAGGTAAAGCAAGTTTTACTACAGATAAATTAGCTGAGAATATTACAGCTTTTGTAACTGCAATTAACAAACAAAAACCAGCTTCTGCAAAAGGTCGTTTCATTACAAATGCAGCTCTAAGTTTAACTATGAGCCCATCTGTAAGATTTGACTTATCTGAATTAGCAGATATTAAGTAATTTTTAGTGCTTTAATTTTTATTAAGGCACTCTAAAGTTACTAAAGATTCACTTCAGTAGTAACTGCATTTTATGGACTAAAGATATAGGAGTGTTTTATAAATACTTAATTTCCTATTGAAGATTGTCTAAAAGGAGAAAATTTATGACAAAAACACAAAAAGCTGAAATTATTGAAGTACTTACTTCTGAATTTAAAGATGCAGGAGCCGTAGTTCTATGTGACTACAAAGGTTTAGGCGTTTCAGATTTAGAAGAATTAAGATCAATGGCTCGCGCTAAAGATACAAAAGTTCAAGTTGTTAAAAATACTTTAGCAACTATCGCACTTAAAAATGTTGATTTAGAAGGTATCGTGATTAAAGATACAAATATTTTTGTTTGGGGTGAAGATTCTGTTGCTACTTCTAAAGTAGTATCTGAATTCGCTAAAAAGAACGAATTATTTGTAATTAAATCTGCATATATCGACCGTGAAGCTGCTGACACTGCTAAAGTTGAAGCATTCGCTAAACTTCCAGGACGCGACGAGTTACTTGGTATGCTTGCTGCTACTTGGATGGCTCCTGTTGCTAACTTTACAATCGGGCTTGAAGCACTTCGTGCTAAAAAAGAAGAAGAATCTGCTGCATAAGCAGTTAACATTTTAAATAATTAAAGGATTACACATGGCTGTAACAAAAGAAGACGTATTAGAATTTATCTCAGGACTTTCAGTATTAGAACTTTCTGAATTAGTAAAAGAATTTGAAGAAAAATTTCAAGTATCTGCACAACCTGTTGCTGTAGCTGGTGGAGCTGCTGCTGGCGGTGAAGCTGCTGCTGAGAAAACTGAATTTGATGTTGTATTAACTGATGTTGGTGCTAAGAAAATTGGTGTTATTAAAGCTGTTCGTGCTCTTACTGGTCTTGGACTTAAAGAAGCAAAAGAAGCATGTGAAGGTCTACCGTCTACAATTAAAGAAGCTGTAGATAAAGATGCTGCTGAAGAAGCTAAGAAAGCTTTAGAAGAAGCTGGTGCAACTGTAGAAGTTAAGTAATCTTAACAGACTATATTTAAGAAAAGACCTTGGGTCTTTTCTTAAGCATCCTTTTATACTGGGCGCTTTTACAAGGAGATTAAAGTCTCTTTGTAAAAGTGCCCTTATGTCGTTTATATACACTATGAAAATCAGCTCTTGATAGAGCCTTAAATAATCATTCAAGGACGCTTGAATTGATACTAATTACTTAGCAAGGTAAACATATGTTAAACACTTTATACTCCGGAAATCGTCTTCGTGTAGACTTCTCTAAAACTCCCCAAGAAATTGAAGTACCAAATTTACTCCAATTACAACAAAGCTCATATGACAAGTTTTTAATGTTAGAAGATAAAGATAGAGCAGATAGTGGAATTGAAAAAGTATTTCAATCAGTTTTCCCTATTCATGATACACAAAACAGACTTACTGTTGAGTACATTGGTTCTGAAGTTGGTAAACCAAAATATACTGTTCGTGAATGTATGGAGCGTGGACTTACTTACGCTGTATCATTAAGAATGAAAACTCGTCTTGTTTTATGGGAAAGAGATGAAAACACTAAAGAAAAACTTGGTGTAAAAGATATTAAAGAACAAAATATTTTTGTTCGTGATATTCCACTTATGACTGATAGAACTTCATTTATTATTAATGGTGTTGAACGCGTTGTTGTAAATCAACTTCATCGTTCACCAGGTGTTATTTTTAAAGAAGAACAATCAACGACTGCTGGAAATAAACTTATCTATACGGGTCAAATTATTCCAGATCGTGGTTCTTGGTTGTATTTTGAGTACGATCCTAAAGATATTCTTTATATGAGAATTAACAAACGCCGTAAAGTGCCTGTTACTATTATGTTTCGTGCTTTAGGTTATTCTAAACAAGATATATTAAAATTATTTTATCCTATTCAAACGATTAAAATTCATGATAATATGTTCTCAGTTGATTTTAATCAAAATGATTACATTGGTAGACTCTCTTTTGACTTAACAGACATGGATTCTAAAGTACTTATTCCCGCAGGAAAAAGACTTTCAGTTAAAAAAGGACAGAAACTTCTTGACGATGGACTCAAAGTTGTGCAGTTTCCTCTTGAAATTCTTATAGAAAGATATTTAGCTGAACCAATTATTGATCCGCAAACAGGAGAAATTCTTTTTGATACTATGACTCATATTGATGAGGGTAAATTAAAAAAATTAGCTGAAATCGGTGTAAGCGAATTTAAAATTGCAAATGATTTAGCTGAGGGTGTTGATAGCTCAATTATCAATGCATTCAACGCAGATGCTGATTCTCTTAAACTTCTTAAACAAACAGAAGAGATAGAAGATGAAAACGATTTGTCTGCTATTCGTATTTATAAAGTTATGAGACCGGGTGAACCAGTTACTAAAGAAGCCGCCAAAGCATTTGTTAATCAGCTTTTCTTTGATCCTGAGAGATATGACCTAACAAGAGTTGGTCGTATGAAAATGAATCATAAGCTGGGAATGGATATTCCTGAATATATCACTGTACTAACACATGAAGATGTAATTGAATCTGTTAAATATGTAATCAAAGTTAAAAATGGTCAAGGTCATATTGATGATAGAGATCACTTAGGAAACCGTCGTATCCGTTCAATCGGTGAGTTACTTGGTAATGAGTTACACAACGGTCTTATCAAGATGCAAAAAGCAATTCGAGATAAATTATCTACTATGAGTGGTCCAATGTCTGAGCTGATGCCACATGATTTAATCAACTCAAAAATGATTACTTCAACGATTATGGAATTCTTTTCAGGTGGACAATTATCTCAGTTTATGGATCAAACAAATCCTCTTTCCGAAGTTACTCATAAGCGTCGTTTATCGGCTCTTGGTGAGGGTGGTCTTGTGAAAGAAAGAGCTGGCTTTGAGGTACGGGATGTTCACCCTACGCATTATGGTAGAATCTGTCCAGTTGAGACTCCAGAGGGTCAAAACATTGGTCTTATTAACACACTTGCAACCTATTCAAAAGTGAATGAGCATGGATTTATCGAAGCTCCTTATAAAGTTGTAACAGACGGTGTAGTTCAAAAAGAAGTTATTTATTTAACAGCTACGCAAGAAGAGGGCGTTAAAATTGCAGCGGCATCTAATAAATTAGATGCTGATGGACAATTTCTTGAAGAACTTATTACTACGCGCATGGACGGAGAAATTTTACTTCGCCCTGCAAATGAATGTCAATATGCTGACCTTTCTTCTCATATGGTTGTTGGTGTTGCGGCATCTCTTATTCCATTCTTAGAGCATGATGATGCCAATCGTGCCCTTATGGGATCAAATATGCAGCGTCAAGCGGTACCTCTTTTAAGACCGTATTCTCCGATGGTTGGAACAGGAGTTGAAAAACTTGTTGCTCGTGACTCATGGGAATGTGTTAAGGCAAAGCGTGCAGGTACAATAGAAAAAGTAGATGGTAGACATATTTATGTTATGGGTAATGAAGATGGTGAGATTTACATAGATTACTACTCATTAACAAAAAACCTTAGAACAAATCAAAATACATCTTTTGCACAAAAACCAATCGTTAAAGTTGGTGATATTGTGACAAAAGGTCAAGTAATTGCCGATGGTCCAAATATGGATCAAGGCGAGTTAGCACTTGGTGTTAATGCAATGGTTGCTTTTATGCCTTGGAATGGTTATAACTTTGAGGATGCTATTGTAATCTCAGAGCGATTAATCCGTCAAGATGCATTTACTTCTGTACATATTTATGAAAAAGAGCTTGAAGCGCGTGAACTTAAGCACGGTGTTGAAGAAATTACTAGAGATATTCCAAATGTTAGAGATGATGAGTTAACGCATCTTGATGATTCTGGAATCGTTAAACTAGGAACTCATGTAAGTGGTGGTATGATTTTAGTTGGTAAGGTTTCTCCAAAAGGTGAAGTTAAACCAACTCCAGAAGAAAGATTACTTCGTGCAATTTTTGGTGAAAAAGCTGGGCATGTTATAAACAAATCTTTATACTGTCCTCCTTCTATGGAAGGTGTGATTGTTGATATTAAAATCTTTACAAAAAAAGGTTATGACAAAGATCCTCGTTCTTTAGAATTGGAAAAAGAAGAAAGAGATTATTTAGAAAGAGAACATTACGACAGACTTCTTATGATAGATAAAGAAGAGATGTTAAGAGTTACTAAACTTTTAACAAAAGAAACTCTTTTAAATGATATTACAATTGGCGAGACTGATTATAAACAAGGTGACACTATCAATGGTAGTGACTTACTTGAAGTAAGTCGTTTTGCAATGAATGCTATTGTTAAGTCATTTAGCGAAGATATTCAAAATGAATATACAAAAACTAAAAATTATTTCCAAAAACAAAAGAGAGTATTTAGAGACGAGCATGAAGAAAAACTTACTATTTTAGAAAAAGATGACATCCTTCCAAATGGTGTTGTTAAGTATGTTAAAATTTATATAGCTACGAAGCGTCAACTTAAAGTTGGTGATAAAATGGCTGGTCGTCACGGAAATAAAGGTATCGTTTCTATTATCGTTCCTGAAGTAGATATGCCTTATATGGAAGACGGACGATCAGTTGATGTTTGTCTTAATCCACTAGGTGTTCCTTCTCGTATGAATATCGGTCAGATTCTAGAGATGCATCTAGGTATGGCAGGACGCGAACTTGGAAATCAAATTTTAGAGCAGTTTGAAGAAAAACAAGCAGGTTTTGTACAAAATATGCGTGAAAAAATGATTGCTATTGCTGATGTAGCTGGAATGATGAATGCAGTAAAAGTAATTGGTGATATGAGTGATGAGAAATTCTTGAGATACGCAAGAGATTGGGCTAAAGGTGGTGTTCGTTTTGCTACTCCAATTTTTGAGGGTGTTAATCAAGCTGAGTTTGATAAATTATTTGAACTTGCAAAAATGGATGCTGATGGTAAGACTGTTGTTTACAATGGTCAAACTGGTGAAAAAATTAAAGAGCGTGTAAATGTAGGTTACATGTACATTCTTAAACTTCATCACTTAGTTGATGAGAAAATTCACGCGCGTTCAACTGGACCATATTCACTTGTTACTCAACAACCAGTTGGTGGTAAAGCACTCTTTGGTGGTCAAAGATTTGGAGAGATGGAAGTATGGGCTCTTGAGGCCTATGGTGCTTCTGCTGTTCTTAAAGAAATGTTAACGATTAAATCAGATGATGTTGATGGTCGTGTTCGTGCGTATAAAGCGATTACTAAAGGTGAGTTAGTACCACCTTCTGGTATCCCTGAAACACTATTTGTATTAACAAAAGAACTTCAAGCACTAGCACTTGATGTAGAGATTATGGACGAGGTGGACGAAGATGAGTAAATTAGTACCAGTTGCAGTAACAGAAGAAAATAGACCAAAAGATATTAAACAACTACAGTTTCGCCTTGCATCACCTGAGAAGGTAATGTCATGGAGTCATGGTGAAGTAAAAAAACCTGAAACTATTAACTACCGTACACTTAAACCTGAGCGTGATGGTCTTTTTTGTGCAAAAATCTTTGGTCCTGTAAGAGACTATGAGTGTCTTTGTGGTAAATATAAAAAGATGCGCTATAAAGGTGTAGTATGTGAGAAATGTGGTGTTGAAGTAACATCTACTAAAGTTCGTCGTACTCGCATGGGTCATATCGAACTTGTAACTCCTGTTGCACACATTTGGTATGTTTCTTCATTACCTTCAAGAATCGGTACTTTACTTGGTATCAAAATGAAAGATTTAGAACGCGTACTTTACTATGAAGCCTACATTGTTGAGTCTGGTGGCGAGGCATATTATGATGCTGAAGCAAAAACACCAGTTCTTCAGTATGATGTTTTAAATGAAGAACAGTACAGAACACTTGTTCAAAGATTTGACGCTCTTGGCTTTAAAGCTCGCATGGGTGGAGAAGTTGTTCGTGATTTACTAGAGTCTATTGATTTAGTTGATTTATTTACACAACTCAAAGATGCTCTAGGTGATACAAAATCTGAAGCAAAAAAGAAAACAATTAACAAGCGTCTTAAAGTTATTGAGTCATTTTTAAATTCTGGAAATAATCCTGCTTGGATGATGCTAACAGTTTTACCAGTTCTTCCACCAGATCTAAGACCACTCGTTTCACTTGATGGTGGTAAATTTGCTGTTTCTGATGTAAATGATTTATACCGTCGTGTTATAAACCGTAATCAGCGTCTTAAGCGTTTAGTTGAACTTGAAGCTCCAGAGATTATTGTTAGAAATGAAAAAAGAATGCTTCAAGAGTCTGTAGATGCATTGTTTGATAATGGTCGTCGTGCTAATGCAGTAAAAGGTGCTAACAAGCGTCCTCTTAAATCATTATCTGAGATTATTAAAGGTAAACAAGGGCGTTTCCGTCAGAATCTTCTTGGTAAGCGTGTTGACTTTTCTGGTCGTTCTGTAATTGTTGTTGGACCATCTTTAACTATGGATCAATGTGGTTTACCAAAGAAAATGGCTCTTGAGCTATTTAAGCCACACTTGATTGCAAAACTTGAAGATAAAGGTTATGCAACAACTGTTAAAGCTGCTAAAAAAATGATAGAAGCTAAAACAAATGAAGTATGGGAATGTTTAGCGGAGATTGTTGATGGCTATCCTATTATGCTTAACCGTGCTCCAACACTTCATAAGCTTTCTATTCAAGCTTTTCACCCTAAGCTTATTGATGGAAAAGCGATTCAGCTTCATCCATTAGTGTGTGCGGCGTTTAATGCCGATTTTGATGGGGATCAAATGGCAGTGCATGTACCTTTATCTTCAGCAGCGATTGCTGAATGTAAAGTACTTATGCTTGCATCTATGAATATTATGCTTCCTGCATCTGGTAAAGCGATAGCTACACCTTCTCAGGATATGGTTCTTGGAATTTACTACATTACATTAGAAAAAAATGCAGTAAAGGGAAGTAACAAACTTTTTGCAAATGTTGATGAAATAAATATTGCTATAGAACATGGCGCACTTGATTTACATGCAAAAGTGCGTACTCGAATTGAGGGTAGAATTATCTATACAACTGCTGGTCGTATGCTTCTTAAAGCTATTCTACCAGATTTCGTTCCATTAGAATTATGGAACAGAGTAATGAAGAAAAAATACATCAATGAAATCGTTGATTATGTTCAAAAACATGGTGGAATCGGTATAACTGCTGGTTTCCTTGATAAGCTTAAAGATTTAGGTTTTAAACATGCAACTGAATCGGGTGTATCTATTTCTGCTGATGATATTCGTGTTCCCCAGATGAAACCTGCAAAAATTGCTGAATCTAAAGCGCGTGTAATCGAGATTCAAAAACAGTTTGAAGCTGGTCTTTTAACTGAACAAGAAAGATACAATAAAATTATTGATGTTTGGACAGATACAAATAATATTCTTGCAGCTGAAATGATGAGACTAGTTGAGACTGATAAAGATGGTTTTAACTCTATCCATATGATGGCCGATTCTGGTGCGCGTGGTTCTGCTGCACAAATCCGTCAACTTGCTGGTATGCGTGGTCTTATGGCTAAACCTTCTGGTGATATTATTGAAACTCCGATTATCTCTAACTTTAAAGAGGGTCTTAATGTAATTGAGTACTTTATTTCAACGCACGGTGCTAGAAAAGGTCTTGCCGATACTGCACTAAAAACAGCAAATGCGGGTTATCTTACTCGTAAACTTGTTGATGTTGCACAAAATGTTAAGATTGTCCAACACGATTGTCATACGCATGAAGGTATTGAGATTTCTGACATTTCAGATCAAAATACACTTATAGAGTCACTCGAAGACAGACTTAACGGTAGAGTTTTAGCTGATGATATTATTGATCCTATTTCAAATGAGATTTTATTTGCTGAGGGAACTTTACTTGATGAAGTTTCTGCAAAAGTTATCCATGAAGCTGGGATTAAATCAGCACATATTAGAACACCTACTACATGTAAGTCTTCTAATGGTGTATGTGCATTATGTTACGGTGTGAATCTTGCAACTGGACATATTGTTCGTACTGGTGAAGCTGTTGGTATTGTTGCTGCACAGTCAATTGGTGAGCCTGGTACACAGCTTACTCTAAGAACATTTCATGTTGGTGGAACTGCAAGTTCAACTGCACAAGAGCGAAATATTCTTGTAGAAAAAGAAGGATTTATTCGTTATTATAATATGAAAACGTATAAGTCTAAAGATGGTAAAAACATTGTTGCTAACCGTAGAAACGCGGCTGTACTTTTAGTAGAACCTAAGATTAAAGCACCATTTAAAGGTAAGTTAGAGATACAAACTATACATGATGAAGTTTTAATTAGCATTGTGGGTAAAGAAACTGTACGATATTCTTTGCGCAAAAATGAGATTGCTAAACCAAATGAGCTTGCTGGTATAAGTGGACAAATCGATGGTAAATACTACTTCCCATACGAAAGTGGCACTGAAGTGGCTGAAGATGAATCGATTGTTGAGACAATTAAAGACGCTTGGAATGTTCCAAGTAGAATTCCATATGCTTCAGAAATTTCTGTTGAAGATGGTGCTCCAGTTACACAAAAAATTCTTGCAAAAGAAGATGGAACAGTGAAGTACTTCTTGCTTAAAGGCGATTACTTAGAAAGATTTGAAGGTCTTAAGGCTGGATATGAAGTTGTTGAGAAAGGTCTTTTTGCAGCCGTTGTTGATGTAAATAACCGTGAAGCTGTAAGACACTATATTGCGCGTGGTTCAGTTATAGTAGCAAATGATGATGAAGCAGTAGATGCTACAACAGTACTTGCAAAATCTTCTGATGATGAATCAGTTGTTATTGCGGAATGGGATCCGTATTCAAATCCTGTTATTTCAGAAGCTGAGGGTATTGTGCAGTATGAAGATGTTATTGTAGGAACAACGGCGACTGAACAGTTGGATGAACTTACTGGTAAAACACGCCTTATGATTAATGATCATATTCCAAGTGAGTATAAACCAACTATTGTTATCGCTACAACTGATGGTGAATTACTTCGTTATGTGATTGATTCTAAGTCTTCGTTATTTGTTGAAGATGGTGCTACTGTTAATGTTGCAGATATAATTGCAAAAACTCCAAAAGCACTTCAAAAATCATCAGATATTACAGGGGGTCTTCCAAGGGTTTCTGAACTGTTTGAGGGTCGTCGTCCAAAAGCTACTGCATTAATCTCTGAGATTGATGGAAATGTTAGTTTTGGTAAACCTTTGCGTGGAAAAGTTAGAATTATTGTTGCTTCTGACACAGGACTTATTAAAGAGTACTTTGTAGATAAATCTCATGTTGCTGTTGTTGCTGCTGGTGACTTTGTTCATGCTGGTGAGCGTTTAACTACTGGTATTCTTTCTTCTCATGAGCTATTACGCATTATGGGTGTAAAAACACTTTATAATTATCTTGTTTCAGAAGTTCAAAAAGTTTACCGTTCTCAAGGGGTAAATATTGCCGATAAGCATATTGAGGTTATCTTTACTCAGATGCTTCGTCAGGTGAAAATTATTAAATCAGGTGACACTAAGTTTATTGAAGCTGATTTAATTTCTAAGGCTAAGTTTGCAGCTGAAAATGAAAAAATCATTCGCCTTGGTGGTCGTCCTGCGATTGCTGAGCCATTCCTTGTTGGTATCACAAGAGCTGCCGTAAGTGCTGATAGTATTATCTCAGCAGCCTCGTTCCAAGATACAACAAAAGTGTTAACAGAAGCTGCAGTTTCAGCTAAAGTTGATGATTTAAATAACCTCAAAGAAAATGTTATTATTGGTCGTACTATTCCTGTTGGAACTGGTATTTATAAAGATCAAGAAGTAGTGTTCTATGATGAAGAAGAACAATAGATAAAATTCTTCTATCTTCTTACTCTTGCGTAAAACGCAGGAGTAATTTCCACACATTTTAAACTCTTCCTTTAAAATATCCTTAAAATAAGCTAACTTTAATTCAATTTTATGTATTATCTCGTGTCTATAACCCTCTGAAAAATTAGAGGATTAAATTCTACTGGAAAATTTAAGTAAAAAGGAATTGTATGCCTACAATCAATCAACTGATTCGTAATGAGCGTAAACGCGTGATTAAGAAATCAAAATCACCTGCGCTTGTTTCATGTCCACAGCGTCGTGGTGTATGTACTCGTGTTTATACGACTACACCAAAAAAAACCTAACTCGGCTTTAAGAAAAGTTGCAAAAGTTAGATTAACATCTGGTTTTGAAATTATTTCATATATCGGTGGAGAGGGTCATAACCTTCAAGAACACTCAATCGTTCTCGTTCGTGGTGGTCGTATTAAAGATTTACCTGGTGTTAAATACCATATCGTTCGTGGTGCTCTTGATACTGCTGGTGTAGCTGGTCGTATGGTAGCTAGATCTAAGTACGGTACTAAGCGTCCTAAAAAATAGTAAACTATTTTTTAAGAAACCTAAACATTTATTAGTTATGCAAAATGAGCAAAAGCCCATTTTACTACGCTAACGCTTGGTTCACTTCAGCAGTGGGCTCACGAAACTAGTTTCGTAAAACAAAAGTGAAAAGTTGAAATATATTATTCAATAGCTACAGGATTAATTTTAAGTAGTTAATTTTGAGTAAATTTGAAAAAATTGAAGAAGAAGGAAATCTCATATGAGAAGAAGACAAGCTCCCACTCGTCCAGTTATGCCAGATCCAGTTTATGGAAGCAAAATACTGACGAAGTTTATAAACAAAATAATGTTAGATGGTAAAAAATCTAAAGCAGAAAAAATCATTTACAGTGCAATGGATATCATTAGTTCTCGTGGTGAAAAAACTGGTATAGATACATTTAACGATGCTATTGAAAATATTAAACCAATTATCGAAGTGAAAAGTCGCCGTGTTGGTGGTGCTACTTATCAAGTTCCAGTAGAAGTACGCCCTGTTCGTCAACTATCACTAGCAATCAGATGGTTAATTGACGCTTCTCGTAAGAGAAACGAAAGAACTATGGCTGAGAAATTAGCGAATGAGTTAATGGATGCATCAACTGATAAAGGTAATGCATTCAAGAAAAAAGAAGATACATACAGAATGGCTGAAGCAAATAAAGCATTTGCTCATTATCGTTGGTAGAATATATTTTCTAACGACAAGGGAAGCTCGCTTCCCTTATCTGCGTTAACACTGGGTTTTCCTCAGCGGAAGGCTCAAGTTTGCTTGCAAATTTTTGGTGTTGACAACATATTAAAGACAGCTCTTTTGTAAGTAAATATTTTTTATTTATAAAAGAGTTTATCTCTGAACTAAACTTAACAAGGCACTAAAATGGCAAGAAGTCACAAACTTAACGACGTAAGAAATATCGGTATTGCTGCACACATTGATGCAGGTAAAACTACAACTACAGAAAGAATTTTATTCTATACTGGTGTTGAGCATAAAATCGGTGAGGTCCATGATGGTGCTGCTACTATGGACTGGATGGAACAAGAACAAGAGCGTGGTATTACAATTACTTCTGCTGCAACTACTTGTGAATGGAATGGTAAACAAATCAATATTATTGATACTCCTGGTCATGTTGATTTTACTATTGAAGTTGAGCGTTCTATGCGCGTACTTGATGGTGCTGTTTCAGTATTTTGTGCAGTTGGTGGGGTTCAACCTCAGTCTGAGACTGTATGGAGACAAAGAAACCGTTATAAAGTTCCATCAATCGTTTTTGTTAATAAAATGGACAGAACTGGTGCAGACTTCTACGAAGTTGAGCGTCAAATTAAAGATAGACTAAAAGGTAATCCAATGCCTATTCAGCTACCAATCGGTGCTGAAGCTGAGTTTGAAGGTGTTGTTGATTTAGTTACAATGAAAGAAATTGTTTGGGATGCAGATGCTGAAATGGGTTCTAACTACCATGTACAAGATATTCGTGATTCTTTAAAAGAAATTTCTGAAGAGTACAAAGAAAAAATGATGGAAACACTTGCTGAAGTAGATGGCAATGATGATTTCGCTGAAAAATTCTTAGATGGTGGTGAATTTACCCAAGACGAAGTAAAAGCAGCAATAAAGGCAGCAACACTTGGTATGGCTGTTGTTCCGATGACTCCAGGTACTGCATTTAAAAACAAAGGTGTTCAAACTTTACTTGACGCTGTTGTTGATTATCTACCTTCACCAATGGAATCAGAAGCTATTATGGGAACTTTAATGGACGATGAAGAAGTTGAAGTAGCTGTTCCATCAACTGATGATGGTGATTTTGCTGCACTTGCATTTAAAATTATGACAGATCCATTTGTTGGTGTTTTAACTTTTATCCGTGTTTACCGTGGTTCTTTAACTTCAGGTTCATTCGTTCATAACTCGACTAAAGATAAAAAAGAAAGAATTGGCCGTATCGTTAAAATGCATGCTATCAAGCGTGAAGAAGTTAAAGAAATTTATGCAGGTGAAATCGGTGCTGTTGTTGGTCTTAAAGCTACTACAACAGGTGATACTTTATGTCAAGGTGAGGAAAAAGTTGTTCTTGAGCGAATGGACTTTCCAGCACCAGTTATCTCAGTTGCAGTTGAGCCTAAAACTAAAGCCGATCAAGAAAAAATGGGTATTGCTTTAAGTAAACTTGCTGCTGAAGATCCTTCTTTTAGAGTAAACACTGATGAAGAAACAGGTCAGACTATTATTTCAGGAATGGGTGAGTTACACCTTGAGATTCTTGTAGATAGAATGAAAAGAGAATTTTCTGTTGATGCTGAAGTTGGTGCTCCACAAGTTTCTTATAGAGAATCTATTAAAGAAGAAGTTAACCAAGAATACAAATACGCTAAACAATCTGGTGGTCGCGGTCAATTTGGTCATGTTTACCTTACTGTTAAGCCAGGTGAAGCAGATACAGGATTTGTATTTACAAATGCTATTAAAGGTGGATCTGTTCCAAAAGAGTTTATTCCAGCTGTTAAGAAAGGTTGTGAAGAAGCAATGTCTGCTGGTGTTCTTGCTGGGTACCCAATGGAAGATGTTGATGTTACACTTTATGATGGTTCTTACCATGATGTGGATTCAAATGAAATGGCATTTAAACTTGCTGCATCTATGGGTTTTAAAGAGGCGTGTCGTAAAGCATCTCCGTCTATCTTAGAGCCAATGATGAAAGTTGAAGTTGAAACTCCTGAAGAAAACATGGGTGATGTTATCGGTGACCTTAACCGTCGTCGTGGACAAATCAATGCTATGGGTGATCGTGCTGGTAGTAAAATTGTTGATGCATTTGTTCCATTGTCTGAAATGTTCGGTTATTCAACTGACCTTCGTTCAGCTACGCAAGGGCGTGCAACATATTCTATGGAATTCGATCACTATTCTGAAGTTCCAAGAAATGTTTCTGAAGAAATTCAGAAAAAGCGTAACGGTTAATATCTGTCACTAAATACTTCTCTCCTATTGGAGAGAAACCTCTCTCATAACACTTTTCACTTTTATCTGATATAATAGAACATATAAAGACAAAGGTATACTTATGCAAAAATTATTATTATTTCTACTTTTCTTTTTTTCATTAGAGGCTTCGAATCCAAATGTATACAGTGCCTTGGGTGATAACATCTATAACAATATTGATAGTATTAGGTCTTTGAAAAAGCTAGATTCCTATAAAGAATTGAGTGATAAAATCGATACATATATAAAAGATGTAGCTAAAGCAAAAGCATTTGGTTTTGAGGTTCAACGAGGAGCTCGAAGTAATCTGAAGTTAGATTATTTAAGTGAGTTGCGTAAACTGACTAAGATAAATAATTATTTTTTACGGACTGCAAACAGTAGTTTTAAATCTTCTATAAAAACAAAAAATAATGATTTATTTATTGCTATAGTAAATTCTAGTTTAATTAATGTTAAGACAAATAAAAAACAAATCATGGATTATTATAATGGGCATAAAGATGAGATCAATGCTGAGGGTGTGATCCAAGGCTATCTTGATGAAGCCTATGCTAAAAAGCATAAAAAAAGATACAAACCAAAAACAAAAAAACAACTTCATGAAGAAAAAAATCAAGAGGCTGCGTTCAAATGACAAGTTAAAAGAAGAAGCATTGGAAAAAAAATTGGCACACGAGTTAAAGTTAAAAAAAGAAAAAAATCAGAGCAGAACAAGAAAGAGAATTATTTAATTAGCTCCATTGGAATTTTTCATTCATTTGTGGTCTACCTTTTAATGTAAGAAAAGGCTTATAGTCTGCCTTGTAGTTAAGAGATGAACAGGATTCAACATAATAGCCTAAATAAACCCACCTTTTCTCTATTTGTTTGGCAAGTTCTATTTGTTTAAGTAAAGAGAGTTTACCTAAAGAAAGGTGAGAATAATTAGGGTCATAGTAAAAATAAATTGATGAGATTCCATCTTCTAAAACATCTATTAAATCAACGCCTACAAGTTTGTCCTTGTGATAATAAAGCGTTTCATAGCCAAAGTCTTCATGCCCTGTTACAAAAGAGTTATAGTAGTGATCTGGTGAGGCTTTTTCATGTTTCCACCCTTTTTTATCTTTCATATAAAGATGGTAACGCTCAAACAAGTCTAAATGTTCATGCGATAGTTGAGGAGTTTGTGTAAATGTCTCAATTGCTTTAGCTTTTTTAAGTACGCGCCGTTCAGATTTTGAAAATTTGTAATTATCAACATCTATTTTAAGACTCTGACATTCATTACAGTTTTCACAAACAGGTCTAAAAAACATTTTTCCAAATCGTCTGTATCCGCGTTCTATTAGTGCGTGTGCATATTCAGGGGAACAGTCATCTATTATTTTATAATGCATCGTTTGCTCATTCCCATCAATATAGGAGCATTTATCATCCAAAGAAAATTCTTTAAGTATATTCATAGATGGATTCTGACATAATTTCTCTAATATAAGCCTAAAGAGTAGATAATGGAATTTTTTTTTAAAAACAAAATAGTTATAATGAGAAGTCTCGGCGCAATTATGTTAGTTGTAGGTTTTGCTATACATTTTTGGACTACTCCAAAAGAAGGTCTTAGTGCAAATGACAAGGCTGCTGCTAGAGTGGCTCGGATGGAAGCGAGTGCAAGGGGAAGTAGTTCTGGCGCTAGTCAAACAAAAGAAAAAGATACTTCCAAATTTGTTGATAAAATGAAGGGAGCACAAGCTAAACAAATGCACTACATGACAATTTTAGCTATGCTTTTTGGAGTAGGCTTTTTAGGATATAGCTTTATACCAAGAAAAGAAGAGAGCTAAGCTCTATTCATTGCAATAAGTACTCCCTCTATCATAGCATCTATATCCCCATCAAGGATTCCAGATACATTTGATAAGGCTTCGTTGCTTCGAGTGTCCTTAACTTGCTGATAAGGTTGCATTACATAGGAACGAATCTGATGTCCCCAGCCAATCTCACTTTTTGAAACTCCATCTTTTTCAGCTTGAAGTGCTTCGAGTTCTAACTCATACAGCCGTGATTTTAGCATCTTCATTGCAGTAGCTTTATTTTTATGCTGGCTTCTATCGTTTTGGCATTGAACAACTACACCTGTTTCTATATGCGTTAAACGAATAGCAGATTCTGTTTTGTTGACATGCTGACCACCAGCACCACTCGAACGGTAGGTGTCAATACGAATATCTTTATCTTCAATAACTATGTTGATATTATCATCTACCTCAGGAGAAACCATAACAGAAGCAAATGATGTATGTCTTTTAGAGTTTGAGTCAAAAGGTGAGATTCTAACAAGTCTATGAATTCCATTTTCCACTTTTAAGTATCCATAAGCATTTTCGCCTTTGATAATAATAGAAACATCTTTAATTCCAGCCTCATCTCCTTTTTGATAATCGAGAATCTCTACAGAAAATTCACGCCTCTCCGCCCAACGCTTATACATACGAAGAAGCATCTCCGCCCAGTCTTGAGACTCTGTTCCTCCAGCACCTGGATGGATGGATAAAATGGCATTGTTTGCATCACTCTCACCACTTAGAAGAACTTCTATTTCCATGCTTCGTATCTGCTTTTCTAAATCTGGCGCGTCTTCGTAAAGAGATAAAATAGATTCTTCATCCTTCTCTTCTTTTGCCATGTCGTAAAGCTCTTTTGCATCGGCTACAGAATCACTAGCAATGTTGAATTTATCCAGTTTGCGTCCAAGTTGTGTTTTTTTTCTTTTTGTACTCTTGCAGCATTGTCCGCATCATTCCAAAAATCTTGTTCGTTTTCTAGTGCTTCAATATCACTTAATCTTTGCTGTATTTTTGCCGGTTCTATTACACCAATAATATTTCCCATTTTCAAATTGAGATTTTTTAAAAGTTCTGTATATTCGTAGTTATCCATATTTATATCCAATAGTGTATAATTGCGATTATATTATATCGGGACTTAAAATGAAGATTATTTCAACTCCTTTGGAGCTAAAAAAGTATTTAAAAGACATAAACAAAACAATAGGCTTTGTTCCTACGATGGGAGCACTTCATGAGGGGCATATTTCTCTCATTAAAGAAGCAAGAAAAAATAATGAACTCCTTGTTGTATCGATTTTTTTTAAATCCTACACAATTCTTAGTAGGGGAAGATTTAGACAGTTACCCAAAAAAAGATGAAGCAGATAAAAAGATATGTGAGATAAGTGGTGTGGATGTATTGTTCTTTCCTCCTGTAGATGCTATGTATTCTTTTGATGAAGTAAGTTTAGTTGCCCCTAGTGTACGAGGTTTTGTTCTCGAAGGAGCATCAAGACCGGGACATTTTAATGGCATGTTAACAGTTGTTCATAAGCTTTTAAATATTGTTCATCCAACAAATGCTTATTTTGGAAGAAAAGATGCACAGCAATTAAATCTTATATCTTTGATGGTAAAACAACTCTTTATGGATGTGAATATTATAGGATTAGATACAGTACGAGAAAAAGATGGACTTGCAATGAGTAGTAGAAATGTATATCTAAGTTCAAATGAAAGAAAAGAATCTTTAAAAATCTCTCAGTCTTTACGGACTGCAACAACTTTAGTGATTCAAGGGGAATTAGAGGTAGCTGTAATTTTAGAGAAAATGAGAAAAGTATTAGAACCCTTAGAAATATTTTATGTAGAAATTTTAAATAGAGACTTTGAAGTTTTAAAAAAAGTAGAGATAAAAAATACGGTTATTTTAGTAGAAGTTAAGGTAGGAACTACACGATTACTTGATAACATCTACTTGTAGTGGAGTAAGATAAGCTTCTTCAATCATAATCTCGATGGCTTGCCTAAACACAGGTACTGCTGTTTGTGATGCGAACTGACTTTTCTTTGGTTTAACAACGACGGAAACCATTGTATAGTTTGTCTTTTTATCATTTACAAAACCTGCAAAAACGGTGTTGTACTTGTTAACATACTGCCCATTTTCAACTATATGAGCTGTCCCCGTTTTTCCTCCAACCACAAGACCTTTTACTCTTGTTTTTGTTCCTGTACCTTTGTTTACTGTTTTAATAAGAATATCTTTCATTCTTGAGGCAGTTGAGCTTTTTATAACTTGTATCGCCTCTTCATTTTCAATGAAAGACTCCTCAGCAAACTCATCAACAAAACTATCAATAATGCGTGGTCGAACCATACGCCCATTGTTGTTAAAGACACTGTAAGCACGAAGAAGTTGCATAAGATTAGCTCGTAAACTGTATCCATATGAAGCTGTAGCCTTATATATTTTACGATTAAGTTGAGAGATATGTGGAACTGAACCAGCTTTTTCATAGATTAAATCTGGAGTAGACTTGTGGGAAAAACCAAAACTTTTAAGTCCCTCATGAAACTCAAAACCTGTAAGTTTTTGTGCAAGTTGCGCAATTCCTACATTTGATGAATGTACGATTACATCTTCGGCTGAGAGCCAAGCAAATTTATGCTCATCTGTAATGATTTTTTTTCCAATTTTATATTTGCCATTGTGACCATTTACGAGGTCGTAAGGGTTGATTAGACCTTTGTCGAGTAAAAGGGCAAAGGTAACAGGCTTTATAACACTTCCGGGCTCAAAACTGTACTCTATCGCACCTACATTAAGAGAAGGGTAGTCGCTTCGTTTTATTTTTTTAGGTAAAAACCTATTTGAAGTCGCAATTGCAAGAACTTTACCCGTTTTTGAATTCATAACTGCCAGCATTACTTGTTGCGCTCGTAAGTCTTTTTTCATGAGGGAACACATTTTTTCTATTTTGATTTGTAAAGATATTGGAATGCTTAGTTTAATGTCTAAACCATTTAGAATCGGCTTAGTAAAACTGTCTTTGTTTAGAATAATATAAGAATTCACATCTCTTTTTCCTCGACTTGAGCCATCTCCTCTTGCAGACAAGTCCTCATCAAATCTTTTTTCTAAGCCCTTGACACCTTTTATACGGGTATAGCCTTCATCTTCTAGTTTATGTGGATAGCCTATGATTGGGGTGAGAACATCTCCGTAAGGGTATTCACGGGTTTCCCCACTCTCTATAACACTAAGTCCGTGAACAGAGCGTAATCCTGTTCGTTTGTTTTTAAGTGACATAAAAACTTTATAACTACGAAGTTCGTAGGCCAACTTTTTAAGATACTGTGCTTCTTTTTCAGGGATGAGATAACTAAGGACTACAACACCTTTTCTCTTTTTTAGGCGTTTACGAATTTTTGAAGCCTCGATTCCTGAGTAGATGCTAAAGAGTTGAATAAAAAGTTCTTCTTTTTGTGGGTCAATGTATCTGTTGTTTACAACAGCCTTATAAAGTTTTTTTGTTGTAGCGATGTGAAAGCCATCGGCGGAAATAATACTTCCTCTCTCTGCCTTAGAACTTTTTTTAGCATAAAGAGAAGGAAGATGACGATCTTTGAGTGAAGTGGAAAGCATAACACTTAGAAAAACTAAAAAGCCTAGTCCTGTAAGGACATAAAGAAGTAGAATTTTTTTGCTTTTGTTTTCATTTACCATTTAGTGTATTATAACTGTGTTCTACCTAGTTCTTTGTATGCGTTTAATGCTTTGTTTCGTATTTCAAGCATGAGTTTCATGTTGATTTCTGCCTTGCCGATAGCCATAGCCGCTTGGTGCAAGTCTTTTACTTGTCCCGTTGCTAAGTCTGCTACTGCGCCTTCACTTTTTATCTGAAGTTCATTGACTTCGTTGAGTGCAGATTTTAAGTGCTGGGCAAAGGCTTCACCACCAGTCGAAGAAAGCTTTTCTTTTTGTTTTAGTAAATCAGCAGTCGAGGGAGCTGATAAGCCGGTTATATTATTCATAATTTACTCTTTTTTATTGTAATAAAGAAATAGCAGAATTTGCCATATCTTTTGCACTTTGAAATGCTGCAACATTTGCTTGATACGAACGGGTCGCTTCAACTAAATCGGCCATTTCGATAACAGGATTAATATTTGGATACGCAACATAACCATTTGTGTCTGCATCTGGGTGACTTGGGTCAAATTTTAAGTTTGGTTCTGTGTCATCACGGGATATTTTATCAACAATTACACTCATTATAGCAGGGTTTACTTTTTTTCCAAAATCACCTTCATTTAAGGGGTCTTCATACGATGCGCTGTTCGTAGATTTACCAAGTGCTTTGTTGTAAGCATCATTAAAGTTTATCGCTTTAAAGATAACCTCTTTACGCCTGTAAGGTCCACCCTCATCAGTTCGAGTTGTTTGTGCGTTGGCGATATTACTTGAGATTGTATTTACGCGAACTCTTTGTGCGGATAAGCCATACCCTGATATGTCAAAACTATTTAAAAAATTACTCATCTTAGTTTACCTTTTGTGAAGCTTCTATAACACTTTTATAGTTGGCTCCTACTTTTTTACTTGCTTGAATGAGCGCATTAAACATGATGGAGTTTTTACTCATTTCTGTTGTTTCTACATCTATGTCTACTGAGTTTCCATCGTTTCTCGCCATATGTCCATCTCGAAAATAGACTGTTGGTTTGTAAGATGATTTTTCATTCTCTAATGGAATATGATTTGCATCTGTTTGTGCAAGTTTAAGTGAGCTGTTTGGTTTTCTTTGAAGATCTGCTGCTTTATGTGCAAGTGCATCTTCAAAACGAATATCTCTTGGTTTATAAAAAGGAGTGTCGGCATTTGCAATATTTGAAGCAATCATATCTTGACGCGCTGAACGGTAGTTAAGTGCTTCTTTTATTAATGGTGCAGTACGTGATACTGAAAGTGCCATCTTTTTTCCTTTTTATAGTTCTTAATAATTTTTTATAAGCAAATTTAGTTCCAAAATGAAAATACTTTTTATGTTATAATTTGTATAAATTATATTAAAGGTTATCTTATGAGTGCTTTAAAATTAGAAGATTTACCACACTATACTTATGATGATTATAAAAATTGGGAAGGTAATAACTGGGAACTTATTTACGGACAAGCGTACTGTATGAGTCCTGCACCTATGATAAAGCATCAACATATTAGTTCTAAAGTATCTTGGGAATTACAAAACTTATTTAATAATTGTAAAAAATGCCAGGTTCTTATGCCCATAGACTACAAAATTGCAGAAGATACAGTAGTCCAACCAGACAATTCAGTAATATGCCATGAACCTACTAATGAAGCCTACATTACAAAAGCACCAAAAATCATATTTGAAATCCTTTCTAAAAGCACTGCAAAAAAAGACAAAGGTTTAAAATACAAACTTTACGAACAAGAGGGTGTAGCCTACTACATCATAGTTGACCCAGTAGAAGAGATAGCAAAAGTTTACGAACTTAAAGAAGGAAAATACATAAAAGTATGTGACGCAAGCGATGAAAAAGTTGAGTTTACATTAAAAGAGTGTGATGAAAAAATGCTGTTTGACTTTTCTAAGATATGGTAGCCTATAAACTTAATTGATAAGCACCATAAGCTAGAGAAGCCATAATAGAAACAAATGCTAATACGATACCGATAGTTACTAGTGTCATAAAATATCCTTCAATGATTTTATTTTTTTGTGCATAACTTTTGCTAATAGAGAAAAAACAAAAGTTAAAAATATAATACCAATAAGACCAAGCGTTAGTAACAAATCGGAGGACTCATCTAAGTAAACTTTAGAACTACCAGCAGCAATAGTTATTATAAATGCTATGATAAAACCTAAGTAAGTTTTAATAGCACCGATTTCTTCTTTTATTTCATCTATTTTAGCCATTAGGTAATTGTAGCATAATTTGTTAAATTACAGGTAATTAAGCAATCTTTTATGTTTATTGTTCCATAATGGTGACAAGGCTACTAGAGTAGTCCAAATTTTTGAATATTCAAAGGAGTTCTTATGAAAAGAGCTGGTTTTACTATGATCGAATTGATCTTTGTTATCGTTATTTTAGGTATTTTGGCTGCAGTTGCGGTTCCAAAATTAGCAGCGACGCGTGATGATGCTAAAGTTGCGAAAGGTGCCTCCGCTATATCAACAATTGTTGGTGATATTGGTTCATACTATACTGCTCAAGGCAAAATGGGTACAAATTGGTCTGATATGACAAATGTACCGTTATACACTTCTGCAACAGCAGAAACTACTACACTTGCTACTGGAGTTAGTGCAGGTACTGCTGTCTATTTTAAAGATTCCGCTACGACAGCAGGATGTGTAAGCTTTTCGGTAAGTTCTACAGATGGGAACTTAACAGTTGTAGCTGAAAGCAATAGCACATCGATATGTTCTGGGATTAATAGTGCAACTGTTAATATTGCAAGAGTGCATACATTTGGTGGTTCTAGCGTTAGTTGGTAAGTTTAACTCGTTAACTCGTTCCCAAGTTGCACTTGGGAACGCATACAGCAATAACAACACCAAAAAGTATAATAATCCAAAATATGAATTCCCAAGCTAAGCATGGGAACTAGACAATACCTTCTATTTTTCTCCCCTTAAACTATAACTAATATGAATACTGCTAAAATATTCAACAAGGAATATAAATGCAAAAACAAAAAGCAGCTTTTACGATGGTAGAACTCATCTTTGTTATAGTGATACTAGGAATTTTAGCAGCAGTAGCTGTCCCAAAACTAGCTGCAACAAGAGATGATGCAAAAATGTCTAGAACCGCACATAACATAATGGTAGGAGCAGGGGAAATTGCTGCATATGCTGTAGCACAAGGTGTGACAGATACTGATTTTACAATAATGTCAAACGCTATGCAATTGTTACAAAATAGTGGAGAAGCAGTGCTAACAAGTTCAAAAGCAGATATTGCATTTGGAAATGTAAATGACTGCGTATCTGTTGAGGTAGTTAGTGGAGTAAACGATGAAAATCTAACGATCTCTTTTGGAAGTGCAGGTACAGATACTTTATGCTTAGCCCTACAAAATTTGATAGATGCACAGCAATACCCAATGCAACTACGAGGAAGTTTAGTCGTTCATTGATTACACTCGGATCAATTTAGGCTATAATAGGAAAAAGAAGAGGAAAGAAGAGGAAAGAAACATGAAAAATGCATTTTCAATGATAGAATTGGTTTTTGTAATTGTTATTCTTGGAATCTTAGCTGCGATTGCAATACCAAAGTTTGCAGCAACACGAGATGACGCACAAATCGCTAAGGCTCGTGCGACTATAGCATCTGTGCGTTCAGGAATTGTAAGTGAGCGACAAACCCGACTTATAAAGGGTGATTCTGCGTATATCGAAGCTGGCACAGGCGCAAATCAGTTAGATGAAGGTGGCTTGTTTGGGGGTGTATTGATGTATTCTGTAACGGATAGCACTAATTCCGGTAATTGGACAAATGTAACACGACCAGATATTAATAGTTCAACATATAATTATAATGCAAGTGGAGTAAATGTTTTATTTACATACACCCGCTCAGATGGAAAACTTGATTGTAATACTACACATGCTACATACGGAGAAGAGTGTAAATTACTTGTGAACTAAGGGGCTTTATCCAAGTTTACTCGTTCCATCTCTGGGAGATGGAATGTATACAAAGTAAAATAACAGAACATTAGACCTCAGGAGAGGTGTAACGAGAAGAAGAGTTCCCAAGCAAAGCATGAGAACTAGATATATAAAGTGTGAAAAATAATAAATTAAAATGGATATAACATAGTACATTACTACATAATAAGTCCATTGTCCTCCCCTTTAAATCCACTAACATACCACGCTTCTTATGAGATAAAAGCAGGTACAAAAGTAGCTATAAGTCTAAGAAATAGAGAACTTTTTGGCGTAGTTATCTCAGTATGTGAAAAACCAGAATTTAAAACAAGTGAAATTTTAGAAGTTTTTGATTTTGTTTATTCTTCACAACAAATGAAATTGGCTCAGTTTATTGCTTCTTATTATATCTCTTCTTTGGGGGATGCTTTGGGCTTGCTTGTTCCTTTTCGTTCAGGTATACATTCCCAAGCGGAGCATGGGAACGAGAGGAACTTTGATGAGTGGGCATCTAGTATTAAACTTTCAGACAAACAAGTAGATGCTGTTGGTTTTTTAAACAAGCATAAAACCGCTCTTTTATTTGGCGATACAGGAAGTGGTAAGACTGAAATATATATGAAGTTGTTTGAGCAGATGCTAGCATCTAGTAAACGAAGTATATTTTTAATGCCTGAGATTTCTTTAACACCGCAAATGGGGACACGGCTTCAAGAACACTTTGGTGATGCTGTTGTTATGTACCACTCAAAACTCACTCCAAAACAAAAGAAAGTTGCTATGAAAAAGATTTATGATGGGTCTGCTATGATTATTGCAGGTCCTCGTTCAGCTTTGTTTCTTCCTGTTGATAACTTAGGCTTAATCGTTGTAGATGAAGAGCATGACGATAGTTATAAATCTTCTTCACGACCACGATACAATGCTCGAGATATCGCGATTTATATGGGGAAACTTTATGATGTTAAAGTAGTGCTTGGTTCGGCTACGCCTAGTTTAAACTCTTATGTTAATTTTCCGTTTATCCGTCTAAAAGGTGGACATTTTGTGTCAAATAAAACATTTATTTATGAGAAAAGTTCAGAAAAATTATCGCCTATTCTCCTAAGTGCGATTGAGAAAACTTTAAAAGCAAAAGAACAGGCGATAGTATTTCTTCCAACTCGGGCTAATTTTAAGTACTTGCAGTGTGGAGATTGTGGTCATAAATACAGTTGTGAGTTTTGCAGTATTGGTATGAGCGTACATCTGAAGTCGCGTGCTATGAAGTGTCATTATTGCAATTTTACGCAGGCTATTCCTCAGGTTTGCTCAGAGTGTTCGAGTGCTAACTTGGTAAGTGAGCGACTTGGAACGGCTGAGGCTGTCAAAAATATTAGTGAGGTATTTAGTGAGTCGGCTGTTGAGCAGTTTGATAGGGACGTTATAACAAGCCAGTCAAAGTTAAAAAAAGCACTCAAACGATTTAATGATAAAGAAACGGATATTTTAGTAGGCACACAGATGCTAAGCAAGGGGCATGATTATCATGGCGTTACTTTGGCGCTTGTGCTTGGAATGGATAACATGTTAAACATGGGTGACTACCGTGCAAGAGAAAAAGCCTTGTCTTCGCTCATTCAAGTATCAGGACGAAGTGGGCGAAAAAAAGATGCCACAGTTTTTATACAAAGTTTTAATGAAGATTTTTTTAGTAAGTTTTTGAATGATTACGATGCCTTTTTAGAAGAAGAAAAGTTTTTTAGGCAAGGTTTGTATCCACCTTTTAAAAAGTTGTGCAGGATTTTATTTTCGCATAAAAATGGAGCTAAAGCAAGGCAAGAGATGGACACAATGTATTACGCTCTTTTAAACGCTCCAAATATAGAGATAGTAGGATTTGGAAAGTGTGCAATAGAGCGTGTCGCAAATAAATACAGGTTTGAGATTTTACTTCGTTCTAGTAAAAGTACAGATCTAATAAAGGCAATCCTAATGACGAAAGTACCCTTAGCTGAGATAGATATGGACCCTATCGAGTTTGGTTAATCGTATCAAAAAACCAATAAAAAGACATCAGTAATCCAGATGTTTTTTGGTAGCTCTCATCAAACATAAAAGATTTAGCATCTACGACTGGAAGATAAATAACTTCTATTTCTTCTTCGATTAAACCACCACCATCACTAACTTTGTTCGAGTCATCACATTGGGCGTAATAAAATGTTTGTTGTGTTCCTGAGATGCCAACACTTGTGTAGAAGGTGCTTATCTTTTGCAAGTTTTTTACATCTATGTCGTAACCGCATTCTTCTAAAACTTCTTCTTTTGCAATCTGGGCTAATGATACTTTTTTATCTACGATGCCTGCACAAAGTTCATACATCATTCCATTTGTTTTATTTGCATTTAAAACAGGGATGCGTAGTTGTTTTACGAGTACAAAGGCTTTTCTTTGTGTATGGTAAAGAAGAATGCTTACACTGTCATGCGCGATAACTGCTTCCCAAACCTTACTTTTCCCAGCCTGCGTATAGTTGATTTGTATGGGTTTTATGAACTTGGGGTTTTTAAGCTCTGTTATAGAATCTATCTTATCCATCAAGTTCTCTATTGTTAAAATAACAAGACTTCTCTATTGCTTGCTTTTTAATGTATGCTTTTTGCTCATCAAGATTAAGCGTTATTTTTTTATTATAATTTGTTGAGAGTTCAATAAATGCTGCTTTTTCTTTACTTTTGAGTCTTTTCGTTGTAAGTTGCACGCGTTTTGCAGGATTTATTGCGCGACCTTTTTTTCTAAGTTCAAAGTGAAGGTGTGGTCCAGTTGAGCGACCTGTTGTACCAACATAGCCTATAGTTTGACCTTTTTTAACGCGTTTACCTTTTCGTATGCCCCGTCTAAAAGATTTTAAATGTGCATAACGCGTTTCGTAGTGATCTTTGTGACGGATTTTGATGAGATTACCATAACTTCCCATTCTCGCGGCATACACAACTGTCCCATTACCAGCAGCAACAACAGGAGTACCGCGTCTTGCCGCATAGTCCATACCTAAGTGCGCTTTCCAGCGTTTAAGTACAGGATGGAATCTTCTTTTAGTGAAACGAGAAGATATTCTTGCATTTTTTACAGGACGCGCGAGTAAAAAGCTTTCTATCTGCGTTCCTTTTTCATCATAATATCTTCCATCTTCATTAAGGTAAATGTAATGAGGTTTATTGTTTGTTTCTACCATAGCAGCTAAAAGTGTAGGCATAGAAAAAGCCTTACCTAAGCGGTATTTTTGCTCATAAATCATGACTAAATCATCACCTTTGCGAAGTGCTGTAAAATCAAGAGATGATCCAAATGCATTTGAAAAAATTGCGACAAGGCTGTATGAACCAGTCTCACGCTTAATATCTATAGATGGATTTGATTGTATTTTTAAAGTAAATGACTCAGTTCTTGTTTCGCTCACAATTGGGATAGCTTCAAACTTATATGAAGTGTCTGTTTTATAAATATGAATCTGCAATTCATCATTAAGAGGGATGAGAACTTGGAGAATCTTTTCATCATTATCTACTAATAGATTACAATTAACACCTGCTCGAATCTCTTCAACTAAGCGTCTGTCATCAACATCTAAATTGTCTAAAAGAGGCTTTCTTGGGAGTGTATGTTGTTCTAAAAACTCAGAATAAGTGACACCATTTGCCCATTTAAAATCTTGAATTTTATTAGCATAGAGTGAAGTTAAAGTAAGAAAAATTAAGAAAAAATGTAGCATAAAGTTGAACCTAAAATAAAATTATTTGAAAACTCTATCAAAATTTGGCTTAGTCTGAGGTTTGTTTGCTATAATCACAGTATATTTTATCTAAGGATAGCAAGTGAAAAAACATATTATATTATTTTTTCTTTTGACACTAACAGTGTTTGGAGGTGTTATTAAAACACCTATTTTAAGTATTGATGCATCTGAGCAAACAGTTAGAATTAAAATAAAAAAAATAGATGTGGGGATAAGTGGATTCGTTGTTCATAGACTTGGAAAATACAATTCCATAATTTTAAAAGACCTTACAGTTGTGAACTACGATAAAGACACTCAAATAGCTACACTTAAAATGAAAGATTTTGACCAATTAGTTCAAAACTCATTGCCAACGGGAAAATGGAAAGTAGAAGTAGGCGATATCGCGATTTTGGCATTTGGATATTCTCGTGCCTTACTTATTGCGCCTAATGAAGAAACCTACTATAGAATTACAAAAGCTACAAAGCAGATTCAGTGGATTCATCCTGACCTTTTTGCGACAATACTTTCTTTTAACGGACACCCGACACCCCTTAAAGAAGATTTTAATAAAATGAGCATCTCAACCTCGGCAGGACTGGTATTCTTTTACTTAAACCAAAAGCTTTTTACAGTAGATGCTAAAAGTATGGTGATTTTAAATATAACAAAAGCTGTACTCAAACAAGACAGTTTAAAACTTCCATTTTATAGCAGAATAGATAAAATTGACAGCAGTTGGTACGACTGGTTTGATGAAGGTGCAGAAGAATTAGAGGAATATGAAGAATATTATTATTCCCTTTTACTCGATAGTAATCCAAATAATGAAGAGCTTAAACAAGCTTATGTTCAATACCAAAATAAGAGATAAATTATGATAGAAGCAAAACATTTACAAAAATTTACATCCATAGTTACAGCAGAAAATATTTACAGTGATAAAGCACACTTAATCGCTTACTCGTATGACGCAACGCGTGAGCATTTTGAGCCAGATGCAGTAGTGTTTCCTCGTGATGAAGCAGATGTTGCAGAGATATTAAAGTACTGTAATGAGCACAAAATAGTTATAGTTCCTCGTGGAGCTGGAAGTGGTTTTACGGGTGGTGCACTTCCGAGTTCGGGTGGAATTGTGTTAGGTTTTGAAAAACATATGAGTAAGATTCTTGAAATAGATATGAAAAATATGGTAGCGATTGTACAACCTGGTGTTATCAACATGGACTTACAGCGTGCGGTTGAAGAAGTAGGTTTATTTTATCCGCCAGATCCTGCATCGCAAGAATACTCTACACTTGGTGGAAATGTAAGTGAAAATGCTGGCGGAATGCGTGCTGCGAAGTACGGGATCACTAAAGATTATGTTATGGCTACGCGTGCTGTTCTCCCAAATGGTGACATTATCAAGGCTGGTAAACGTACTATAAAAGATGTTGCGGGTTATAATATCAGCGGAATTTTGATTGCATCTGAGGGAACTTTAGCAGTTTTAACGGAGATAACTTTAAAACTCATTCCAAAACCAAAGATGACAAAAACAGCGATGGGTATTTTTGACTCTGTAAGTCAAGCAATGGAAGCGGTTTATAAAACAATGGCAAGTGGAATCACTCCAGTTGCCATGGAATTTTTAGATAACTTAACGATTCGTGCAGTTGAGCAAATGCACAACAAAGGTCTTCCTATTGAAGCCGGCGCTTTACTTGTGACAGATGTTGATGGAAATCTTGAAGATGATTTAGATTATCAGCTGAGTGAAATAAAAAGAGTTTTTGAAGAAAATGGTTGTAATGAATTTAGAATTGCAAAAGATGACAAAGAAGCGGCTGCTATTTGGTTTGCACGAAGAAATGCTTCGCAGGCTATAACGGTTTATGGAAGTAAAAAACTCAATGAAGATGTAACTGTACCTCGCGCAGCCTTACCTGAGTTACTAGAGAAATTTAATGCTATTGCAAAAAAATACGATATAAATATCCCATGTTTTGGTCATACTGGTGATGGCAATGTGCATACAAATGTTATGGTGGATGGAAAAGACCCAGAGCAGGTTAAAATCGCTTACTTGGCTATAGAAGAAGTTTTTCAAGCTACGATAGATTTAGGTGGGACACTCTCTGGTGAACACGGAATAGGGCTTGCAAAAGCACCTTATATGAGCATGGCATTTACAGATGAAGAGATGAATTTATTTAAGTCGATTAAGATGGCATTTGACCCTAACAATATTTTAAACCCTGCAAAAATGGGACTTAATTAAAAGCGCTTATGTTTGTTACAGATAAACTTCTAACAAAAGCAAATGCTAAGCATCTGATTCATCATGTGCTTCTTTTTATAAAATCTTTTATAGATAAAGAGCTTACGCTTTATGCTGCAAGCCTAAGTTTTTACACTATATTTACCATTATCCCTCTCTTACTTATCATGCTAACACTTATTACTTCGCTTCCAAGTTTTGCTGATCATTATGACACTATAAAAGGTTTTATATTCTCCAACCTAATGCCAGGGAATTCAGAAGCGATTATGGTTCATATTGATGGTTTTTTAGAGAATTCTGCAAAGATGGGAATCATTGGTTTAGCTATGATTTTAGTTGCTTCACTTTTATTTTTTAAAAACTTTGAGTACATTGCAAACAAGATTTTCCATACAAAAAATAGAACACTTTGGGAGTCGGTTACAACGTACTGGACGATGCTCACACTTACTCCAATAGCACTTGGAGTATCTTTTTACATAACGGGTTATGTTGCAACGATAGTTTCAAGTAATGAGTACACATCAGGCTTTGATATTCTTCCTCTTGTGCCTTATGTAATTATCTGGGGTTTATTTTTTCTTATTTTTCAGATTGGGCCAAATGCGAAGATTAATCCTAGAGCTTCGTTTATAAGTTCTTTTATTATTTCTATAGTATTTAGCATCTCTAAAAATGCTTTTATTTATTATGTATTTTTTAACAAGTCATATACAACAATGTACGGCTCTTTTGCTATTGCTATGTTTTTGTTTTTATGGATTTATGTGTCATGGATTATCTTTATTTACGGTCTTAAACTATGTTACATTATAGATGGCGTATATAAAAATAGAGATGCTAAAATACAAGAGAGTCCATAAGAAAACTTTTTTTATAAATCACGAGAAATGAGAGTATAATAAATGAGCTTATAATTGTCCAAGATAAGCTTATGGTACTTGGCATTGATGCTATGTTTAAAAGTTGAAGTATCACACTATCAAGTAGATTAGAGATTCCAAAAAGATGTAAGAAGATACTTAGTGGATAAAAAAGCGTAAAGAGCGAAGTCCAAAGAATTGAAAGCGGATGGTAGATGCTAAAGGTCTCAAATATGAATAAAGAGAGTGGCAACATCATAAGATAAACCCAAATTGGAACAAGTATAAACTGCCATACTTTACTTAAATCTTTGAAGTGAATCAAAAATAAAAAGATATAAAATACCCCTGACATGCTCAGCCAAAATCCAAGTGAAAACAAGAGTCTTGGTGCAAAACTTATAATAAGCAAACCGCTAAGTAGTAGAGTCATCATAGAAATAATTTTAAAGCCTCTGTCGTAAAGAATAAAGCCGATTATGAGCATGACATAGGCTCGAAGTAATGAAGCTGGAATATCTAAAAACAAGAGATAAGTAAGGAGTAAAAAAGAGATGATGAGAAATGAATCTATTTTATAGCTTCTGTATGGAAAATATCTGTTTTGAAAAAATGTATAGGGCATACGAACAAGGAAAAAAAGTAAGCCTGAAAGTACACCTAAATGAAAACCACTAATGGCAAAAAGATGTGAGATGCCAAGTTGTGAAAATGTAGCTTGTAGATGCTTTGGAAGGCTTGTGGCTGTATATAAAGCCTTATAAATATCTGATATATCTTTGTTGATATGTTCTTTGTCTATGTAGGAATTCAAATTGTATTTTAAGGATAAATTCTCATCCACTTGAATCACTTTTGAAAAGCTAAAGAAACTTGTCATATATTCATAAAAAGTAATTTCTCCAGCCCAAATTTCTAAGTCTATTTTCTTTCCCACAGAATGAGCAAAATCTTTCTTTCTTATCGTGTAAAAGCTGAAACCTTTTTCTGCTTTTAGTTTGAGGACTTGGTAGGTTTTTATTTTGCCTTTTTTGTTAATTTTTGTTTTTGTATATTGTTTTAGGACTGTGGCAGTTATGAGGTTCGAGTTGAATTGAGTAAGGTTTTTATAGTTGTTATACTCGATAAGAGACGCATAAGTGAAGATAAATACACAAAAGAAAAGGAAGATAAGAAAGTCTTTTTTAGTGGAAAAAAGTGAGACTTTCTCGAGTGACATTTAGATAGGGGTCATGGAGATAGATGATTCTCCCATGTCTACATTTGCAGAGCGAGTATCTACATTTTCATAAACCGTTTCAACACCTGCTGAAAATTTAGGAGCATCTATAAAGCGAGTGAGCTTCTTTTGAAAAACAAGTTTTACATGACCCGTTGGTCCATTTCTTTGTTTTCCTATGATAATCTCTGCATCTTCTTCGTCTTTTTCTATGTACTCGGAGATGAACTCTTTTCCTTCAGCTTTAGCAGCTTTTTCACGCTCTTTTTCTTCTTTAAAAAGATAAACATCATCGCGGTATACAAAAAGAATAATATCAGCATCTTGCTCAATTGAACCAGACTCACGAATATCACTCAGCATTGGGCGCTTATCATTTCTTGCTTCAAGTCCACGGTTGAGTTGAGAAAGTGCAACGATTGGCATCTCAAGCTCACGGGCTAGCATCTTGAGTCCACGAGAAATTTCAGATACTTGTTGATGACGGTCTGCTTTGCCAACCCCTTGCATAATTTGAAGGTAATCAATAACGGCTATTTCAATCTCTGGATGCTGACTTTTTAGTTTTCTAAGTTTAGAACGGAGTTGATTAATGTTAATGCTGCCTTGATCATCTACAAAAAGCTTTGCATGGTTCATCCCGTCTATCGCGCCATGAAGTGAACCCCATTCTTGATCATTCATATCACCTAAACGAAGTTTTGTAAGAGGTATAGAAGTTTGGATGGAAAGAAGTCGTAACATAAGCTGTTCAGCTGGCATCTCAAGAGAGAAAAAAGCGACACCTTTACCTTGTTTTATCAGTGAATTCACGGTGTTGAGTATAAAAGACGTTTTCCCCATCGCTGGCCTCGCCGCGATAATAACTAAGTCACCCTTACCAAATCCAGTAGTCATTTTATTGAGTTCATGAAAGCCTGTATCAACGCCTACGAGTATTGCATCACCTCGGTCTTTCATCTCTTGGATGTAAGCCATAGTGTCAAAAGTCATTTGAGGAGAGTCTTTGAAGTCGCTTGTTTGGTTGTCTTGGGTTATATCGAAGAGCTTTTTCTCAACGATGTCTATAACTTCGGCAGAGGGAAGTTCTTCTTCTACGGTTACCCTTTTTATCTCAGTTGTAAGGGCGAGCAAGTGGCGTTTTAATGACTTGTCTTTTATCTCGTTGACATAAGCTTTAGTATTTGAAATAGGATTCGCAGAGAGAATCTCAAGCATAACCTGCTCATCAAATTTTTTGATTTTTATAAGTTCTTTTTTGATAAACTCTTCATCAATCGGCTCATTTTTTTGCATGAGTTCCATCATTACATTAAAAATATCTTGATGTGCTGGAAGATAAAAATCGTCTTTGTTTAAAGCAGTGCTAAGTTCATCAAACTGCTCTGGTTCAAATACAATAGAACTTAAAATAGAGCGTTCAAAAGCGAGGTTATAGAGGTTGTCTTGCAAGGAATGCCTTTATTTTTCTTTTATTTTAACATAAACGCTTTAAAATAAGAGAATCTATTGTAAAATAGGATATGTTATCATTCAAACAAAAAGAATTTAACGCGGCTATGCTTCGTTACCACGATATTAAATATTATCAACTTACATATAAAGTTGTATCAACTATAAATATTACACTTGAAATCATCTTACTTTATGTCTTATTTACTCTGTCTATTCCTTTTATATGGATAGTTCCCGCACTTATTATTAGTTATTTTATAGCAGATTTTATCAATGGTTTAGTGCATCTCTATATGGATAACAATGACTCGTACAACACTTTTTACGGAGCATTTGTATCAAGTTTTCATCTTCATCATAAATTGCAGAAGTACAAGGATAATAATCTTTTTTTAGTTTATTTTAATGAATCAGGAACTAAGTTTTGGCTTATTCCATATCTTGGGCTTACGCTTAGTTTATCTTTTACAAGTTTAAATGATATTGTATTATTTATAATGATTTTAACAGGAATTTTATCTTCATTTGCTGAGGTTTCGCACTATTTATGTCATAACTCAAATTCAAAAACAGTTTTATTTTTACAGCATCTTGGGCTTCTTTTAAAAAAGAATCATCATAAAAAGCATCATCAAGAAGATAACATAGGCTATGCTTTTTTAAATGGGATGAGTGATCCTCTCATCAATAAAATAGCAAGTAAATTCTATAAGGGTTACAAGTATAACTCAGATACACATTATCAAATGTATGAAGGAGAGGGGACTTTAAATCGAGATTAGTCCGCTTTACTTGCCATTTCTTCAACTTCTGCTATAAATCTATCGACAAGTTCAGCTTCATCAAGATTTGCGACAACTTCACCTTTAACCATAACAAGACCTTTGCCTTTTCCGTAAGCAATTGCAACATCCGCATGGGCGGCTTCACCGATGGCATTTACTACACAGCCCATTACTGAAACATTGAGAGGTGTTTTTATATGTGCCGTTCTTTTTTCTATCTCTGCGACTGCTGTTACTAGGTCTGCTTCGATTCTTCCACATGTTGGGCATGAGATGATGTTAAGACCATCAGGCATCGCTCCAGAGTCTTTTAAAATTGCGCGGGCAACATTTATCTCTTCTTCTAGTTCACCCGTGATAGATACTCTCATAGTATCACCGATTCCATCGAGTAAAAGAGCACCAAGACCAATGGAACTTTTAACAGTTGCATGAAAAAGTGTTCCAGCCTCAGTAACTCCAAGGTGAAAAGGGTAGTGATTTTTTGGACGCAACATTCTGTAAGCATCTACAGTTCTTTGAACATCACTTGCCTTGAGAGAGATTTTAATGTCATCAAAGCCTAAGTCTTCAAGGTACTTGATGTTGTACTCAGCAGATGCAACCATCCCCTGAGCAGTTTGACCGTACTTGTTTTCAAATTCTTTTTCTAAAGAACCAGCATTAACTCCAATACGAATAGGAATATTTCTTTGCTGACATGCTTTAACAATCTCTTTAATTCTACTTTTATCACCAATATTTCCAGGGTTAAAACGGATACAATCAACAGATTCTGCTGCAATAAGTGCAAGTTTATAATTGTAATGAATATCTGCAACAAGAGGTAAAGAGATTTGCTCTTTTATAGCTTTTAAGGCAAGTGCATCTTGCATATCAGGAACTGCAACACGAACAATATCGCAACCTGCAAAGTGAAGACGGTTAATCTGCTCAACGGTAGATGCAACATCGTATGTGTTTGAGTATGTCATCGATTGGGTACTTATAGGTGCATCACCACCAACTGCCACATCGCCAACATATATTTTTTTAGTAGGTACTCTTTTTATCATAATGCGATTTTAGCTTGTTTGAGATTAAAAAATACTATGAATAACTTTTTTTGAGATAAGTATCAATATCTTTAAAAAGTTTATGCAGTTCAATCTCATAAAATGGAATAAGTTTTTCCCAGTTGCTTCGTGAACCTTTCTCAAAGTTATACTCCATACTCGCAGCACTTTCACAAAGTTTGTACGCTCCAATGCTGAGTGATACATCTTTGATATCCATAGCCTTGTGTCGAGCTTCTTTGTATTTTCCAGCACGGCAAAAATTTTCGAGTTCGAGCGATGAATTGATATACATCTTTTTAAAATCTTTTAAAATCGAATGGTAAAATTCTTCATCATTAGAATAGCGTTGCAGACCTACAGAAACAGCGAGTGTTTCATACTCACTTTGAGATATTTCAGACTCATGTGTAATTGATTGGGGTTCAATCACTTTTGTGCCTACCATAGTTAAAGAATCATAAATCTTTTTATAAAAAATATCTATGATAATTGGTTTAGAAATATGTCCTTGCATTCCTGAATTCATTGCTTCTTCAATAGCCTCATCCATAACATCAGCCGTAAAGGCTAAGATAGGTAAATCGTCAAACTCTGAATGTTTCCGAATTGCTTTAGCAGCTTCATAGCCATTCATTAGAGGCATGTTCACATCCATCAAAACTAAGTCAAAGTCTTTTTTGCTAATAACAAGGTCAACAGCTAGCTTCCCATTAATAGCATAGGTGATATCAATAGGTGTATCGGCAAGTAAGCCAGATATAACTTTGTGGTTTACTTCATTGTCCTCTGCCACTAATATTTTTTTCTTTCTTAGCTTATTTAAAATATCTTTAGGAGCATGTGCTTGAGATAAAGAGCTATTGTCTTGTTTAGTAGAATTGTATAAATCAATGAGTAGATTAAGTATGTTTTGTTGGTTAAATGGAATACTAAGATAGCTATCTATTTTTATATTGAGTGGAATTTGTCTGTTTGATTTATTGAAAAGTTGGCTCAAAAGTACAATTTTGATAGCTTGTTTCTTTTGCATCTGCTTAAGTGTATTTATAGCTACTTCGCTTATATGATTTTCATTTATGATAACTATATCAAAGCGTATATTTTCGTCTACTATTGATTCTTCGATGGATGGAATAGCATGTATCTTGTAGCCAAAGTATTTAAGCATCTGGGTGAGTTGTAGGACATTTTTTTGTGAGGAATCAACAACTAAGATTCTTTTGTCTAAGTATTTTGTTGAAGGCAATCTATACTGACGCTGATTTGAGGGGTCTTTGAGTTTAAATGGAAGTGTAAAAGTAAAACTAGTACCTTCATTTTTCTTGCTTTTAACTTTGATCTCTCCATGCATCATGCGTACAAGTTCTTGAGATATGCTTAATCCTAAACCTGTACCACCAAATTTTCTACTCGTTGCAGTAGTAGCCTGCGTGAAAGATTCAAAAATAGTCTTAAGCTCTTCTTGTGACATTCCAATGCCATTGTCTGAAACTATAAACTCTATTCGTACAATATCTTCATGTGTAGATATTATTTGTAAAGATAAAGAAACTTCACCGTCTTTTGTAAATTTAACAGCATTGGCAAGTAGGTTTATAAGCACTTGACCTAAACGAAGTGAATCACCAATAAGATGCGATGGAAGATTATTGTCTATTGAAATAAGGCAATTTATATTATTGTTTTTTGCTTGTGTAGAGGTGATGTTGAGAACATATTCTAAAATATCATTGATATTGAATTCTTTTTTTTCTATGCGAAGTTCACCCGCTTTAATCTTAGAAACATCAAGTATATCATTGAGAATATTTAGTAAATTACCTGCTGAATTTTCTATTTGCCTAATGTAGTCTTTTTCTCGCTTTTCTAGGTTTGAATCTAAAACTATATGTGTTAAACCCATGATAGCGGTCATTGGAGATCTAAGTTCATGACTTGCATGCGAAAGGTATTTTTCTCTATTTTTGATTTCTAAGCTAAGTTGCTCGTATTTTTCATCATGAATTAACTTACTATTGTAGTACATTTCATTTTCTTTTTTATAGCGAAACATTATTTTAGTGAGATATAAAATACCCAAAAATAATAGTAATGATAGAACTTGCCAAAAATATTTTAAATACTCTATTTTTTCAATTTTATTATTGTTTTTTGTTTCTTTTATCTCTATAATTGGAACCTCTAGTACTAAGGGTTCTTCAATTACAGCCACTTTTTGTGGCTTTATTGGCTCTTTAATCTCGATAACTTTAATTTCTTCTACAGCCTTAACTACTTTAGGAATCTGAATAATAACTTCTTCTCTTACTTGCTTGATAGGCTTTTTCTTAAGACTTGTTACATAAACATCTTTATAATTTTTTCGTAGGGTATCGATTACTTCTTGGAGTACTTTTCTTTGGGTAAAGGGTTCGACAATAGTTATATAGTATCTTCCAGATTTTCTTGCCTTAAACTCAAAGTCCCATTTTTTTTGTAAGTCAAGGACATTTTGATTTTCTCCAATAAACTCTTGAAGCGTTCGTAAAGCTTGTTGGGACTCTGCTTGAGTAGGGTGTGAGCTAATGCGAATACTGCGTAAATATTCAGCATTTGCTACACTCGAGAATAATATCAGAAATATTAATATAAATTTCATGCAAGTCCTCAATATATGTTTATATTGATTATAGCATATTATTTGAAAAGTAGATGAATACATGCAAGAGTATGTATTAGAGAAGCATCTAGAATTTATAAGATAGGTTTGTATAGAAGTATCTACCTGGGTCGTTCATAAGCATAATATCTGGACCACCTGATGTTAGTAGCACTAAGTCGGCATATGTATTACTCGTTGCATATGTTTGATCAAAGACATTGTTTACTCCAAGAGTAAGTTCTATATTTTTTGTAAAAGCGTGTTTTGCTTTAAGGTTAAGTAGTGTCCATGAGTCTATTACTTGCTCACCGTTATCATTATCTATTGTATCCCAGGTATCACTTGCTTGTACTTCAGCTCTTAGTGTTGAATTATTTGCATATTCATAGGTAACTCCAACTGTTCCACGTAATGGAGCCATATCAGCAAGGTTTGTGTTCGTTTGTCCAGCTAAAGCCTCATCTTTTTTACCTCTTTTATATGCCGCACCAAAGTCAACTATAATATCATCACTTGCAAAGTACTCAGCACTTAGTTCTAGTCCATATACTATTGCATCAATATTTTGAAATGCTGATGAACCAACACCTTTTTCAATATAAACATAATTACTAAGTCGAGAATAGAAAGTTTTTATTTTAGCTTTATACATTGAGTTTTCAAGTTCATAACCTAAATCAATTTCTCTATTTGTTGTTTGATCTAAATTATCTGTACCTACAACATTGTTTAGAGAACTCCTAAAGTAAAGTTCTCTCGCATCTGGTACACGATTAGCTTGACCTATTCCAAGAAATATTTTATGTTCTTTATTTATGTTGTATGTCGTTACTATGTTGGCATTCATCCCATTATAGTTATTATCCTGTTGGGTAACATCGTCTGTTGTAATATCTGTAGAATCATAACGAAGACCAGCACTAATGTTAAACGCGCCTATATCTTTACTAAGTGATGCAAAAATAGCTTTATTCTCTGTAACAGCATTATCGATACTTTTTCTACCTCCAACTACAAAAGGAAGATTGTCTTTTTCATAATGACCATCCCAAATTCGTTTACTTCCATCAAGTCCAACAATTACGTTAGAATTAAATACATCAAAAGTATTTTTAAGTTTTATTCCTTGCATCTCTGTCGTTAACCAGTTCTTGATGTCAGGTAAAGCACCAGCAGATGATTTTCTATAGTTAGTAGCCATTGGATGATCAACATCTGAATAGTAATATTGAATATTTAAATTTTTATATGCGTCTGATAAATCTTTAATATTATATTCTACACTATATATATTTGAATCATCATAAAGTGCATCCATCTTAGAGTTTGGATATAAAATATTGTCACTTCTATTTGCAGTTACACTTAATCGAAGTTCTTGCTTGTCTGTTACATTTACAAATACTTTAGCCATGATGCTTTTTTTCTCATAGGCATCCATATCAGCATATATATCTTGGTACTGCGTTGCAGTTGGAGTTGCAGGACTATTCCTTATTTGCGCGGCAAAGTCATCTCCATTTCCATCTTTATATTGTTCACTTTTTTCTTTTGAAGCAGAAACTAAAACACGGACTAAGTCATTTCCTCCACTTACAGTTGCACCGATTTTTTATATCCCCAAGAGCCCATGCCTACATCTACAGAACCATGAAACTCTTTTGTAGGTTTTTAGTCTTGATTTTTACTCCACCACTCATTACACCAAAAGTTTCAACATCATAAGGACCTTCTGTTACTTCTACTTCGTCAATCTGATTTGCTAATATATGTGATGTAGGTGGATCCATTCTATTTGGACATGCCCCGTATACTTTTGTTCCATCAACTTCTATAGAGATATTGTCTCTTTTTTGACCACGGATTAGAATATCATTTGCTATACCACTACGACGACTAATATCGATACTTGGAATCCTATCGCTTAAAGCCTCAGCAACATCGGCAGATGTTTGAGCATTCTGCGCGACTTCTGTAATAACTGTTGACTCTACTCCAATTGGAGCTAACTCAATATTGCCTGCGTAGAGTGAAGCTACAACAGCTAAAGATAAGGGAATAATTTTTGTCATATAGAACCTTTTTTTAATATGACGCAATAATAGATAATTATTGTTACAAAAGTGTTAAATTTAGATAAGATTTCATTATGAATACAAAAGAAAAAGTAAAAAAGACATTTTTAATAGCCTTAGGTTTTGGACTTGCCACTTATTTGATAGTAAGTGGAAGTGCGATTTTAAATCAAGAGCCTAACACCTCTAGCGAAGTTCATGCTAACACAATGAAGTGAGCCGTTTTGTTTGATGAGAGTAGAGCAGTCTATGGGAATAATATCTCGTGATTTGAAGGTGTTTTTAAATACTTTTAATGCTTCTTTATCTTCTTTAACATTATAAATAGGAACTAAAACAGCTCCATTTACAAAAAGAAAATTTGCATAAGTAGCGGGTAGTCTTTGTCCCTCAAAATAAATAGCATCTGTCATAGGAAGTGGAATAAGATTCAGATTATGAGTTTTTGCCATCTCTTTGAGTTCTTCTTCCATCAGCGCTAATTCACTAAAATGTTCATCACTAGCATCTGAGCATTTTATATATATAATGGTATCTTCATTTATAAACCTAGCTAAGGTGTCTATATGTGAATCGGTATCGTCTCCTGCTAAGTATCCATGGTTTAGATAAAGGATTTTTGTTGCTCCGAAGTATTCATTTAGTTTTTGAGTGATGGCTATAGCATCTAGGTGTGGATTTCGATTTTTATTTAAAAGACATGCTGAGGTCGTTAAAAGTATATCTTTACCATTACTCTCAATCGCTCCCCCCTCTAAAACAAAGTCGTGGGACTCTATATCTGAGAGATAAATATTTCGCATCTCTAAACTCATAGCATTGTCTTTAGAAGACTCAAACTTATTACCCCAAGCATTAAAAGTAAAGTCAAGCAGTTTTATTTCCCCATCTTCTTCGATGCAAAGCGTAGAGCAGTCTCTAGCCCAAGTATCGTTTGTTTCATAGTCTACAAAGTAGAGGTTTGTATGGTCTTTAAATATTGATTTAACATAGGTAATATCAGCACAAACGATGAAACATTTTTGATAGGTGGCTATGGCTTTAATAATGTTGATAAAAGTTTTTCAGCATCTGCTAAATACTCAACCCAATCAGTATTTTTATGCGGAAATATAATCTGTGTAAAACTTTGTTCTTCAAACTCTGCAATCATTCTTTTC
>JAUZSC010000024.1 GCA_030949825.1 Sulfurimonas sp.
CCAACTTCATCATTTTCCAAGCAGAAATCCACTAAATCCTCAAATTTGACAATTCTTTTGGATATTAAACCACTTGTTTTAGGAAATCACCTTTCAAATATACTAATGTGGTACCCGAATACAATATTATTTAAGTTTATATTAATGCTTAATTTGCTACAATCTTCGCATGTACATAATTAAAACAATCTCTAAGAGCAAAAAGACTCAACTCAGAACTATTACACTTATAGATTAATGGAATCCATAAGAGTTGGTAAAAAGGTGAAGAAAAAGAACTCTCCTTAATTTAGGAAGTGATTTTAATGTAAAACAAGAAGATTGGGCTACTTTATCCAAAAGAGTAGATGAGATTATCAAACAGGCTCCAAGTCTGTTTACACTAGATAAAGATTTAGAAACAATCGTACAACACTATGCTCTAAAAATCATATCAGCACAAGCAGTAGTAAGTGCCTAACCAAAATTAATGACATAAAACTGGATTGAAAAATGCTTAGAGAAATATATGAGATATATAAGCCTAAAACAAGAAGTAATACAGCAATTACAAGAAGTTATAAAAACAAATAAAAAACATAAGAGTAGAATGAGAGCTCAAGCACTTCTATTGAGTAATCAAGGGAAAAAAGTTCAAGAAATAGTAGAAATAATTGGATATTCACAAAGAACACTCTATCGGTGGTTTGATAGATTTAATCAAGATAATATAAGTACAGTTCATGAGTTGGCAGGTAGAGGGAGAAAGCCTAAATTAACAATAGCTAAACATGAGTCTTCAATCAAGATGTATATAAAAAACTATAATGTAAATGAGATTCTATTAGCCTTAGAAAAAGAGTTCACTACTCTTGAAGTAAGCAAACGAACTTTAAAAAGATTTTTTAGAAAGATTGGTCTTAGCTATAAGAGAGCTAAAAAGGTCATTATGAAAAATAGTAAATGGAAAAACTATTTCGATAAGTTTATTCAGCTTAAAATGCTTAGAGAATGGGTAAAAGAAGGACTTTGTGAACTCTCCTTTTATGATGAAAGTGGTTTTTCACTTAATTCAAATATTCCGTATAGATGGTCGGCAGTTGGGACACCTGCACTTATCCCATCAATAAGATTTACAAAAAGAATTAATGTACTTGGATTTCTTAATACAGATAAAAAAGTGTATTTTATAAAATGCTTACTGGAAAAGTTGATACTGATGTTGTTATAGGTTTTTTGATGAATTTGCTAAACAAATTAAAAAAACAACTATCTGTGTATTAGATAACGCCTCAACTCACACTAGTAAAAAGTTTAAAGCTAAGCTTCAAGAATGGAAAGAGTTAGGACTACATATATTATACTTGCCACCTTACTCCCCAGAGCTAAATCCTATTGAGATGCTCTGGAGAGAAATGAAATATACATGGACGGATTTGAATGCTATGGACTCATTTGATAACTTTCATGAGCACATTAAAAAAATGCTTGATGGCTTCGGTTCAGAATATGACATTAATTTTGGTTAGGCACTTAGATACAACTCTTAATGATGAAGATAGATACAAAGAGATAGATACAACTACAATAAAAAATAGTGATATAAAAGATATAGGTATAGAGAATATACTTTATGAAACAATCAAAGAGTTAAAACTAGATGCTAAACTAAAAGAGTTAGGTTTTACAAATATTCAATACAATAGTGCAATAGGCACTCTAATAGCAAAGATTGCTAATCCTAGTAGTGAAGCTAAAGCTTATGATTACTTATGTAATACAAGTGCTATTAATGAGCTTATAGGGTGTGATTATAATAAGATATCTTCTAATAGTATCTATAGAATATCCGATAAGCTTTTAGCTCATAAAGATGACTTAGAAAAGCATCTATATACTACCCAAAAAGCAATATTTGAGTATGATGAAACAATAACTCTTTATGACCTTACTAACACATACTTTGAAGGTGGTGTTGAGGGAGTAGAGAAAGCTAAAAGAGGAAGAAGTAAGGAAAAAAGAAGTGATGCTAAAATCATTACTCTAGCAGTAATGATTGATAGTAGTGGGTTTGTAAGAAAGAGTGAGATATTTGATGGGAATATTGGTGAAGCTACAACATTTAAAGAGATGTTAGATAAATTGAAAGTTCCTCAAAAAGAAAAAAACCTTTTATCCTCTCATAAATCATTATTGATTATGGATGCTGGTATAGCATCGCAGGAGAATATTGATTATCTTATTGAGAATAGCTATGAATACCTAGTTGTCAGCAGAAAACGCAATAAACAGTTTGATGAAGAGAAATCAACTCCTGTAAAATTAGATAAAAATGACAATGCTATAGTAAGAGCTATGAAGGTTGTCAATGAAGAAACTAAAGAGACTGAGTTATTTATACACTCTACTGCTAGAGAGGCTAAAGAGGAAGCTATGCAAAAAAGAGTACAAACTCTTTTTATAGAGAAGCTACAATATTTAAAAGATGGACTCTCTCTCAAAAGAAGAACTAAGGCTTATGATAAGGTGATAGAGACCATAGGAAGGCTCAAAGAGAAATATCCATCTATATCTCAATACTATTCAACTACTGTCACTAAAGACCCAGATAGCGATAATGCAATAGATATAACTTGGAGTGAGAAGAAGACACTTGATAATAAAAGTGCTATTAATGGTATCTATTGTCTTAGAACCAATAACCAAACAATGGATGAGAAGACTCTATGGAAAAACATATACAACACTTACTGATTTAGAATCAGTATTTAAGAGTTTAAAGTCTGAATTAGGATTAAGACCTATATTTCATCAAACACAGACTAGAGTAGATGGGCATCTCTTTATTACTCTTTTAGCTTATAGTATTATCCATACAATAAGGTACAAACTTAAACAAAAGGTATTCACTATAGTTGGGATACGATAAGGCATATTCTGAGAAATCAAAAAAGGATTACTACCAGTATGAAGTGTAAAGATGGCTCAACACTCTATATACGACAAAGTTCAGAATTAAATGAGAAGCAAAAAGAGATTTATGATGCACTTGAGATTAAATACGGAGCAGGAGATGTTACTAAAACTTTTATAGAATAATATAGATGTGGTACAGGTAAAATATTTTAAAAGGCTTTAAAGCCCTGAATATAGGTCTTTTTTAATTTTAGATGATGAAGTTGGGTTAGGAGAAAAAGGTAAATCAGGTATTTTAAAGTCTATGCAAACACGAGAAGATTATCTTTGGAATAATGAACACAAGGTTGTTTTTCCATTACACTCCAAAACATTGCTCTTGGCTAAATCAGATTGAGATTTGGTTTGGTATTTTAATGAAAAAGTAGTTACAAGAGGAACCTTTACATCTAAAGAAAATCTAAAAGAGAAGATATTAGCTTTTATAGATTATTTTAATGAAACAATGGCAAAGCCCTTTAAATGGACTTATAGAGGGAAGCCTTTGAGTGAGTAGTTTTTGGGTTAGTTTGTGGGAGTGGTACTAGTTTGATTTAAGATAGCAACTAATGAATTAAAAGAGAATGCTGTATCGATTCAAGATGATTCAAAAAATGTACTTTATTCTACATTTATAGTATTGGTTAAATTAGACCACCTTCTTTTTAAAGCAAATGGATACCGAAGTGTCTTCTTAGATAAAGTAGAAGCAAAATTTGTAGACCATCATAGTTGTCGTTTAGGTAAATGGTATGAAAGTGGACTTGGTAAAGATGTATTTAGTAAAACTCCAAGTTATTCAAAACTTGACACTCCTCATGCTTTCGTTCACGATAACATTATTAAAGCAGTTTCATGCGTTGAAGCAGGTACATGTTTAACAGAAGTAGATAATGTTCTAACCTACTTTGATAGAGCAGAAGAAGCAAGTTCTAAAGTGATGATAGTGTTAGATAATATTCTTTTAGAAGAGAAAATTACTCGCGTATCCTAATGAGAATTACTTCTCACCCTTCTTCTTAGCCTTAAAGTGTACAGGTGTTCCTGTAAAGTTAAATGCTTCTCTAAGTTTATTTGTAAGGTATCTTCTGTAAGTAAAGTGAAGTCCTGCTGGTTTATTCATAATTATAGCAATCTTTGGTGGTCTTGTTTCATACTGTGTTGCGTAGTAGATGCGAATTACTTGTCCACGCATCGATGGCAGTTGGTGCCTTCGTAATGCTTTTGCCATTGCTTCATTTAAGTCAGATGTAGAAATTCTTTGTGAATAGTTCTCGTTAATCTCTAAAATAAGGTCATGAAGTTTATCAACTCTTTGGTGTGTCAAAGCAGAAAGTGTGATAATAGGAGCGTAAGCTAAAAACTTAAATCTATCACGCACTTCTCTGAGAATTTTATCATGGTCTTCTCGCTTAGCGATATCCCATTTGTTTAAAACGATGATACATCCTAAACGGTTACTATCAACAAGTCCTGCTATCTTTTCATCCAAATCCATAAATGGCTCAGAGCCATCTAAAACAACAAGTGCCATATTTGAATTTTCTAGCATCTCTGTTGTACGCATAAGCGCGTATTTTTCTATTCCTAAAATCTTACCACGACGACGAAGCCCCGCAGTATCTACAAAGGTGAGTTGTTTGTCTTTATAAACAACGGTCTCATCGATCGGGTCGATGGTAGTCCCAGCAACAGCACTTACAACACAACGCTCTTCACCAAGAAGAGCATTTAAAAGTGAAGACTTACCAACATTTGTACGACCAATAATGGAGATTTTAATGTGATTTATATCCTCTTCATTAAATTCTCTCATCTTATCATTTTGACCAAAGATAGTGTCATCTTCTGTGATTCCATCCATCTCATCATCATCCCAGTATGTAAAACCATCGTCTTCTTCGTCCATTTGGGCTGCATCCCCAAAGAAGTCTTCATCACTCGTCTCAGGTTCAATGATGTTGATGTTATCATCTTCTTCTATTTCTTCTTTATCGTCTTCTTTAACGATGTCAGAATCTGGAACCTTTGAAGCTACCCACTCAAGAAGCTCTACAGTATTACGGTTATGCGCAACGGAGATGCCGAATATTGCGTCAGTTCCAAACTCATAATAATCCCAAAGTTTTTCTTTCATTTTGTCATTGTCTATTTTATTTACAACGAGCGCCATATCTTTACCCATAGCTTGAAGTTCATAAAAAAGTTTTTTATCTTCTTCTTGAGGTAAATCTTTTCCATCAACCATGTAAAGAATGATGTCTGCTTTATATGCAGCTTTGAGTGACATCTCTTTTATTTTGTCAAAGAGTTCACAACCCTTGTCTAATCCACCAGTATCAAGAAGTTGTACTTCTTTGTTGATGATAACAGTTGTTCTTCTTTTTACATCACGCGTTGTTCCAGCTTGTTCAGAAGTAATAGCATCTCTTTTTTTAATAAGACGATTAAAAAGAGAAGATTTTCCAACATTTGGACGACCGATAATGGCGATTTTTTTCATGAGTGACCTTGTGATAAATGTATAATTAAAATGTATAATTAAATTATATTAGAATTATAGCTAAATAAAAATTATGCAAGATTATATTCTGTTAAGGGTATAATCTTTTTATGAAATACTACTCTTATGAAAACTTTAAAAATGACACAAATCTTTTGATACAAAATGTAAAAAACTATGAACCCCAAGCCATTGTAGGAATTGCTCGTGGTGGTTTAACACTCGCACACGCAATGGCTGAGGGTTTAAATATTCGAGATGTTCAAACTTTAAGAACTGAACTTTATGATAAACAATCAAAACGAAAAGAAATAACTTTGTTTGGAGAGTGTATTTTTTCCAACATAAACAGAGTTTTAGTTGTAGATGATATCGCAGATAGTGGAGAAACCTTAGATGCAGTGATGAAGCACTTAAACGCGCAGCATCTCGATGTAGATTTTAAATCTGCGGCACTTTTTTATAAAAAAACATCAATACTAAAGCCTGACTTTTGGATAAATGAAGCAAATGATTGGATAGACTTTTTTTGGGAAAGAGATTTTAAACAATAAAATATGCTAAGATATAATTAAACAATATAAAAGGTTTAGAAAAATGGAAAAATTACTTGATAAAGTAGACTTTGAAAAATACAAAGTATATAGTATCGCTATAGATGTAATCTCTAGTGAAGTGTTTGCGGATGGTAAAGAAAATGAAGTAGATGAACATGGTCAGTCTTTAGATGCTGTTTCAGACATAAGGCGTTCGGTTAAGTATTCGTTTCCTCATGAAAACAGAAAAATCATCAAAACAATAGTCGCTCAAGATGAAAAAGAAGCACATGATGGTACGCTATGTAGAGATATTAACTTGGAATATTATCTTCTATTAGACAAAGAAGAAGCAGAAGAATTAGATTTAACCCAACTTCGCGATACCCTTGAAGAAGAATGGCATGCGGGAAGCGATGGCTGTGATATTAAAATCAATCCTTATCAAGCATAAGCAAATCTTGCTTATGCAGCAGGAATCGCAAAAACTGTAATAAAAGCCAATACTACTACTAAAGCACTCATCCATATTTTTTGAATGTGTGAAGTTGAAACAAATCCAACAAGAGTAATTAAACTATTTTCATTATATATGCCGTTTAAAAGATGAGTAACAGGCATAGCTAAAGCAATAAAAATAATATATACAATCGTTGAAATAATTTGAGAGTATTTTGAAGTTTTAATACGTAGTTCAGCACTGTATGTGTTTCGAAGATAACGACTTGTTTCAAATCCTTGTACTACGATTAACATACCTGCTAATATCGCAACAATTTCGAAGCTAGAGTGCTTTGAAGCTTCAGGCATGATAAAATTAGCGCCTGAAGTATAAAGTTTGAAGTCATAGATGCCAAAGACGACTACTAGAGTAATAAACAAGGCATATTTTTCAAGAATCTCTAATGGTCTTAATCCGCTTGTCATTCCAATAAATGTAATCAAAACAATAATACTTGTAGTTAAAATATTTTCATTCAAATCACTATCTATGCCAATACTACTCAAAGTAAAGGCTGAGAGTATATGTAGGTATAAACTCACAGAAACAACATAAGCGACAAGCAAAGCTATATCAGAAAATTTTTCAAGTATAAGTGTTTTTTTACTTGCGGTGGTTTGTAGAATTGGTTTAAGATTTTTTATATTAAAGCGTATTATATTCCCAACATTATAAGCTACAAAAGTAATGAGTAGCATGGCGTACATTGCGTATGAACACCATTACTAAAAAGCCACTTCCAAAAATGGAAGCCAGAGGTGTGCTTAGAGCAGATGTAAAGTTTTTAAAATTATGCAGCTTATTTTCTTTTGTCTTTTATCATCTCATAGGCTTGGTTGATTTCTTGTGTTTTAGCAGTCGCTTCTTTCATATATGCATCACTTTTTCCTTGTGACTTGATGATATCAGGATGGTATTGGCGTACGAGTTTTCTGTAGGCTTTTTTAATTACGCTCATTTCATCATTTTCATTCACCCCTAAAATAGCATAAGCATCTGCAATATTTGTTTTTGGAGTAACATTTTTCATCATCTTTTCAAATTGGTCAAAAATAGCATGGTATGCATCTGGGTTAAATTCAAAAGCTTCAGCAATAGCTTGCAATATCTCTTCTTCACTTTCACTCACTTCCCCATCAACAAAGGCGAGTTGAATTAAAAAGCCCATAAATTGTTGTTGTTTTTGTTTATCTCTTCGTATGACATGTCCCAAGTCTTGAGCTACAGCTTCGAGGTTATTTGGAATATCTTTTTGTTCAGCAAAAATATCTTTTAAAATCTGTCTTGTTTTCTCAGGCTCAGGGAAAATAGCTGCAATATCATCAAACATAATCCCAATAAGCTCAGCTTCTAGGGCATCTATCTTTCCATCAGCCTTAGCAACTTTAGCAACAAGTGCTACAAACATACCAAGTTCACTGTTGCCAATAGACTCTTTACTTACTTCTATATTTTTAAAAGCTTCTTGAGAATACTCTGTTGTGTATGACGAATAACTTTTAAATATATAATAAAAAACTGCAGCTAAAACCGCAAATAAAATTATGTTTCCCATAAGAACCCTTAAATATTTTTGTATGATTATACATCAAAGAAGTGAATGGGTATAATTCATTTATGGAAACAATCAAACAATTAAACGAAGGTGTAAAGTATATGCTTATCGCGTCCTTTACCTTTGCAATCATGGGCGCATTTGCAAAACTCTCAAGTGAATCTATGTCTTCGCTTGAAGTTGTGTTTTTTAGAAATATTGCAGGAGTACTAATTATAGGTTTAGCCATTTTGAGAAAGCCTTTGCAAAGCAAAGGTGGAAAGCCTTGGCTCTTGTTCTTTCGTGGTTTTATGGGTTTTACAGCACTTCTAGCATTTTTTTACAACATCGCACATATCTCGCTAGGAGATGCTATGACTTTTTCTAAAACTTCACCCATCTTTACAGCTATATTTGCATGGCTTTTTCTCTCAGAAAAACTTTCACTTAAAGCATGGGGTGCGATAGGCATTGGTTTTATTGGCATCTTACTGATAACGCAACCAAGTGGACTAGGCTTTTCAAAGTACGACTTACTCGGAATTTTCTCAGGAATCGGAGCAGCTTTAGCCTATACATCTATAAGAGAATTAAAAAACTATTATGACACCCGTACTATTGTTTTGTCTTTTATGGGAGTAGGAACAGTTGGACCGATAATACTCTTTATAATATCTCCTTATTTTAATGCACCCGAACTTGATTTTTTACTCGGTGAATTTGTAATGCCACAAGGAATCGTTTGGTTTTATGTTCTAGGTATGGGAGTATTTGCAACTATTTCACAACTTTTAATGACTAAAGCCTACGGTGCAACAAAGGCTGGAATCGTAGGAGCTGTAAGTTACACAAATATCATTTTCTCCATTGCAGTGGGAGTTTTACTCGGAGATACTCTTCCAGGTTTCATCACTATTGGTGGCATCTGTTTGATTATATTTGCTGGGATTATGGTTGCGAGGTCTAAGTAGAAGTTAATAGCGTTATGATATAATCATATTCTATTTTTATACCCCATTTAAACATAAGTTGCAGGGGTGTCGGCATTTAGTGCCAGAGGAGATAAAATGACATTATTATCTGGTCCATGTGTTATTGAAAGTGAAGAAAATATTTTACGCATTGCAGAGGCGCTTAAGCCTTATCATGAAGATTCTGAGATTGATTTTTATTTTAAAGCTAGTTTTGATAAGGCAAACCGTACATCTTTAGAGTCTTTTCGTGGACTTGGGATAGATGAGGGTTTACGCATACTTCAAAAAGTAAAAGAAGAATTTGGCTACAAAATTGTCACAGATGTACATGAATCAACACAAGTTGCTCAAGTGGCAGAGGTGGTAGATATGTTACAGATTCCCGCTTTTTTATGTAGACAAACAGACTTGCTTGTAGCATGCGCAAAGACAGATAGAATTGTTAACATTAAAAAAGGGCAGTTTCTTAGCGGTGCAGCTATGGAGTACCCAGTTTTAAAAGTACTTCAAACACGAGGCTGTAAAGAGGCAACATATGAAAACTCACTGAAGCATGGTGTATTTTTATGTGAAAGAGGAAACTCATTTGGTTACGGAAATATGGTTGTAGACATGAGAAACCTTGTGACTATGCGAAAATTTGCACCAGTGATTTTTGATGCAACGCATTCAGTACAGATGCCAACAGCAGAGAATGGAAAAACGGGTGGAGATAGTTCAATGGTTCCTTACTTAGCGAGTGGAGCAGCAGCGGTTGGAGTTGATGGTTTCTTTATGGAAACGCACTTTGACCCAGCATGTGCATTAAGCGATGGTCCAAATATGATTACATTAGAGAATCAAACAAAGTTAATACAAAAAATTAAAAAAATACAGGAGATATAAGAGATGAATTTAGTTGAAGGTAAGTTAAAAGTAGTAAACGGGAAAAAAGTTGCGATTGTAAGTACACGATGGAATCACTTTATTGTAGATAGATTAGTTGAGGGTGCTGTTGATGCATTTTCTCGTCATGGTGGAAATGATGAAGATTTAACACATGTTTTAGTCCCAGGTGCTTATGAATTACCAATGGTAATTGACCAACTACTTGCATCTGGTAAATACGATGCAGTATGTGCTTTAGGTGCTGTTATTCGTGGTGCTACTCCACACTTTGATTATGTTTCTGCTGAAGCAACAAAGGGAATTGCATCTGTGAGCCTGCAACATAGAAAACCAGTTTCATTTGGTCTTTTAACTACAGACACAATCGAACAAGCAATCGAGAGAGCCGGAACAAAAGCTGGTAACAAAGGTTTTGAATCAATGACAGTTATCATCGAGTTACTTGATCTTTACGAGACTCTGTAAATGGCAACACGACATCACGCGAGAATGGCAGTTGTTTCTCTACTTTACGCTTACGATTTAGGTAATGGTAACATTGCAGAGCATACAGCAGAAATTTTAGAAGAAAAGAAAATTCGCAACAAACAAAAAGATTTTGCACTATCACTTTATGAGGGTGTTTTAGAAAATCTTCCTGCTTGTGACGCGTCAATAATTAAGCATTTAAAAGAGTGGGATTTTGAGAGACTTGGTGCAATCGAACGGGCTACGCTTCGACTTGCTAGCTATGAAATCTTATTTGGTGACTTAGATTCTGCTGTTGTTATAAATGAAGCAGTTGAAATTACGAAGGCATTTGGAACTGAACAATCGCCTAAGTTTATAAATGGTGTTTTGGATGCTATTTCTAGAGATAAGCCTGAGTAGATTATGAAAGTTATTTTACTGTTTTTACTTCTTAGTTCTTATCTTTTTTCAGATAACAGCTGTATCACATGTCATGGTGGGATAGAACATATCAGAGAAGAGACTTCAGGTATGATGAAAGCTATTTTAGATGTAGCTGAGAAAGCTGGACACAAAGGCAACGACTGTATCGTTTGTCATGGTGGTCGTCCTGAAAATAAGAAGAAATTTTACGCACATCGTTCAACTGTAGACTACTTTAAAACAAACAAGGGTCCAAAAGAATTTTACCCAGCCCCAGGAAGTACTTGGATAAACCAAAACACTTGTGGAATGTGTCATCAGGAGCAAGTTGCATCTCAAATGAACTCACTCATGATGACAGAGTCCGGAAAAATCCAAGGAGCACTTTGGAGTTTTGGCGCGAAAAATGGCTATAAGCATGATATAGGAAACTATAAAACAAAAAATCCTGATGATCCTCATAAACGACTTGGTACTGAAAAGTACAAAACATATATGAATAAACTCTCACTGATGGAACCACAAGCTTTTCCAAGTGAAATGAAAGAACTTCCACCTGCACCAACGGCAGAAGAAGTTATGAAAGACCCATCTTTAGCTGTGTATACTTACCTTCGTCAAGAATGTCTTCGTTGCCATACAGGTTCTAAAGGCCGTCAAAAACGCGGTGACTTTAGAGGAATAGGCTGTGCATCATGTCATATACCTTACTCAAATGAAGGTTATTACGAGGGGAATGATAAAAGTATAGATAAAACAAAACCTGGACATCTTCTTGTGCATTCGATTCAATCAACTCGAGATGCTAAGGTAAAAGTAAAAGATGTAGAGTATTCTGGAATTCCAGTTGAGACATGTTCAACCTGTCATAACCGTGGAAAGAGAATCGGAGTTTCGTATCAAGGTTTGATGGAAAAAGCCTATGACTCTCCTTATGACCATGATGGAAATGGGCAACCTAAACTTCACACAAAACGCTACATGCATATGCAAGAAGATATCCACTTTCAAAAAGGTATGCTTTGTCAAGATTGCCATACTTCAAATGATATGCACGGAGATGGTTTTTTAGGTGGTGCAAATGCTGCTGCTGTTGAGGTAGAATGTCAAGATTGTCACGGAACAACAACAAAATATCCTTGGGAATTACCTCTTGGTTTTGGTGATGAGTTTAACACAACGCAGGCAACTGGTGAAGCACGCGGTGTAACGAAAACGGTAGCTGAGTATTTAAAGATGGGAAGTGTGAGTGAGCCACGGGACGGTTACCTCATAACTGCTCGTGGAAATCCACTCACGCATGCAGTTAAAGATGGTAATGATATTATGATGCATCTAGCATCTGGAAAAGACATAAAGTTAATACCACTTAAAAAACTTAAAGAAGATAAAAAATTATCCGCTATCGGCTTACTTGCAATGGACAGTATAAGCGCGCATACTGAGACAATGGAATGTTATACATGTCATGCGGCTTGGGCTCCACAATGTTATGGTTGTCATGTTAAAATTGATTACTCTGAGGGTAAACAAAATCCAGATTATCTAGCAGCTTCACATGACCATGATATTCATGGTAGAACTGGTGGAATGAAAGATATGCGTAAGTATCTCGTAGATGGCGCAGTAACAGAAACAAGAAGTTTTATGCGTTGGGAGAATCCACCACTTGCTCAAAATGGTGAGGGTAGGATTTCTCCTACAGTTCCTGGTTGTCAAACAACGATTACCGTTATAGGGACAGATGGAAAAGCGATTTTACAAAATCATATTTATAAGATTCCAAATGTAGAAGGTGCTGGTGAAGAAGGACAAAATGCTATAGATATGGCACCAATTCAACCACACACTATAAGTAAAGAGGGAAGAACCTGCGAGTCATGCCATACTACGCAAAAGGCTATGGGTATGGGAATTATGGGTAGTAAAAGCACGAGAGATCCCTCTGTAACTACTATTATAGATATAATGACAGCAGAAGGTAAGGTTCTTCCTACTATCGTAGATGAACAGATGCCAGGGATTCCTAATCTTCACTATGATTACTCTAAGTTTTTAGATGAAAATGGGACACAATTACAAACAGTTGGACATCATTGGACACTTTCAGGTCCTTTAAATAAAGCGCAACGGGATAAGCTTGACAGAAGTGGTGTTTGTTTTTCTTGTCATGTGGATATTCCAAAAGGAAATCTTGCAGTGTCTGCTTTAACGCATATGACAGATATGGCTGAAGTAAATATAGACAACAAAATGCATAAAAAAATAGTAAATAAAGCACTGAACATAACTGCATGGTTGCAAGTTATTATAGGTTTGATTTTGACTTTACTGTTTATGTACGGAGTTTATTTAAGATTTTTTAAGAAAAAAGTGATTAATCCAAGAAATGAAGGATGGAAATAATGATAAAAATAGTACTTTTAGTAGCTTTAAGTCTAAACTTGTTTGCAAATGATATTATTGTTAAAACAAGTGAATGTAGTGTTGATGTAACTGTAAATCATATTAAAAAGGTTGTGAGAAACAAAGGCTTGAGTGTATTTGCTGTGATTAACCATCATGGCAATGCAAAATCTGTAGACATGAAGTTAAATGAATCAAAGATGGTAATCTTTGGAAATCCTAAACTTGGAACTGCTTTAATGCAACAAGATATGCTCGTCGGACTTGATTTACCAATCCGGATTCTTGTTTATAAAGACAGCGATTCCAAAGTTAAAATGGCTTATAGAGATGGCTCATGGTTAGAAAACAAACATATACTCAATGCCCCTAAAAAAATCAAAAAGATGAATATGGCAATGAAAAAAATAACTACTAAAGCTGGACAATGCAAAAAAGATTAAGCAAAGAAGAGGCACTTGATTTAATCAAGAATGCTGACTTAAATACACTCGGAAAAATGGCAAGTGAGAGAAAAAAAAGAGTTGCACCCAAAAGGCATAACTACTTTTGTAATCGATAGAAATATCAACTACACAAATATTTGTTGGGTTGATTGCAAATTTTGTGCATTTTACAGACATGAAAAAGATGCAGATGCTTATGTGCTGACATTTGATGAAATCGATGCAAAAATAGATGAACTTTTAGAAATTGGTGGAACGCAAATTCTTTTTCAAGGTGGAGTACATCCTAAATTAAAAATAGGCTGGTATGAGGATTTAGTAGAACATATTCATACTAAATATCCCACTATTACAATTCATGGTTTTAGCTCTATTGAACTTGATTTTATCGCCAAAGTGTCTCGAATTACGATTCAGGAAGTTCTCTCTCGTTTAAAAGCTAAAGGTCTGGCATCTATTCCTGGTGCTGGAGCGGAGATTTTATCTGATAAAGTGCGTGATATTATTGCACCCAAAAAAGATAGATGCTGAGGTTTGGGTTGGTGTACATCGCGAGGCACATAAACTAGGTATTATGAGTACGGCTACTATGATGTATGGAACGGTTGAAACCGATGAAGAAATCGTTGAGCATTTTGATATGATACGAAAACTTCAAGACGAAACAGGTGGCTTCCGTGCTTTTATTATGTGGAGTTTTCAAGGGAAAAACACTGAACTTTTAGCTCTTATTCCAGATATGGAAAAACCATCTTCAAACCGTTATCTTAGACTTTTAGCAGTTGCAAGATTGTATCTTGATAATGTGCAAAATATTCAAAGTTCATGGGTAACACAAGGGCCCTACATCGGTCAAATGGCATTGCGTTTTGGTGCAAATGACTTAGGCTCGACGATGATGGAAGAGAATGTTGTAAGTGCTACAGGTGTAGGTTATAACATGGCTCAAGATGAGATGATACACCTTATAAGAGACTTAGGTGAAACTCCAGCCGTACGAAACACAGCATATGAAACACTTAAGTATTTATAATGAGATACTTTTTAATATTACTACTTTTAGGACAAATAATTATGGCAGCAAGAATTGAATATATTGAGACAAATGGTTTAAAAATACCTGTAATTTTTGAAGATGATAAACGACTTCCTCTTGCAACAATGCAGTTTGTTTTTACAGATGCTGGAAGTATCACAGATACTAACAAAGCTGGACTTGCTAAGATAAGTGCAAGAATGATGAACGAGGGAACAAAAGAACTAGGTTCATCTGCTTTTGCAGAGCAGTTAGAATCTAAGGCAATCCATATAGCATCTTCTACTGGAGTTGAGACTTTTGTGATGGAAGTTGGATCACTTACAGAGAATTTTAATGATGCTTTAGATTATTTTGCTGACTTACTAAAGGCGCCAAACCTTACAGTTGACGCTCTTTCTAAAGTTAAAACTACTACTATTGGTGGACTAAGTAGAAAAGAAAATGATTTTGATTATATAGCTTCAAAGGAATTAAAGGCAGTTTTATTTGAGGGAAGTGTCTTAGCAAATCCATCATCTGGAACGATTGATAGCGTTAAAGGTATAGAAATTAATGATGTGAAAAACTTTTTAGAAAAAAATATTGTTAGTGCAAAACTTATTGTAGTTTTAGGTGGAGATATTGACTTAAAACTTGTTAAAGCCAAGATAGGAAATATCATTGCCTCAATGCAAAGGGGTGAAAAAACTGAGGCTAAAAACTACGAAGTAATTAAAAAAGCTAAAACAAGTATTTTAAAAAGAGAAACTGAACAAGCGTATGTTTATTTTGGTTCTCCTTACAATATGAGTGCTGGCGATGAAGATTATTATAAGGCTCGAGTAGCTACTTTCATTTTAGGAACTGGTGGTTTTGGTTCACGCTTAATGGAAGAGATTCGCGTAAAGAGAGGTCTTGCATACTCTGCATATGCACGCGTAAGTGTTACTAAATCAAGCTCGTATATGACTGGATATTTACAAACAAAACTAGAGTCTATGGAAGAAGCAAAACAAACCGTTAAAGAAGTTGTCGCTAAGTTTGTAAAAAAAGGTGTAACAAAAGAAGAGTTGGAGCAAACGAAAAAGTTTTTACTTGGAAGCGAACCACTGAGAGTTGAAACAATGAGCCAAAGACTTAACCGTACTTTTATGGAATATTACAACGCTCATGAACTAGGACATTCTAAAAAAGAATTGAAAAGAATTGAAAAATTAAAACTCAAAGACTTAAATGCTTTTATAAAAGAGCATAAAGAGATTTTAGAAATGAGTTTTGCTATAGTTACGAAATAATAATTTCTACTTTACTTTAGATATTTTCTTTTCATGGATATAATTAAATAAAATTTAGGTATATTCAGGGGATAAACATGAGTGGGAAATTTCGTTTAGTTACAAGAAGTGATATGGATGGTTTAGTGTGTGCTGTAATCTTAAAACAGTTAGAATTGATTGATGAAATAAAATTTGTACATCCAAAAGATATGCAAGATGGTACGATAACGATTACCGAAAACGACATTATTACAAACCTCCCTTATGTTGCAAAGGCTCACTTAGTATTTGATCATCATGAGAGTGAATCAATCCGTAATGGTGAAGCTGACAACTATATTATTATCCCAGACGCTCCTTCTGCTGCCCGCGTAATTTATGATTACTATATAAAAGATAATGACCTTTCGATGATTCGTGAAGATATGATGGTAGCTGTTGATAAAGCAGATGCTGCACAATTTTCTCGTGAAGATATTTTAAATCCACAGGGATGGGATTTACTTTCATTTTTAATGGATTCAAGAACAGGCTTAGGACGATTTAGAGAATTTAGAATTGCAAATTATGAACTTATGATGAACCTTATTGATTATTGTCATGACCATGGTATAGACGATATTATGCAACTCCCAGATGTTAAAGAGAGAGTCGATCTTTTTAATAAATACGCAGACGAATTCAAAGATCAACTTAAGCGATGCACAACAATTCACAAGAACTTAGGAGTACTTGATTTAAGAAATGAAGAGACTATTTTCCCTGGAAATAGATTTATGATTTATGCAATGTTCCCGCAAATAAATATTTCGATTCATGTGCTTTGGGGCTTTAAAAAACAAAATACAGTTTTTGCAACAGGAAAATCTATAATCGACAGAAGTTCAAAAACAAATGTTGGTGCGCTTATGCTTAAAAATGGTGGTGGTGGACACGGTGCTGCTGGTACTTGTCAGATAGACAATGATAAATGTGAAAGTGTTTTACAGGAGTTAATAATAGCGATTATAAACGATGGCTAGACAATTATATGTCAATTTGCAAAGTTTTTTACTTTTAAGTTGATTTTTTGTTAGACTTGCCTTATGAAACATACAAAAGACACACAAGCAAAATTTCTTAAATTAGGGATTAACTCATTTATAGAGTTAGCCTTGTGCATTCCTCATTCTTATGAAGATTTTCGTCTTCATGATACACTTATTCCTCATAGCTTTCAACTCATCGATGCAACCGTAGAGTCTGTTTTTCGTGCAGCAAATTCAATTCAAGTGACTTTTTTCGCACATAACTTTGGATATACGATTACGGGAGTGCTTTTTCGTCCTAAGCCTTATATGATGCATCAGTTTGTAGTCGGAAATAGAGATTACTATTATGGAATGACGGAATGCAAGACAGGTGCTTGTAGTATAACAATGCCTAGAAAAATCACAAGTGTTGGTGTGATTACACCTAAGTATAAGGTGGCTTTGCGTAATGATGTTATGAATAGGTTTGTTCAAAAAAATCTTAACCAAGAAAATCTAAAAGCAGAGGGTTTAACAAAAAATATTACAGACGAACTTTTAAAACTTCACAATCCAACAGAAGAATTATTGGACAATAAAGAATTAAGTCAAGATGCAATCAATGCATTAAAATACACAGAATTATTTGTTTATATGAAAATACTAGCAGGAAAAAGAAGATATTTTCAAGCAAGTAAATCTAAAATAGGTAGATATAAAAAATGGGCAAAAACCTTGCCTTTTACATTAACCAAAGAGCAAATAACAGCCATAGAAGATATACAAAATGACTTTAAAAAAGATGTAGCATCTAAGCGAATGCTAGTTGGGGATGTTGGAAGTGGAAAAACTATGGTGATTTTAGCTTCAGTTGAAATGATGCATCCATCTCGTAGTATTTTAATGGCGCCAACAACGATTTTAGCAAAACAACTTTTTGAAGAAGCACAAACTCATTTACCTCATATTAAATCAGTTCTTGTTACTAACAAAACCAAAGAAGTTGATTTAAGTGAATATAGCTTTATAATTGGTACGCATGCTCTTCTTTATAGAGATCTTCCTCAAGCAGACTTAGTGATGGTAGATGAACAGCATCGCTTTGGTACTAAGCAAAGAAACATGTTAGAAAAATTAGTTAGTTCTGGAGATGCTAAACCACATTTTTTACAGTTTTCAGCCACTCCAATTCCTAGAACACAAGCAATGATAGAAACTGCAAATATAGATGTATCTTTAATAACTTCAACACCTTTTAAAAAAGACATAACAAGTACAGTCATTCATAAAAGTGATTTTGCTAACTTACGAGAAAAAATAGAAGATGAAATAAGCAAAGGAAATCAAGTTCTTTTAGTCTATCCACTTGTTGAGAAAAGCGAAGTTATTGAGTACCAAAGTATAGAAGAATCACGAGGCTATTGGGAAAAAAACTTTGAGGATGTGTATGTAACACATGGAAAAGACAAAGAAAAAGAGCAGGTGCTTTTAGATTTTAGAGAAAAAGGAAAGATTTTAATAGCTACAACTGTTGTAGAAGTTGGCATCTCGCTTCCTCGTTTAAGTACGGTGGTGATTGTTGGTGCAGAGCGCTTAGGTTTATCAACACTTCATCAACTTCGTGGTCGTGTGAGTAGAACTGGTTTAAAAGGTTATTGTTACTTGTATACAAATCAAGATAAAAGTAATCGACTTGATGAGTTTGTCAAAACAACAAGTGGTTTTGACATAGCAAACCTAGATTTAAAGTATAGAAAATCAGGTGATTTACTCCGTGGTAGTTCGCAGAGTGGAAGCCAATTTAAGTGGATTGATTTGAGTGAAGATGAAGCAATAGTGAGAGAGGTAAAAAAAGATTTAGGTATTTAGTGTAGAATTTCAAGGTAAATAATATATTTTAAAAGCACTCAAGGTGCGCGGGCTCTCTGCCGAAGAGAACCAAGCGTTAGCGTAAGGAAGGAAATTACTTTTCTTCCTGTGACAAAGGATAGTAGATGTGGGCAACAGCAAGACATATTTTAGTAGACAGTGAAGAAAAGTGTAATGATTTAAAAATAGTAATAGCAAGTGGAGCAGATTTTGGGGCAATAGCAAAAGAAAATTCTTCGTGCCCTTCATCATCAGAAGGTGGAGACTTAGGTAAATTTTCTCCGGGGCAAATGGTTCCTGAGTTTGATAAAGCAGTTTTTAATGGTGATGTTGGTGTTGTATATGGACCAATTAAAACACAATTTGGATACCACCTTTTAGAAGTAACTGGTAGAGGTTAGTCTCCTTATGGTAAAAGTATCAGCAGTTCAAATGAGTATGAGTGAAGACAAAGTTTCTAATGTAAAAATAGCATTAGAGTTTGTGAGGGACTCGGCTTCAAATGGCGCGCAGATAATTCTTTTACCTGAACTTTTCCAAGGTCTTTATTTTTGTAAAGATATGGAAGAAAAGTATTTCTCGTGGGCAAATCCCCTTAAAGACAATTTACTAATACAACAATTCTCAGACTTAGCAAAAGAGTTAGAAGTGGTTTTATTAGTAAGTTATTTTGAAAAAGCAGATGTGGACTATTTTAACTCACTTGTTGTTATAGATACTGATGGCAGTGTTATGGATAATTACCGTAAAACACATATCCCAGATGGTCCAGGATACGAAGAAAAGTTTTACTTCAAGCAAGGTGACTCCGGCTTTAAAGTCTACGATACAGCCTATGCAAAAATCGGTGTAGGCATCTGTTGGGATCAATGGTTCTGCGAAACGGCACGTGCTTTAGCACTTAAGGGAGCTGAAATTATTTTTTATCCGACTGCAATAGGAAGTGAACCTGAGATTGGTCTGGACTCAAAAGAACATTGGCAAAGAGTTCAAATGGGTCACGCGGCTACAAATACAGTTCCAATCGTGGTGGCAAATCGTACCGGCTTAGAAGTAGGGAAAAGTTGTGAGATTACATTTTATGGTTCTTCGTTTATAACCGACTATACAGGGAAAAAAATAGCAGAGGCTTCAAGAGATAAAGAAGAAATCATTTACGGGGAGTTTGATTTAAATGAAAATGCAAAACAAAGAAAATACTGGGGACTTTTACGAGATAGAAGACCTAATTGTTACGGCGACTTAGTATAATTTCTTCTAAGTCTTCCAGTGGTGCAGAGATAATATTTTCAAACTGAGTTTTATTAAAAGTTTGCTGTCTTTTTGCAAGTTGAGCAGTATGCGTAGAAATATTCTCCAACATCTTCTCTTGACTAACTTTTCCATCGAGATACTCTAAAACTTCTACGATACCAATAGCACCCATAGAACTAGGAAGTCGTGTGTACTTTTGTTCTAAGTAACAGACTTCATCCAACAAGCCGAGTTCTAACATCTTGTTTGTTCTTTTAGAGATTCTCTCTCTTAAAATACTCCTATCAACATCGATGTTATAAATATCTAAGTTTTTTATGACAGGCTTAGGAGGGTTTTGTTTAAACCATTGGCTTGGGCTTAGTCCAGATGCTCTATAAATGAGTAATGCTTTTTCGATTCTGTACGAGTCATTAGGAGTAATATTTTTCATGTATGTTTCGTCAATATTTTTTAAGAGTGTATGACATTTTTGAAGCTCAGTTAGTTCTTGTTTTACACTGTTTGTTATTGTTTGTGTAATGAGGGGAATTTCAGACAGACCTTGTAGTAAAGACTTGAGATAAAAAGATGTTCCACCAACAATAATGAGATTTTTATTATCCTTTTCACATTCTTGTAAAACTTTTTTGTAAAGACTTATAAAAATATCAACACCAAAATGCTCATTTGGATAAATCTCATCTATTCCAAAGTGCTTCACTAAAGAAAGTTCATCTCTTGTAGGTTTAGCCGAAACAACATCAATCTCTTTATAAATACTAAGCGAATCAATAGAAAGAATATAAGCATCGATTTTTAAAGCAACTGAAATAGCTAAATCACTTTTTCCAGAAGCAGTTGGACCAATGATTGCAAGTTGCTTTATATCTTTTTTCATTGACAAATTATATCATTTTAAAACAAGTTTAGCTAAAATAAAACAAAATAATACTTCAAGGGTAATCTGGTGCAAAGAATTATACAAAAAGCGAAAGATTTTAACGAACTTGTAATGTTTGAACATTCTATTTTTTCACTCCCCTTTATCTTTATCGCTATGATTGTTACGGCTGATGGCTGGTTTGGCTGGTGGCTTTTTTTTATGGGACTCGTAGCAGCGCTGAGTGCTAGAAACTTTGCAATGGGTGTAAACCGCTATGCCGATAGGAACATAGATGCAAAAAACCCTCGTACACAAAATCGCCCGAATGTAGATGGACGCATAGATGCTCCTTCGATTATGGCTTTTATCATTGTGAATGCTGTTGTTTTTATTGGGGTGGCATACATGATAAATTCGCTTGCATTTAGCCTGAGTTTTCCCATACTTTTTATACTAGGCGGCTATTCATATTTTAAACGATTTTCATCATGGGCGCATATTGTATTAGGTATTTCTCTTGGTCTCGCTCCTATTGCGGGTGCAGTTGCTGTTAGTGCTACGATTCCAATTTGGTCTTTGTTCTTAAGTCTTGGAGTTATCTTTTGGGTGGCTGGATTTGACTTACTTTACTCGCTTCAAGACATGGATTTTGATAAAGAAAATAATCTTCACTCAATTCCATCAAAACATGGTGCAGCTGTGACGATGCGTTTATCAATGTTTTTTCATCTTCTGACAGTTGTCTGCTGGGCTATTTTTGTTTCTCTGGCAGGTCTTGGTGTTTTTGCATTCACTGCAATTGTGTTTAGCGGGACTATGCTTTACTACGAGCATCATTTAGTACGAAAAGATTTTACGCAAATAGATCGTGCCTTTTTTACAGTTAATGGCTATTTAGGGATTGCATTTTTAATTTTTATCATTATTGATAAGGCTGTTTAATGGAACCTCGTTTAGTTCAAGCTCCAATAAGTTTAGTGTTTAGCGAATCAAGTTTAAATCACGAAGAGTATGAGAGAGAGTATCATCAACTTAGTGAATCTGATGGTAATGCTATTAACCAGTGGTTAAAACTAGCAAAGGCACGAGGTGAAACAGCTGAAACTGATCCCGTACTTTTAAATCTTGTTGTAGAACTCCATAACAAGATAGACGCGCTTGAAATGTTTTTGAAAAACGAAGAACCTAGCCGTGTTTCTTTAACAGCAGCTGCTAAGATAGACTCTATAGGTTTTGAATATTTCAATTTAGCAGATGACTTATTAGAAGTAGATTCAGAATATTATGGGCGAATAGAGATGCCGGTACATCCAAAACGAGATATTGGAATCTTTTTTAAGGCCCAGACTAAAACACTAGCAAAAATAACGCGTATCCATGATAGAGATGAAAAAGAATGGGGCTCGTACATGACAGCACGCGAAAGAGTTTTAATCCGTGAAGCAAGAGAGAACAAATAATGCTTATAGATATTCAGATTCTTCAAGATTATTTAAACTTAGACTACATAGTTGTAGCAATGGCGGCAGTTATTTTATATCTTTTATATTTTGTGTATACAAAAGACAATGATTATACAAAAAATATTCGTTCAGTAGCTTCGGTTGTAGAAGAGTTAAATCGTGAGATTTACTATCTTAAAAAAAACATGGGTGAAACACAAAAAAGTATTCAAAAAAATACAAGAGGCATGAGTGATGCAGAGATATATGAAGAAATAGAAAGAAGTGTATATGATATGGTTCAGCCCTTATCCTCTGGATTTAAGCAGCTTCAAGAACACATTAGTAACATAGACTCACAGATAGATGCTAGAATCTCAAACTTAGAAAATGGTGTTAAACAGTTTTCAATTCCAACATCTATAAATGGAAATGATGATGAAAAAATCCTTGCTTTATTTAAGCAAGGAATCACGCTTGAAACTATCTCAAAAGAGTTAAATATTTCTCAACCAGAAGTTGAATTTGTCTTAAAAATAAACAAGTTAAAATAGATGGCAGATAGAAAACTCTTCGCCCTTGTTTCTACTCTTATCGGAATGGGTATTATCTTATCGTACACACTCTCTACATATACGACACTTCTTTTTGGAGTAAGTGAATTTCATTTTGTTATACGACAGTCTATATTTGGGATTTTTAGTATAACAATTATATGGATATTAGCCCAACTTGACCCAGATAAATGGCTTACACCCATAGGTTTTACACTTTTTTTAGGCTCAAGTGCTTTAATGATTGCTATGCCATTTTTACCTGAGGCACTTGTACCCACTGTAGGGGGAGCTAAAAGATGGGTTAAATTAGCAGGGCTTTCAATCGCTCCAGTGGAATTTTTTAAAATCGGATTTGTATATTTTCTTGCATGGAGTTTTTCAAGAAAACTTGGACATCATGGAGGAATGGGACTTGTAAATGAGTTTAAAAGATTTTTCCCTTATGCTCTTGTTTTTGTATCGGCAATGTTTATTATTGCATTTGTTCAAAGTGACTTGGGGCAGGTTGTAGTTCTTGGTATGACGCTTCTTGTTATGCTCTTTTTTGCAGGAAGTAGTTTTCGATTTTTCTTTAGTATTTTATCGACTGTTTTGATGTTCTTTATATTTTTTATTTTAACAGCTGAACATAGAATTATACGGATAAAATCATGGTGGGCATTAGCACAAAATTCTGTACTTGACCTTTTCCCTGCATCTATTGCTGAACAATTACGCGTTCCAACAGAGGTTGAACCTTATCAGATAGGAAACTCTCTAAATGCCATTCATAATGGTGGTCTTTTTGGTACAGGTATCGCAAATGGAACATTTAAGCTGGGCTTTCTCTCAGAGGTTCATACGGATTTTATTTTAGCCGGAATCGCTGAAGAATTTGGTTTTTTTGGAGTGCTTTTTGTAGTGTTTATTTTCATGTGGTTACTCCAAAGAATTTTTAAAGTTGCAAATCGAACTTACGACAGAACAATTTATCTTTTTAGTATAGGCATAGGACTTCTTCTTTCTTTTGCATTTTTAGTAAATGCATACGGAATTAGTGGAATTACTCCTATTAAAGGTATATCCGTACCTTTTCTTTCCTACGGTGGTTCGGCAATTTTAGCAGCTTCTATTGGTGTTGGTATGGTTTTGATGTCATCAAAAAGAGCAGATATGTCAAAAGGAAATAGACTATGAAACTATGTATAACAGGTGGGGGAACAGGTGGGCATCTCGTGATTGCGCAGGCTCTTTTAGAAGCGAGTATTAAAAAAGGATATGAAGTTATTTTTATTGGTTCCACTCATGGACAAGATAGAAAATATTTTGAACATGAACGAGCTTTTTCGCATGTCTACTTTTTACCAACAACAGGTGTGGTTAATCAAAAAGGTTTAGCAAAACTCAAGGCACTCTATAAAATCTTTAGAGCATTTTTAACTTCAAGGTATTTACTGAAAATGCATAGGATAGATGCAGTTTATAGTGTTGGTGGTTTTTCAGCAGCTCCTGCATCATTTGCTAGTTTAATCAAAAAAATCCCACTTTTTATTCACGAACAAAATGCAGTTGAGGGAAGGTTGAATTCACTTTTAAAACCTTATGCAAAAAGTTTTGTTTCTGCGTATGACAAAGATTCTACAATAAAAGGTTACCCTGTAAAAGAAGTCTTTTCAAATACTGCGAGACTACGAAAAAATTTAAATACGATTATATTTTTAGGTGGATCACATGGGGCAAAAGCGATTAATAATTTAGCTTTATCTGTGTGTGGAGAACTCAGTAAAAGAGGTATTAAAATCATCCATCAAGCTGGAGAGAGTGACTTTGATAGAGTTAAATCAGCCTATGAAAAAATTGAAATCGAAGTTGAACTTTATGCTTTTACACAAGATTTAGCATCTATGATTGAAGAATCCGACCTTGCAGTCAGTCGTGCAGGTGCAAGTACACTTTGGGAACTCACAACAAATGGATGCCCAGCTTTTTATGTACCCTACCCATACGCAGCAGGTGACCATCAATACCAAAATGCTAAATTTATTGTAGATAATAACTTAGGCTGGTGCGAGAGAGAAGATGAAAACTTAAAAGATAAGTTTTTAGAGATTTTAGATGCTTCTCTTGAAGAAAAAAGTGGAGCTTTGATGCAATACGCAAGTAAAGATGTAGCACTGCAGATGATAAATAAGCTTGAGGAATTTCTGAATGAGTGTGCCAAGCAAAGCTAAGGCAATCAAGCTGGACAATCCAGCTCAGGTAAAGATTAGCCATCAGCCTGAAACCAAACTACACATATTAGGCGGTAACAAATAATATGAAGCTGTAGTAAGGGCAGTCTATCAGCCACAATGCTTCGGCGTGAAGGTGTTGAGCCCCGTAATATTTATCGTCACACCTGACCAAAGTCTTCATTTACTGGAAGTCAGCATTTGTATAAGCGAAATTAAAAAGTGTTTTTCTAGTTTTTAACACTAGCCCAATAAAAGAAGAAAAGGTTAGCTTATACAAGAGGTGTCGGGGTCTAAGTCCGTAGCGGGTAGATGAATTGATTGTTTTGGAACTTGGGAGAGCCTTGTGATTTCTGAATGTTATGCCTAGAGCCGAAGAGGTTAGGGTGTAATTTCACAAGGCAGTCGGATTAATCCATAGTAGAGGTGTAAATAGGGTAATGCCTATTGAGGTTGAAATAAACCACTCGAAGGGATTAACAATTTAATGTAAGGAGGTAACTTAACAATGTCAAACTCGGAGTTGAATAACACTTTGTATAAATTATCTTCTCTATCAAAGTGTGCGAAAGAGAATAAAACATTTCAGTTTGAGAGCTTAGCTCATCATCTAAATGTAGAGTTCCTAAAAGATTGCTACAACAACCTTGCTAGAAACAAGGCAGTAGGAATAGATAAAGTAAGCTGGCAAGATTATAATAGTAATTTGGATGAAAATCTGAGAAAGCTAGTGCAAAGATTGAAAAATAAATCTTTTAGACCACTTCCTGCAAAAGAGTGTATATCCCTAAAGGGAATGGTGAAACAAGACCCTTAGGAATTTCAACTATTGAAAATAAGATAGTAGAGAGTGGTATATCACAAATATTGCAAAGTATCTATGAGATGGACTTTTTAGATTGCTCTTATGGTTTTAGACCAAAAAGAAATACACATCAAGCACTTAACCAAATAGATACAACTATTATGAGTAAACCTGTAAATCATATTGTAGAAGCAGACATCAAAGGTTTCTTTGATAATGTAAACCACAATATGTTGATAGAGTTCCTAAATATTAGAATAAAAGACAGTAGTTTGATATTTCTAATAAAGAGATTTCTAAAAGCAGGATATATTGATGATAATCTACTTATTAAAACAGATGTAGGTACTCCTCAAGGAAGTATCTTAAGTCCACTATTAGCTAATATATTTTTGCACTATGTTTTAGATACTTGGTTTGAAAAAGAGGTAAAAACACATATCAGAGGATACTGCGAACTTGTTCGCTACGCCGATGATTTCGTATGCTTAGTTCAATATAAAGATGATGCTAATAAAATAGTATCAGCACTATACAAACGATTTAACAAATATGGATTAACGCTACATCCTGATAAAACAAGAGTCTTCTCGTTTGGTAGATTTGAAAGAGGTAACTCTCAAAATCAAAATCGTAAAGCCAATACATTTGACTTTTTAGGTTTTACTCACTTTAGTGATAAAACAAGAAAAGGATACTTTAAAGTAGGGCGAAAAACAGCAATGAAGAAATTTAGAGCTAAAATAAAAGAGTTGAATATTTGGTTAAAACAGATAAGAAACTTAGTCCCTACAAAAGAGTGGTGGAAAATACTACAAGCTAAACTAAGAGGACACTTTCAATACTATGGAGTAAGTGGAAACTTCCCATCTATTAAAAGGTATTACTCTTTAGCTTTAAAAATGGTTCATAAATGGTTAAATCGTAGAAGCCAGAAGAAAAGTATGAGTTGGAGTAAATTATATAATTACTTAACTCTATACCCACTTCCACAACCAAGTATAAAACATAATTTCTACACTTTATCTCATGAGTTTGTGAGTTAAATTGAAGAGCCGTATGAGGGAAATCTTCAAGTACGGTTCTGTGAGGGGCATTCTGCACCTCCGAAATATTAAATTAAATAAAAAGGAGGGTGGCGATGTCTACTCTACAAAGTTTAGTCTATTATGAACCGTACTTTATAAATGCTAATCATATCTATGACAAATACATAGTGCAACACAATATTTTTATGCATAAAAATTATACTTTTATTTCAACCTTGAAAAATTAAGAGTTTTAAAGATTTTACCAGCTATGAGTTTGGATTAAAATATCTTTTTAGGAATTTAATCATTTTTTGATATAATGAGTTATCAAAAAATATAAAGGGTCAATAATGAAATTTTTAACTATCTTACTTCTAAGTATCACACTCGCTTTGGCAACCGTGGATATCAATAATGCAACTGCAAAAGATTTTACATCACTCAAGGGTATAGGAGCTAAAAAGCCGAAGCAATTGTTAAGTATAGAGACTCAGTAAAATGCTTTAAAAGCATAGATGAGCTCACAAATGTAAAAGGTATTGGGAATAAAACAATATCTAAGAACAAGAGTGATTTAAAACTAGGCAAGTGTATAAAATAACTATACAGGAGAAAACAAATGCAAATAGCAGTGAATTTTCAAAATGAAACAATAGCACAAAAAGTTTTATGGATGCTAGAGCATTTTAAAAATGATGGTGTAGAAGTTGTGAAATTAGATAATACAGACGATGAAATAATCAATAACTTCAAAAATGGGCTAGATGAAATAAGCCTTATAGAGCAAGGAAAACTAAATTCAAGACCTATTCAAGATTTTTGAATGAACTTTAAAATTGAAACTATCCCTAGATTTGAAAAGATGTTAAGAAGCTAAAAAGAAATTTCCTAAAATTAAAAGTGATTTAGTAAAACTTGTAAATATATTATCATTAAATCCAGAATCGGGAACAGATTTAGGTGCAAATATTTTTAAGATAAGAATCTCAAACTCCTCAATTCCTACAGGGAAAAGTGGAGGATTTAGAATTATAACTTATTATAAAAGATGATACTTTGTATTTAGTCACTATATATTCTAAAACCGAACAAGATAATATTTTAACTGACAAATTGAGACAAATTGTAATAGAAGAAATAGAAGAAAAGCAACTTTAAAGCAGTAAAAAACCTAACAAAACATAGGAACGCAATAGTTAGAACGAATGTCTATTTTAGGAAAGCCTAACAAAAAATATAAAAGAAAAATACTTGTTGATTTAGAAAAATATATTGCTACAATAAAGCAACGAAAATTCAAGAAAAAATGATATGAGTGTGCCAAGCAAAGCTAAGGCAATCAAGCTGGACAATCCAGCTCAGGTAAAGATTAGCCATCAGCCTGAAACCAAACTACACATATTAGGCGGTAACAAATAATATGAAGCTGTAGTAAGGGCAGTCTATCAGCCACTATACTACCCCAATTAGTCAAGACAACTTTTCCAAATTCCTTATTACCTCCAACCATGTTACTTTATGAAACTTTTACATCTGCCGAAGTATAGTTATCTTCGTTAATCTGTAAACTATCATAGTAAACTTTCATCGGTTTTTTATACTCCAATGTCTCATGAAATCTTCTATAATTGTAAAACTCCATATAGTCTGCTACATCTTCTTTTAACTCCTTGATTGTGTTATATTGGTTTAGGTATATTCTCTCTACTTTAGCACTTCTCCAGAATCTCTCTATGCAGATATTATCAGTTGCTCTACCTTTACCATCCATAGATATTGTGATGCCATTATCTTTGAGTTTCTGAGTGTGTATATGGCTTGTGTATTGACTCCCTTGATCAGTATTAAATATCTCTGGTTTGCCATACTTAGATAGTGCCTCATTTAAAACTCCCATCACAAGTTCTGTGTCCATAGTATTTGATATTCTCCAAGAGAGTACAGCCTTAGAGTACCAATCAATAATAGCAGCAAGATAGACCATTCCACCAGCTATCTTAATATAGGTAATATCCGTTGACCACACTTGATTAGCTCTCACAATATCCAAGCCTCTAAGCTTATAAGAATGCTTAGGGTGTGCAATGTTTGGCTGAGTAAGACAAAGCGGCTCTCTAACGGCTAATATAGCCCTTAAGCCTAACTCTTTACGATAAGATGTTACGGTGTTAAGACTCAAATTAAAGCCATTCTCCAAGAGCTGACAATGCACCTTTTTAGCTCCATATATTGGTATCTCTTCAAAGATAGATTTAATCTCCTCTTTGATGGCTAGTTTATACTCATTTATTACAGGTTCGTAGTAGATATTACTTCTGCTAAGGTCAAGTAGTTCACACTGCTTTACTATTGACAACTCTTTAGACTCAGATTCTATTAGCTCTTTCTTATTAGATAAGTCCAAGCCCTTTAGCTTTCCCACAGCCCAATCCTTTTCAAGTGTTAATTGTCCCACTTTTTTGGCATATTCTCCAACTTCTAATTGTAATTTAGCATTCTCTTCTTTGTACTCTTTAACAGCCTTACTAGGCTCCATTGCCATTTCTGCATTTTCCAAAAATATCTTCTTCCAATTCTTTAGATTATTTGGTGTAATCTTATTCTCACTTGCTATCTCTACTAATGTTTTTCTTCTTTTAAAACTTCTATTACTAATCTAGTTTTCAACTCTGTGCTGTAAATCGCTCTTTTTCTACTCATAATATAACCCTCTCATTTTCTTGTGATATTTTACCTTGTTTAAATAAGGAATTTGAAAATGTTGTTTGTTTTTCTTGGGGTAGTATAATTCACCAGTATATCCAACTATTTTTAATAGTTAAAGCTAATTCTTTTATAGATATATCTACACTTGTACCAATATTGATATGTGTATTTTTACACTCCACTTTCGCTTTAGCGATAGGAGTATCGGAATTTAGTACAATATCTTTAAAGTCTCTATTTTCAAGTATAAATACACAAGCATCTGCCATATCTTCTGAGTATAAAAATTCTCTTCTTGGTTTTCCACTTCCCCATATCTCAACTTGATGAGTATTATTTAATTTAGCCTCATGCATCTTTCTTAAAAGTGCTGGCAATACATGTGAAGTTTCTAAATCAAAGTTATCATTTGGTCCATATAAATTTGTAGGCATTACAGATATAAAATTTGTACCATATTGGATATTATAACTTTCACACATCTTTATACCTGTTATTTTTGCTATAGCATATGGTTCATTTGTGTATTCTAGTTCACTTGTTAAAAGACTATCTTCTTTCATAGGCTGTGGTGCATTTTTTGGATATATGCATGTACTTCCTAAAAATAATAGTTTTGTTACATTGTGTAAATAACTTTGATGTATTACATTGTTTTGAATCTGAAGGTTTTCGTATATGAAGTCATGCTCGGTATGTATTGTTAGCAACTATGCCACCAACTTTGCAGCGGCAAGTGATTACATACTCTGGTTTTCATTTTTAAAAAACTCTTCTACTTCCTTTTTGATTTAGCCAAATCTAACTCTTTATGAGTTCTATATATTAAATTTGTATAACCTTTTGATACTAGATTCTTTACTATTGCTGAACCAACTAATCCCTTGTGTCCAGCTATATATATTTTACTATTTTTATTCATTATTCAAAATAACTCCATAGTTTTATATCCACCTTCTTGAGGGTAAACATCTTTAGTCATTAGCTTCAAATCACTTTCCATCATGTCGTTTACAAGTTCTTCTAGTTTATATTCTCTTTTCCATCCAAGTTTTGTTTCTGCTTTTGTTGGATCTCCTAAAAGTAAATCAACTTCTGTTGGTCTAAAGTATTTAGGATCTACGGCAATGACTTCTTTATTTATGAGTGCCTTTGTATATGGTAAATTAGTCATCTTTTCATATCTATCTTTATCTATTTTTGATACAAGAGCAACTTCATGTACACCTTCTCCTCCAAATTCTAACTCTATTCCTACATACTTAAATGCCATCCTAACAAAGTCCCTTACAGTTGTTGTTTCCCCGTTGCTATTACCCAGTCTTCTGCTTTATCTGCTTGAAGGATTAACCACATCATTTTTATATAGTCTTTCGCATGACCCCAGTCCTTTTGCATCAAGATTACCAAGGTAGAGTTTATCTTGTAAACCTAAAGCTATTTTAGATGCTGCGCGCGTGATTTTTCTAGTTACAAATGTTTCACCCCTTACTTGGTGACTCATGATTGAACAAGTATTCCATTACAAGCAAACATTCCATAAGCTTCTCTATAGTTTATATCTGTTATCCAGTAAGCATACATTTTAGCTACTGCATAGTGGACTTCGTGGATAAAAAGGTGTTGTTTCACTTTGGGGTGTCTCTTGTACTTTTCCGTAGAGCTCTGATGTAGATGCTTGATAGATTTTAGTTTTTTTGCTCAGTCCTAAAAGTTTAACAGCTTCTAAGAATTCTTAGTGTTCCTGTACCATCTGCATTTGCAACATACTCTAGGCGTTCTCAAAAGCTTACTGCAACATGACTCATTGCGGCAAGGTTATAAATCTCATCTGGTTGTGTCTCTTGGATGATCCGAGTTAAGTTCATAGAGTCTGTCATATCACCGTAGTGCAAGAATTAAGTTTCTATTTTCTAACATGTGGATCTTGATAAAGGTGATCTATTCTATCTGTATTAAAGTGTACTACTTCTTCTTTTCATACCGTGAACTATATAACCTTTTTTTAGTAAAAATTCAGCTAAGTAACTGAACCATCTTGTCCTGTTATACCTGTTATTAGTGCTACTTTTGATCTGCCATTTATTTAATATCCCTTTTATAATCATCTTCAATTCTAACTATATCATCTTCACCAAGATAGTCGCCTACTTGGGCCTCTATAAGTATAACATCAACTTTCCCAGGGTTTTCAAGTCTATGCAACTCACCCATTGGAATGTATGTTGATTCATTCGGTCTAACTAAGATTTCCTTATCTCCAATAGATACAAGCGCTGTTCCTCTACAACTATCCGGTGCTCACTTCTATGAAAATGTTTTGTAAGCTTAGTCGTTTTCCGGGTTTAACTACTATTCTTTTTATCTTGTACTTGTGATTTTCTTCCAGAATAGTGTAAGTTCCCCAAGGACGGTGTGCCGTAAGGTGAATATGATGTAGATCACTTTCTCTACCTTTTAATTCTTTTACAATTGTTTTTATTTGCTGAGAATTACCTTTTTTAGTTATAAGTAATGCATCAGGAGTATCAACAACTATAAGATCATTTATATCTGCTAGTGCTATAAGTCTATCACTACTATATACAAAAGTTGTTTTTTGAATTTATGGCTATGAGGTCATCATTGACACTGTTGTTATTTTCATCAGTTTCAAACTCTTCTGCAAGTGCATCGAAACTTCCTAAATCAGACCTGACTCTATATCTGAAGATACTACTTTTACTTTTGAGGACTTTTCCATAACAGCATAGTCGATGCTATCTTCAGGAATAGCTTGCATGTCATCGTGAAGTATACGAATCATATTAGATTCTAAATCAGATTTAGAACTATGAATATTTTCATATGCAATCTTTGAAGTCTTATAAATTTCAGGGGAATATTTCTTGAAGCTCTTCTAAAAAAACTCCAGCCTTTAAAACAAAATATTCCAGAATTCCAATAATAATTTCCAGCATCTACATAACTTTGAGCTGTTATAGCATCCGGTTTTTCATGAAAGGCCTTTACATTTTCACCATCCGACTCTATATATCCAAACCCTGTTCAGCAAATTTAGGAGTTATACCGAATGTGTACAAGATTATCTTTTGCGCCAACTCTTTTGTAGTAAAACCTTAGCATAAGCTACTTCATCTTTTATGAGATGATCAGATGGAGAAACAAGTACTATCGCTTGAGGATCAAGAGCAAAACATGCAAGAGCTATCGCCGGAGCAGTATTTCTACCGACTGGTTCTAGTAAAAATTTATTTTAAGAAGAGACAAGTTCTTCAAGTTGATCTACCGCTAAAAGGTATTGCTCAGCATTTGAAACTATAAACTGTTGCTTACAAACTTCTCTATTTCTCTCTACTGTAAGCTGGAAAAGTGACTTATCATCAAAAAGCTTTACGAACTGTTTAGGCATAAGAGTACGACTAATAGGCCAAAGTCTAGTACCATTACCACCACATAAGATTATATTTGTCATTTATTAACTAAACAACTCTACAACATCGACTGCATACAAAAATCCACTTAATCCAATAAGTAAAAAAGCCATAATTGAAAGTTTTAATTTGTCTTGTTTTTTCATTATATTATCCACATACTATTTTAAAACCTTATTATAGCCTATTTTCTTAATACATCAGCTGAAAATGGGAT